>CAZKST010000416.1:0-1509 GCA_964555395.1 uncultured Thiotrichaceae bacterium | reverse complement strand
GCCATGTGGTTGCATCTTGGTCTTGTTGTTGGCAATAGTGAAAGGCGCGGCGACTGATTTCACGATAAGTGTCAGGCTGTTCTTTCCATAATTTATCTAACAATAAAAGTCGAGTTCTTTCATGAACATTAAAAAAACCTTCTTTCGGATATTCTTCAATAAAAGAAAGTTGCGTTAATTCTTTAAATTCATTTTCTGTTAAATCATCTGTTAATAACGCATTTAAAAAATGAGTATCAAAAAAATGCGGAATCGCTGCTGTTTCAACCGCTGTGCGGATTTTGGGCGGTAATTGCGCAAGGCTGAATTCTAAAAGCAAGGCGGGGTGTTCTGATTCTTCAGCCGTTTGTACACGCGCTAAAAAATCTAAATATTTGTTATCCATAATTTAAGCTCGTGGGAAAGATTCAATGAACTTCTTAATATCCGCAGGACGACCCTGCAATACTGCACAAATACCCGCTAAATAAGAATGTGGCACAACACCATCAGGAAATCGCCGCCCCATTTTTTCAACCACAGGCAACCAATGTTCAGCTTCTTTTACCCCATACAAATCATGCACATCACAACAATCTGTCCACTCACTACAACTTTCTACATTCGGCACACTTTGCCCCGCCACCACCAAACGCATCGCAGGCAAGCGCACCATCCGCATTAACACACGGTGCAGAAAATTTTGCATTTCCTCAATACTTTTTTCATAAGTATCTAATACCAAAAGCAAAGGCTTATCCAATCCTTTCATATCCCGCAACCACGCATCCGTTAAATGCACCTGCCTATCTTTGCGTTCTTCAGGACTGCCGATATTAATCACCTGTTGAATAATATTGCCATTACCTTCAATTTCATTATTATCAATTTTGCCAATGACTTGCGGATTTAATTTAGCCAATTCTTGCCGAAATGTACCCAACCTTTCCCAGCCCAACCAATCCACTAACGACGCAAAAACATCCGCAACGCGAATTTCACCCCCATCACAATTTAAAATCCCTTTATGAACCGTCTCAGGGATTTGCTTGCGACAAGTTTTTAATAACGTCGACTTTCCGCTCCCCGACTCCCCCCGATAAAACACAATCCGCCTGCCAAAGCGCAGAAAAAGCTGCCCGCTCCTTGTGATAATTCGCCATTGCTTCTGCTGTCACGCCCTTATCTCCCTACAAAATCATTTTTATCGCCATCTGCTTCATTATTATCTACTTTTGCCCTATTCTCTGCCACCAAACTATTATTATTTCCCCTGATTTTATTCCCGCTTACACTAGAAACCACCGTTTCATGCGCTTGCATACTTGCTTGTACACCCTCCTTACTTGCACTAAAACTCCCCGAGCCGAAACGGTCACGCAGCAAATACACCACTCCCAAAATTACCCCACCAACCACTAACGCAATAATCACATTCTCACTCATAAACGTAGCTCCACAGTAAAAAATAACAGCACATTATAAGACAGGCATCAAAAAAACACCTGTCCTTTTGATTAACTTCAAATA
>CAZKST010000415.1:0-1530 GCA_964555395.1 uncultured Thiotrichaceae bacterium | reverse complement strand
AAAAAAAGCCACCAATTACCCTGAAAATATTACCCTTATAGTAAAGCCTAAAATCAATAACACAACCGCCCACCGTGTCAAAAAATTTCCTGTCAAAAATGAAATTTATACAAAATTGTCACACTGTCTCTTTAATCGCAAAAAATTATTTGTTATAGTTCACTCGTTGTAGAGAGAATCTGTGTAACTCATTGTTTTGTCACAAAAATGTGACAGTTGCACAAAACGTTACAAAAATGATACACCAAAAGAGGAGCTATCCAAATGAAGAGAACAACTTTATCTCGCCTCGTTGCAGGGGTGATGGGCGTGACTTGCGCATTAACTGCTATCCCTAGCCATGCCGTTGTCATGGTCGGCGGAAACGACGGCTGGGAAGTCAGCTTTGACGGTAGCGTCAACGCTTTCGTCGTCAGCGAAAATCCTGATGCCAAACCCGCTAACACCGTCGGCGGCACAATCGCAGATGACCAAGATTCAACCCGCGTTCGCACAGGCTTATTACCCGCCGTGTTCGCTTTCAATGTTCGCTCCCCCGTTGTCAACGGCTTACGCGGTAGCGCACGGATTGGCTTCTATCCCCAAATTCAAAACGCTAAAACCCGCAATCAATTCGGCTCACAAGTCGACTTCCGTGAAGCTTTCTTTAAAGTAGAAGGCAATTTCGGTGAAGTGCAAATGGGTCGCGCCTTAAGCTTATTCCAAGGCAAAAACTTATTAACTGACATGACCTTATTCGGCGTAGGCGTACAAGGCGGCGTGGACGGCGGCGGTACAACTTTAGGACGTATCGGCTATGGTTATGTTTATCCCCAATTTAACGCCAGCATCCGTTACACCACCGCAGACTATAGCGGTTTTAAAGCTTCCGTCGGCATTTTTGACCCCAGCAAAATTGCAGGCAGCGGCATGGAAGCCAGCGTTACTGATATGCCCGGCATTGAAGGCGAAATTTCTTATGCCAGCAAAATCGGCGGCGGTAAATTATTAGCATGGATTAACGCCATGAGCCAAAGTGCTGAATTTGACGGCGGCGAAAGCGTGCGCGCTACAGGCGTTGCGGGCGGGATTTCATACGATATGGATATGGGCTTAGGCTTAATGGTATCCGGCTATACTGGACAAGCGTTAGGTTCAACATTAATGTTAGATTCTGATTCTTTAGACGGCATGGGCGAAGAGCGGGATAACTTTGGTTTTATTGCACAAGCCACTTACACAATCGGTACAACTAAAATCGGTTTAAGCTATGGCGAAAGTAACGCTGATGAAACGGCATACGATGAAGTCTTACGTTTAACCAAAGGCACACGTCAAATTGATAAACAAAGCTCAATTACTTTAGGCGTTTATCATGATGTGAACAAATGGTTAAAGATTGCGGCTGAATACTCACGCATTGAAAATGAATGGTATGGTAGCGGCGACAGCCAAAAATCTAATGCAATTGCATTAGGTACATTCTTTATGTGGTAAATTAGTATTTGACGTATTCAATAAAACTGGGACATTGCTCGCCCCTCTCTGACA
>CAZKST010000414.1:0-1537 GCA_964555395.1 uncultured Thiotrichaceae bacterium | reverse complement strand
TTCATGGTGGAATACGCTTCGCTATTCCACCCTACAAACGCCTTAACTTAATGGCAGTGACTCCTTTAACCTTATGAAAATACAATCCCAAATTACCGCCGTTATCTTAGCAGGGGGAGAAGGACAGCGGATGGGCGGACAAGATAAAGGCTTATTGCTTTGGAATAATCGCCCGCTGGTTCAGTATTGCGTGGATGCACTCCGCCCCCAAGTGCAACAAGTGATTATCAGCGCAAATCGTCATCAAGCCCACTATGCAGCATTAACCCAATGTCAGGTAGTCAGTGATGAAATGCCTTATGCGGGACCGCTTGCAGGGATTGCGCAGGGATTAGCGGCGGCGACTACGCCGTATGTGTTATTTGTGCCTTGTGATGCGCCAATCATTGCCCCAAATTTAGCACAAGTGTTGTGGGACGCTTTGCACGCCCAAGAGCGAGATTTGAGCGTTGCTAGCGATGGACAACAGTTACATTGCGTATTTGCGCTAATTAAACGAGAATTGCACAATAAAGCCATTGACAGTGTGCGACAAGGTAATTTAAAACTACACCGTTGGTTACTTGAACAGCACGCGGCGATTGCTGATTGCAGCACGATTGCGGAGACATTTATCAATTTGAATACGCCGCAAGATTGGGAAAATGCTTCCTACCTTCTTCACTTATAAGCCTTTTATTGGGCTTTACAACCTCATTTAAAAATATCTCATGATTAGTTGTGAATTTTTTCCACCGCGCACAGATGAAGGCTTTGCCAAATTAAAAATCGTGCGTGACCGTTTATTAGTTTTAAAACCTGCTTATTTTTCAGTTACTTTTGGTGCAGGCGGCTCAACACAAGAAAAAACGCTGGAAACTGTTTTAGATATTAAACAAAATACAGATATTCCGCCCGCGCCGCATTTGTCGTGTATTGGCAGCACACGCGAGCAAATTCGGGCGTTATTGCAAACTTATTTGAGTCAAGGTGTGCGCCGCATTGTCGCGTTGCGCGGTGATCGTCCATCAGGCATGATGGGCGCAATTGGTGAATTTAACTATGCCAATGAATTAGTTGAATTTATCCGTGCTGAAACAGGCGATGCTTTTCATATTGAAGTCGCCGCCTATCCAGAGCATCATCCTGAATCTTTGACTGCTGACAGTGATTTTGCTTATTTTGCGCGTAAAGTTGCAGCGGGCGCAAATGGTGCGATTACCCAATATTTTTATAATGCGGATGCGTATTTCCGTTTTGTGGAAGAATGCACGCGGCGCGGGGTGACGATTCCTATTTATGCGGGCATTATGCCAATTAGCAATTTTGCCCAATTATCGCGTTTTTCTGAAGGATGCGGTGCTGAGATTCCACGTTGGTTAAAATGGCGATTGCAAAATTTAGAAAATGACAAAGAAAGTTTAAAAGCTTTCGGTTTGGATGTTGTGACTAAATTAGCCGAGCGTGTATTGGCGGGCGGCGCGCCTGGTTTGCATTTCTATACGTTAAATCAAGCAGAATTAACCTTAGAAATTGCACAACGGTTGGGATTTGGGAA
>CAZKST010000413.1:0-1559 GCA_964555395.1 uncultured Thiotrichaceae bacterium | reverse complement strand
AAACGCCGCAAATGCTGGGCAATAACAGATGATAAACCAAATGGTGGAATACGCTGCGCTATTCCACCCTACAACAATCAGATGCGCTTAACTTAATGGCTTTAAAACGCGCCAACTAATATAACGCCTCATTAGTTTAGCCCCTTTCATTTCTTTTTTAATGTGAAAATATGCCTACACTTTACGAAAAACTCCAACACGCTAAAAGCGAAGAAGATGTTAAAGATATTTATATTAAAGCTTTAGGCTTAAAAAGCTATACCAAAGGTTTAATTGATATTCGCACCGATGAAATTTGGTTTGAGGCTAAAGATACAGGCAAGCATTCTAGTTATGCAATGTTTACGCAGTTGTTGCATTATGTGCAAGATGCTTTAAATAAAGGTGAAACTTTGCCGCCTTTTTTGGCTGTTATTGATACTGAAAAAGCCGCTTTAATGAAAACTGCGGATGTTCTTCCGTTTTTAGAAAAGAAAACAGTGAAGTGGGGCAAATCTGCAAGTCAGTATCCTAAAGAGGCATTAGATGCTGTTTCGGCATATATTGGGACTCATTTTGTTTCATTTCGCATTGCGACGCATGAAGATGAATTTATCAATACAGTTAAAGAAGCAATTCGTTCAGGCGATATTATTCGTACCCAAATTACGCCCGATAATTTGAAACAAGTGTTTGATAAATGGGTTGATATGATTGGGCGAGAAATTGATGGTGTGCGCGAAGAGGATTATGCGCTGTTGTTTTTTGCCGATATTATGCACGACGGCACGGTATCAACGCATTCGAGTTTACCCGCCGAGTTGCTGCATAAAAATAATGCACCTGTATTTAGTTTGGGTGGACGTTTGTATGAGTTAAATAATAAAGAAGGTTATCGGCGGTTTTGGCAGATTTATCATCGCCCGCCTAAATCTGAATATCGCAATTACTTATTGGAACGGCGCGACAGTTTAATTCCTTTAGATGAGCGCAGTTTTAAGGGCGCGTATTACACACCGTTAAATGTAGTTGAAAAGGCTTATGATAAATTAACGGAAGTGTTGGGGAAAAATTGGCAGAAAAATTATTTAGTGTGGGATATGTGTTGCGGTGTGGGCAATTTGGAAGTGAAGCATTCGAACCCGCGCAATATTTTTATGAGTACGCTTGACCAAGCCGATGTTGACGTAATGAAAGCAACGAAAACTTGTGTTGCAGCTTATCGTTTTCAATATGATTATTTGAATGATGATATTACTGATGATGGTAAAATTGATTACAGTTTGACAAATAAAGTTCCTAAAGAATTGCAACAGGCAATTAAAGAAGGGAAAAAGATTTTAGTTTTAATGAATCCACCTTATGGAGAAACAGGGGCTGGTATAGGAAAAGGCGACACAAACAAAAAAGGCGTAGAGCGGACAAAAATTAACGCTTTAATGCAAACAGGATATGCAAGTAAAGAGTTGTTCGTGCAATTTTTGCATCGTATTGCACAAGAAATACCCACTGCAATAATAGCCATGTTTAGTACATTAAAATATGTGAATGCACCAAATTTTGAGAAGTTTCGAGAACAA
>CAZKST010000412.1:0-1571 GCA_964555395.1 uncultured Thiotrichaceae bacterium | reverse complement strand
GCTATTCCACCCTACAAACGCCTTATCTTAATGGCTTTAGAGCAATGCTCACCCTACCTACTAAAAAATTTTCGCAAAAATTCCGACAAACCCGCTTTGATTCCCGTCACTCCTAAAATATCTTAATTTTGAAGCAATACTCGCGAATTTCTATACAATGAAAAACTTTATAGCGTAACGGTTATAAAGTTTTTCATCTTTTTAGCGAGATTTTAACCTCAATCATGACTCTATTTAAATATTTATTACCATTACCTTTTTTATTTAATCTCTCCTTTGCCGCTGCGGATGAAGGTTTAAATTGCCTCGTCAAAGCCTATCCCGAATTTCTTTCTAGTGACACAGATACCAGCAGCAATACGTTGTTGTGGCGTGATGGCACGCGAATGACGTATAGCGATGGCGTGGAATACGAAAATTTTGAAGAACGTTTGAATCATTCAGATTTAAAAGACCAAATGTCTATTCCCTACTCTTTGGCAGCATTGACTAAAGCCCCTGCAATGAATGAAGACTCTGGTCGCTTGCGCGATATTGATTTCTTTATGAAAATGTATGGTAGCAGCAGTGCCGCCGTACAAAAAAATTTAGTTAAAACGACATGGCAGCCCAGCGGTAGCTCAGTTATGTTTTCGCGGGTTAATGGCGCGAATGAGGCTTTAGAAAAAGTCGGGCAAAAAATTGCGGAACATCCTGAATTAAAAACTTATGTCAGTAAATCGCTAGGCACGTTTAACTGGCGGATGATTCAAGGTACAACGCGCCAAAGTAATCATAGTTTTGGCACAGCTATTGATTTTCAGTTACCCAGTCATTTACAAAAATATTGGTTATGGGCAGGTTGCAAGCCTAATAAAGCCTGCGCTTATCCTGAAAAAGTATTGCAAGACAGTAAATTACAAAAGATTGTCGCGATTTTTGAAGAATTTGGTTTTATTTGGGGCGGAAAATGGTATCACTATGACACCATGCACTTTGAATATCGTCCTGAACTTATTAATTGTTCCTCTACTCACTAAGGAGTTTTTATGCGTCGTTTGATTATGTTAGCTGTCTCATTGGCTTGTTTAACTGAGGTTGCTCATGCTGATTTGTTATGCAGTTATACCACTCGTATTAGTGACCAAGATAAATTCAGCAGCACAGGGGCTTCTTTAGTCCAAAACGATAAAGCAACGGCTGCAACAGCGGCGGCAATTATTCGTCAAGACCGCGCAAATTATCATCAATTTAATAAACGCGACCCTGAAGATGAAACGGATTGTGTATTTGATGATAAAGAAAAACGGGCTTTATTAGAAAAACGCTTAGCCGCAGGTAAAACAACGAAGGAAGCTTTGAATAAGATTGTGTTTGGCAATCCTTTGTTAACTGTTGATGTTTATGATAACTATGTAGATATTTCCATTCAGAAAGAAGATTCTGCTGAAGAAGCTCCCCCGCCTCGCCGCTCCTCCATGAAGTAATTTCTCCGTTGTGATTTGTTTTCTTTTTCCCCCTAAATGGGGGAAAAGGCTTTCTTTTGTCTTTTTTTTAGCTTTTTTGCAATTTACAAGGTGTATTTTTATGAA
>CAZKST010000411.1:0-1590 GCA_964555395.1 uncultured Thiotrichaceae bacterium | reverse complement strand
TTTTTGTTATGTGATGAAGTGTCTTATGATGCAGTTACCCATAAAGATTCAGCCGTGCATGAAGCAAAAGACATTGAAAAATACTTAGCAGCACAAGGGTTTTATCATTCCCATCATGAATATTGGGGAACGAATGTCACGCCGACCTGTGTTCATGCGGTAGAAGGTTTTCAACAGAAAAAAAGCTTGTTAATTGAGCTATTTGGCGAACAATGCGCGGGAACAGTTGACCACTTTTTAGCGGGTTGGCAACAGCAGCTTGATTGGTACACAAAAGGCATTTTTGGCTATGAATTCTGGGTGTTACATGCCAGTGATATTACTTTAAAAAGTTATCAAGAAGGGGATGAACAGGCAATTTTAAAAGCGTTTAACACAACTTTTAACACGCAACGTGATTTAAAACATTGGCAATGGAAATATTTAAATAATCCTTATGGCAAAACATGGATTGCGGCGGCGTGGGATAAAGAACAAGTGATTGCACAATATGCGGGTTATCCTGTGCAATTATATGTGCAAAAACAAGTACATTTAAGTTGTCAAGCGGCGGACGCTTTTACCGTGCCAGCTTATCGCAAAATCGGTTATGGAACAACGGGCTTGATGAGTCGCTGTTTTTATTTTTATGAGCGACAACATTGTGAATTACAAACCATTTTTGGTTATGGTTTCAATGTTAATAAAATTCAAAAATTGGGTAAATTATTTTGGCAGCATACCGTTCCCGCGCCCGTGTATCAGCAAAAGTTAAGCGGCGATGCTTTGACAACATGTCGTAGCACGTCAACTTGGCGAGCAGGATTAACGGGTTATCGTGTGGTGCACACGCCAAAAGCGGGAGATTGGGCAACGCATTTATTTGAAAAAGTCAAAGATGAATACGGCTGGTTATTGGTTCGTGATAAGACATATTTAAAATGGCGATATGAGCAACATCCTGATTTTAAGCATGATTTTTTTGTTGTTTATCATTGGAATCAACCCATTGGCTGGATAGTGGGGCGGGTGCATGAACAGCAATGGTTATGGGGAGACGCGTTATTTATGCCGTCGCGTGCTGATATTGCTTTATCTTTGGTTTTAAAGAAATTATTAACGACTTATCCCCAAATTGCAGAAATTGAGAGTTGGTTTGCAGAAGTGCCGCAATGGTGGAATCTTTTACTTGCTAAACAAGGTTTTAATAAACAACGACAACACCAAAATTTAGATTTAGTCGTTCGTTTTTATTTACAAAAAATTCCACCTGAAACATTAGCTCAGAATTTCTATTTCACTTGGGGTGATAGTGATTTGTTTTAATGCAAAATGTGGGAGTCATTAAAACAAAGACCTGCTAGGTTTCAAAAAACCTAGCAGGTCTGTTGGTACAAGTTTAAAAGACGGGTAGCATTAAAATTTAACTTTAAAAAATTATTTATTAGAACGTGAAATTCTTTTTAATAAACTAAATAAAATTGCTAATACGATAAAAATCGGCAAAGCATATTCTAAAGCGTATTTGTCCATTTCAAAATGTTTAGGATTTTTTAAATAATCTGAAAACATCCATGCAAAAAAGAATAGGAAATAAGCTCCGCCTAAAAA
>CAZKST010000410.1:0-1600 GCA_964555395.1 uncultured Thiotrichaceae bacterium | reverse complement strand
TGAATTAAGGTTCAGACAAAATGGTGGAATACGCTTCGCTATTCCACCCTACAAAAACATGTTCAAATACCTGCTATTTCTTCACACTTAACCGTGCTTCTATCACATTATTTCTATTACTCACAGCTTGGGTTTCGGTGCTAAAGCCTTGTTCTGACATGGCTTGTTTTAATTGGTCTAGCTGTTGTAAATTGGGAATTTCTAGCTGTAATTCAAATTTTTCTTGACGATAATCTAAACGCATTAAAGTGGCATTGAAACGCGGAAAAAGTTGCCCGAATTGGGTTAAATTGGGCAAAAAGGCGTTTGCAGCAGTTGTCGTTTTAGGCGTGCGAGTGAGGTCGCGCAGGTGTTGCTCCATTTGCACGCGTGGATTGACTATTCGTTTGATGTCTGGAAAAGTTTCATGTAGCACATTTTCTATTTGGGTGCTGAGTTGAGCGCGTTGTTTTTGAAATTGTTGATAAGTGCGTACTTGTTGTATCGCTAAAACAAGAAGTAACGCTAAACTCAATAAAATCGTTGGTAGCCAAGGTCGCCATGCAAGCATAAGCGTATCAGTGGGACGATATTCGCCTTGTAGCAAATTCAGGGGACGTGTGTTTTTTATCGCTTCATACCACCACACCATCCAGCCCTGCGGATGAACATGGCGCGTCATTTGGTTTTCTAATGCGTTATTTTCTTTTAAATTCGCTGGATTTTGCTCAGTTTGAGCAGGTGTATTGCTTAATAGCAGTAATTCAGGCGGCGTGGGCGTTTCGGGGGATAATTCATCAAGCAACGTTTGAATAAGTTGCATCGGTGTTTCGGTTTCTAGTGAAAAACCTGCTTGCGCGCCCGTGCGTATCCAAAGTTGTTGTTGTGAATAAGTTAAACTCCACTGGTTATTTTTCCACAGTGGCAACGCAAATACATCTGGCACAACTAAAGTTGCTTGCAATCCCGCTTGTTGCCATGCTTGTTGATAAGCAATAAAGCGGGCATGTTGAATGACGGCAACATTTAAACGTCCATTTTCCCATTCGCCTAAGGCAAAATGTAAATTTTCCACTTCATCGGCAAAGTGGTCTTCTAAAGTGTAGGGGACAGCTTGGCGTAAGTAGTTGCCCGCGAAAGATTGGCGCGGTAATTCGACACGGGTTAACACTAACTCTGTGCTGGGAATGAGAATAATAGCGGTGTGCGGTTGTGGCGGTAAACTGCTAAGGGGGGCGTGATAGTGTCCTGTGAGCCACTGTCCTTTTGTGTCAAACAGTGCCCAACTTACTTGGGGCGGCAAAGTATCAGTTTGGGGAAGCTCAAAACGACAAATAAGATGTGACATATATAGCAACCGAACTATAAACGGAGTGCAATCGCTTTAGCTATTGCAAGTTTTGCCGTATTCCCATGCGGGAACGTCAAAACCATTAAGTTAAAATTGTAGGGTGGAATAGCGAAGCGTATTCCACCATGAAATACTACAAAGCTTAAAAAAACCGAGTAAAAACAAAATAGTGAAATACAACTTGCGCCGTATTCTACCACGCAATGTAGGGGCAAATGATTATTTGCCTTTGCGATGATAAGTTGTTTTTGCTCAGCTTTTGCGGAACGT
>CAZKST010000409.1:0-1612 GCA_964555395.1 uncultured Thiotrichaceae bacterium | reverse complement strand
AGAGATATTTCACTTAAGCAGCAAGATGTGATGCTTGAAAGGGTGAACAAGCTATGTATCAATCAATTACACTCCCATAACTTCACATAATTCACATTTCAATGCAATGAGTTAAGCATTATGGTCTCACCCACTTTAAAAATAGTTGTTAGTTTAGGTCTATTAACGACCTGTTACTCTAGTTTTGCCACCGATAAGGCGAGTGTAGGCGGCTTATTGAAGCTTTCTTTAGAAGAATTAACAGAATTAGAAATTGTCACCGCTTCAAAAGCCCCTGAAAAAATCTATGAAACGCCTTCTACCGTCATTGTGATTACTGCCGAGCAGATTTTAACAAGACGTTATATCAATTTAATTGATTTATTAGAGGATTTACCGGGCGTTGATGTGCAACGCGCCGTAGAAGACAGTCGTTATCATAATATTACAATCCATGGCAATCAGGGCAATAACAAATTCTTAATTTTACAAGATGGCATTCGAATTGATTCGCCGACGGGTGAAGTTATTCCGATTGCTGACAATTTCCCCTTGTATCACGCTAAACAAGTTGAGATTTTATATGGACCTGCGGCGGCTCTCTATGGCGCGGATGCGTTTGGTGGAGTCATCAATATTATTACCGCAGAAGGTAAAAGTATTGAAGGAGTGCGGGCAAACGTGACAGCAGGTGAAGGTAATTATCGCCGCTATTCTGTACATGCGGGTGCTTCGAATGAAAAAATAGATTTTGTGGCGGGTGCACATTGGCAAAAAAGTGATAACGCAGATTTAGCTGCTGATTATCCTAATGCTTATTCTCCCAAAGCAATTACTTCTGGCGGAAAAACTTTAATTTCTGCGGATAATCGCGAATCTTATCAAGCGGATACCAAAAGCAATAGCGCGTTTGCCAAAGCAACTTTATACAAAGATTTTACGATTGGTTTTAATCACTCCTATTTTCAGCATTTAACCAGCACAGGGCAACGTCCAGAAACCGTTATTTTTGATGAAGCAAATCAAATGAATACAGAATTAAATTCATTGTATGGACGGTTTCATCATGATTGGGGCTCTGGTTGGACGAGTGATACTTTATTGACTTATTCAACCTTTGAGTTAGATGCTGATTCACGTTTTGCCAATACTTTTACAAGCTTTTTACCCAGTTATAAATATTCAGAAGGCGATAAATGGGGAATTGAGCAACAAGTTTCGTATGCTATCAATGCAAATCACCGTTTAGTGGGTGGAATTAGCTACGATGATTATTATTCATTACCCCGCACGCCCGATTTGCCCGCGCCCTATAACACCGATAAAGGCACAGAAAATCAGGGCTACTATTATCCAAATACGAATGATAGTATTCCTATTCGGATTTTTGATGCGGATTACACCAATAAAGCCATGTACTTACAATGGCAAGCAACGTGGAATGAACGCTGGTCATCCAATATTGGCGTGCGCTATGATAAAAACTCACGCTATAAAGGTACGGTTAACCCACGTTTAGGCTTAGTTTATCGCCCGCAAACCAATTTTACAGTTAAAGCATTATACGGTGAAGCTTTTCGTGCGCCCTCTGTTTTTGAAAACTATGCCACTTTTGGCTCATTTACAGGACAGC
>CAZKST010000408.1:0-1614 GCA_964555395.1 uncultured Thiotrichaceae bacterium | reverse complement strand
TCCTAAATAATTTCTTCAATTTCTGGGTCAAAAGTAGCAAGTTGGATTTGAGTACAGATATTTTTTATTACTCTGTCTGATGTTACCATAATAGGTTGTACCTGCATTAGTTTTGCGATACTGATATGTAAAGCATCATTTGTGCTTAAAGCAGAGCTAGTTGCATATTGAAACATTAAGTCTCTTGCAAATTGAAATACATTTTCAGGATTTTTAATTAAATTGAGTTTTTCAATAACATCGCTATTTAATTGTTGTGATACTCGCAATAAGACTTTTTTGTTGATGCGTTTATCACGAAAAGATTTCATTAACACATTTAAAAATTCTAAAAGTGTTAAATTAGAAATATATATTGTTTGAGTAGCTACTAACTGGCGTACAATTTCAACTCCTTTTTCATTTTTGAAACTGTAGTATTTAACCATAGGATTGGTGTCAAAGTAATAGCATTTGCTAGATGACATCTTTTAACTCCCGAACGGAAATTTTAGAGAATATTTTTTGAATTTCTTCAAAAGGCATTCCTTCAGCAATGCGTTTTACGCGCTTAAATAGTTGCTCTGCATCTAAACTAGATTTATCAAACCAGTCTTTGACTGTTTCTTGTAATCTTAAAGCTTGTACTGCGTCGTCTTTGTCGCCGTGTCCTGTTAAAATTACAACATAAGTATCTAGTTCTTGTTCGTCAATTTTGCGAATTAAACTTAAGCCATCCATTACAGGCATTTTTAAGTCCACAATTGCAACATCAAATTCTTCCGCTTGGAGTTTCTTTAAGCCTTCTTCTCCGTTATTAGCTGTTGCAACTTCAAATGTTTCTTTAAAAATTTCGGCGATTTCTTCTCTAATTTCTTGTTCGTCGTCAACAATTAAAACGCGATATTTTTCAGTTTTCATGTTTTTCTCCGTTAAATTCAATCGTGAAACTTGCACCGTTTGGCGTGCGGGTTTGATAGCTGAGTGTGCCTTTAATTTCAGCTAGGGATTTATGTGCAAAGTATAGCCCTAATCCCATGCCGTGTGCTTTGCTGCTGTGGAAGGGGGCAAAAAGGGTGGATTGTAGGGATTCTGCAATGCCTTTGCCGTTGTCTTCTACTATAATTCCTACTTTTTCAGCGTGTTGATAGGTTTTTAGCCAAATTGTTGCATCGGGAATTTTTTCGCTTTCTAGGGCTTCGCGGGCGTTGTTGATGAGGTTAATTAGGGCTTCTTGTAGGATAAAAGAGTTTGCTTGGCAGTGGGGAGGTGTGGGCGAAAGTTCAAGTATTAGATTGATTTTATGCTCGTTTAGTTGGTTAGTAAAATATTCTTGCATTTGTTGTGCAAGGGCATTGAGGTCGACGCTTTCAATTGTGCTGCGGTCGCCTGTGGCAAATTTTCTGAAGCCTGAGATGATGTGATGTAAACGGTCAGATTGTGTGAGAATTTTTTCAAAAATTTCAGTTGCTTTTTCAGGGGTTAAATTATTTCTTGCAAGTTCGCGGAGTCCGCGCTGGGCAGCAAGGCGCAAAATGCCGACGGGGTTATTGATGCTGTGAGAAATGCCTGTCGCCATGGCACTTAAATATTCTAATTTTTTGAGTCTTTCAATTTCTGCTTTTTGTTCACTAA
>CAZKST010000407.1:0-1658 GCA_964555395.1 uncultured Thiotrichaceae bacterium | reverse complement strand
GGTGGAATAGCGCAGCGTATTCCTCCATCTCACCTTGTGGCTAATACCTGTTTTTCTTAATTTTTACGGCATTTCACGGTGGAATACGCTTTGCTATTCCACCCTACAATTGATTAAACACAATAAAAAATTATGAACGATGCACTCCTAAATTTAATGCACGAGAAATTAGAACATCTGGAAAAAGCGTACGGTTTAGAAACGGATGCAGCCGTTAAGTTTAAATTGAAAACAGAAATTGACGAGTTGAAACAGGCAATTACAGGACGGCAGGCGTATAAACATGTTGTGTTAGATTCTTCGGTGGTGCATTTAAAAGTGCATCGGCTGTTTGTGGGGCGGGATGATGAATTAGTGCGCTTAGCAAAGGCATTGGAAAATCAGCAAATGGTCACGGTGACTACCGTAATTGAAGGCATGGGCGGCGTGGGCAAGTCGTATTTGGTTGACCGTTTTGCTGCGTTGTCGCCGCATTATCGTTATAAAGTTTTGTCGTTGAATCCTTTGGCGGAGGAGACGGTAGAAAATTTAATTGCGCAATTGGCGGAATGGTTGCAGATGCGTCCTGTGGTGGTGGAGTTGCGCGCACAGTTGCAGCAGCAAAATGTTTTGTTGCATGTGGAAAATGTTGATACGGTTGAAATGTCTAAGGTGGCGATGAAATTAGTCGCGCAGTTGCAGGGTTGCCGTTTGGTGTTGAGTGGTCGCTTGAAAGGTTTGGGGATTGGGGGGATTTTTGAGCGGATTGAGTTGAGTGTTTTTGATTGGAAAGAGGGGATTCAGCAGTTAAAGCAAGAGCTTGAGGATTTAAACGTTGTTTTGCCTTCCGATGTGGTTTTGCAAAAATTGGTGGAGGCGTTGGAGGGATTGCCGTTAGCGTTGCATTTGTGTGCGGGTTATTTGGCGGAAAATGAAAATTTTTGTACGGCGGATGATTTTTTGCGGGAATTGAAAGCCAGTAAATTGCGACTGGAATCAGGTTTAGCGTTGGATGCAGCAAATCGTAATCCTCAGCATTGTTCTTTATATGCGGCTTTTTCGGTGTCTTTTTTGGCGTTTGCGCGCCAATGTCCCGCACAGGCGACCGCATTAAATGCGCTGGGTTTTTGTTATGCGCGGGAGGTGGGTTTTAGTCTCGCTTGTGCGTTGCTTGATGTGTCGCCCGAAATTGCAAAAACGGTTTTGCAACATGCTAGTAAGTTGGGTTTGTTGACAAAAATTCGCGGGCAAGGGGATATCGACACTTTGCGCTGGCAAATTCACCCGTTAATTGCTGAATACTTACGCGCCGAAGCCACCGACAGCGCGGCGATTGAGCAGCGTTTAACCGATTGGTTTATGCAGCGTTTGCCAGAACCTGACAACATTGAAAGCTATCAAGCATGGCGCGAACTCAACCAAGAACAAGACGCACTCCGCGCATGGCTAGAGCGCGTCCCGTTAGAGCAAGGTATAACGGTAGAGCGGGCGGGGTCACAGTATGCAGATTTAAATGGCTCATGGACAAGCTGGCGACAATTCTGTGAAAAACTCCTTACCTCTCCGCTGAGTGATGAAGCGCGTAGTGATGTGTTATGGACAGCTTGCCGTTGCGCGGCACAGTTAGGCGATTTAGAGCAAGCCTATCAATTTGCTGAACAAAAAGCCCAGTTAGACCA
>CAZKST010000406.1:0-1670 GCA_964555395.1 uncultured Thiotrichaceae bacterium | reverse complement strand
CCGAATACGCCTACAACACAATAAAAATAGAATTGATTGAAATTCCTGTCTTCAGTATATCGGTGAGGTTATTATGAAATTGTTTAGTTTTAGCGGTGGGATTCACCCCGAAAGTCATAAAGTGACAACAACTAAACCCATTCGCTACATTCCAGTTCCTAAGCGTTTGTATGTGCAAGTGCAACAGCATGTAGGTGCGCCCGCCGAGCCTCAAGTTGAAATTGGGCAACATGTTTATAAAGGTCAATTACTTGCCCATAGTCAAGGTATGATTTCTGCCCCCGTCCATGCGCCTAGCTCGGGTACTGTGGTCGACATTGGTGACTTCACCGCCCCGCATCCGTCTGGTTTACCTGTGCGGACTATCATCATTGAAACCGATGGTAAAGATGAATGGTTAGCCGATTTAAAACCTGAAGCTGACCCTTTACAAATGACTCCCGAAGAAATTTCTGCCCGTGTGGGCGCGGCGGGGATTGTTGGTTTAGGCGGCGCGACGTTCCCCTCCGCAGTTAAATTAAAACAAAGCGTTAAAAGCACCGTGAATACTTTTATCGTCAACGGTAGCGAATGCGAACCGTATTTAACTTGCGATGACCGTTTAATGCAAGAGCGGGCGGAAGCGATTATCGACGGCACAAAAATTGTTTTACATGCGACCAAAATTGAACAAGCTTTTATCGCAGTTGAAGATAATAAACCTGTGGCAATTGCTGCATTAGCCGAAGCGGCTAAAAACATTGGTAATATTACTGTCGTTGCCGTGCCCGCGCTTTATCCTATGGGCTCAGCCCAGCATTTAATTAAAGCGGTAACAGGTAAAGAAGTTCCTGCCGATGGACGCAGCTCTGACGTGGGTTTATTAGTGCATAACGTGGGGACGGTGTATGCAATTCATCGCGCTTTACGTTTTGGCGAGCCTTTAGTCTCTCGCGTGATTACCGTGAGCGGCGGCGCAGTGAATGAGCCTTGCAACGTTGAAGTGCCTATCGGTGCGTTGTTATCTGATGTTGTCAATGCTTGCGGCGGTGTCAAAGAGACTGCCGAGCGTTTATTAATGGGTGGGCCCATGATGGGGCAAATTATGCCCAGTTTAGATGTGCCAGTCGTCAAAGGCACTTGCGGCATTTTAGCCTTAACACACAATGAGTTACCTGCTGAAGAGCCTACGCCTTGTATTCGGTGCGGTCGTTGTGTTGATGCGTGCCCTTGCGGTTTAATGCCCTTAGAAATGGCAGCCCATGCACGGGTTGGCAATTTTGATAAAGTGGTAGATTACGGTTTAATTGATTGTATTTCTTGCGGAAGTTGTTCATACGTTTGTCCTTCACACATTCCTTTAGTGCATTATTTCAACTACGCTAAAGGCGAAATCACGATGAAACAGCAAGAAAAACATAAAGCGCAAGAACAACGCCGTTTAATTGAGCAGAAAAATCAACGCTTAGCCAAAGAAGCAGAAGCCAAAGCTGCTGCTGCTGCTAAACGTAAAGCGGAAGCTGAACAGAAAAAAGCCGCCGCCGCTGCTGCACAGCAATCTGCTTAATAGTTGATAGCTATTAGAAATTAAGAAACCTGCTAGGTCTCGAAGACCTAGCAGGTTTTTTTATTTTGTAGGGTGGAATAGCGAAGCGTATTCCACCATGAAGCTCTACAAAATTGTCTGAACC
>CAZKST010000405.1:0-1671 GCA_964555395.1 uncultured Thiotrichaceae bacterium | reverse complement strand
CTTTCGGCTTATACCTGGATGGCGGTACCACCGGAGAAATTTTGCTTCCTAACCGTTACATTACGGCGGATATGCAAACAGAACCGGGAACACTGCTCACCGTATTTATTTATCGCGACAGTGAAGATCGTTTAATTGCCACAACACAACGCCCGCGCGCGCAAGTGGGTGGTTTCGCTAACTTGCAAATTGTTTCCATTAATCGTACTGGTTTGTTTTTAGATTGGGGTTTACCAAAGGATTTACTATTACCGCACTCAGAAATTCGCCGCGTTGTTAATGTCGGAGACTTTTGCGTAGTATATGTTTGCCTTGACCCTCATACACAACGCTTAATTGCAAGCACCCGCCTTGATCGTTATATAGACCATAGCCATCCGAGCTATCAAATAGGCGAAAAAGTTGACATTTTAATAACAGACCGCACTGATTTAGGTTATAAAACAATTATCAACAATAAGCATTGGGGCTTGCTACATAAAAATGAACTTTTCAAAACCATTAAAATAGGTCAACGTCACACCGCGTACATACGTCACATCCGCGATGATGGCAACATAGGATTAAGTTTGCAACCGATTGGACAATTAGAAAGCGGTGAATTAAGCACACGCATTCTCAAAAGGTTAAACAACGTAGGTGGCAGCTTACCATTAAGTGATAAAAGTACGCCTGAACTTATTGATTCCGAGTTTGGCGTTAGCAAAGCAGCATTCAAGAAAGCCATTGGCAGTCTATACAAAAAAGGCTTAATTAAAATAAACCCAGATTCAATTATGTTAATTTAATCCAGTTATCGAGCATATACAATGCTAGAAAATATTTTAGAGCAGTTGGAAAAATCCATCACCGATTTGGCTAAAAGAAATGTTGAACTACAAGCTCATAACGAGCTACTAAATCAACAACTGCAACAAGCACGCGAAGAAAATGATCGCTTGCAACTGGCCACTTTGGAACAAGAAGAACGCATGGGTTCAGCCATCACCCGCCTCCAAGGGTTATTGCAGAAAGCAAACAACAGTGTTGATAACGTATTATGAAGCCAACTCCCGGTGTACACACTTTTACTATATTAGGGCGTGAGTATAGTTTTTATGCTCCGCCCAATGAGGAGCTTATCTTAAAGCAAGCAGCTAATTTATTGCATGACAAGATAGAAGAAAATAAACGACTATTTCCCAACGCCTGTCATCAAGAGTTATTAATTGTCACTGCGTTAAACTGCTGCGTCCCCATACTACAACACACGCAACAAGAGGCTGTACTAGAGAAAAAACTTTCTTCTTTTATTGAAATACTTGCCCAGCATCACGTTCCTTCGGATATATCAACGTGACCACTGGGCAGCGTATCTTTATTATAAATTAGTTCTCTACCCTACATGAGCGGAAAATATCACGTTCCGCTCTGTATGTATGGGTCTCAACACCCATAAACCCTAGCACAGAATGGAATAAATTATCGTGTGACACCGATTTATTTGCTTGAAGCCGTAAACAGCTTCGGTTTAATCCAACTGATTTTTCTACACCCTGCGACATCCATAAAACCATCAAATAACACACCAAGAAACTACACTACATAAAAAAATCTGAGTATAATCTCAATGGTTATTATAAAAACAATCCTAAACAAAGGAGAAGTTCCCACGTGTCCAATCAAAAACTA
>CAZKST010000404.1:0-1672 GCA_964555395.1 uncultured Thiotrichaceae bacterium | reverse complement strand
CCTCAAATCCCCAAAAAAATTGCTACAAATCACTTAATCTAATATAAAATAGCCAAAATTTTATATTTATCGCCTGCAAATTCTTGCTTTCCCTTCTTTCTTTGACTATTAGCAATCTAACTCATGAGCTTGGCAAAAAAATTTCCGATAAATCGTTGGTTTGGTGATGTATTAGCATTTATTATCGGCAGCTTAATGCCGATTGCTTTCGCGCCTGTTTCTTTCGCGCCTTTCGCCATTATTGGGCTGGCTGCACTTTTTTTCCTATGGCAAGACATCAAAATTGAACGCGCAGTTTGGCGCGGTTTCCTCTTTGGTGTGGGGATGTTTGGTATAGGGATTTCATGGGTTTATATCAGTTTTCACGATTTCGGCAATTTACCGATGATCGTTGCATTACTGTTAACCGCTGGTTTTGTTATCATTTTAGCAAGTTACATCGCTTTGCTCGCATGGGTGCATGGACATTACATGCACGGCGATGGAATCGCAAAATACGTCTTACTGCTCCCCGCCGCGTGGACAATGTTGGAATGGATACGCAGTTGGTTTTTATCAGGTTTCCCTTGGTTATCTTTAGGTTATACCCAAATTGATACACCATTAAATGGTTTCGCGCCCATTTTTGGGGTTTATGGAATCAGTTGGGCAACGGCTATGACTGCTGGCGTTATTGTGTACATTTTGCGCGCCCGTCAATGGGGATTAGAAGAATTATTCGTTACTTTATTCTTTGTCGGCGCACTGTGGGGCGGCGCGTGGGGCTTGCAACAGCAACACTGGTACACACCCGTAGATAGCCCTGTTAAAGTCGCTTTGATTCAAGGCAATGTTCCCAACGATTTTAAATGGGAAGGTGGGTTACAAGAACGCACGGCACAAAATTATTGGGCATTAAGTCAAGCCAATACCGATGTTGATTTAATCGTGTGGGGTGAAACAGCCATCCCCGAATTTTTACACTATCCCGCCGCCCAAGATTTATTAGCCCTTGTACAAAAACAACAACAAGTGTACGGCACAGACTTTTTAATCGGTTTACCGTTCCAAGATGTAGATGGCAAATACTACAACAGTGTATTGAGCTTGAGCGAAAAACCCGCACTTTATCATAAAAATCATTTAGTTCCTTTCGGTGAATATATTCCCTTTCACACATGGGTAGGGGGATTATTAGATATGTTTGAATTGCCCATGTCCTCATTTACAGCGGGCGAAAACAATCAACCCAATTTAATTGCTGCTGGGCAAATTATTGGCATGTCCATTTGTTATGAAGACACTTTCGGCGAGCGCATCCGAACCGCTTTACCCGAAGCAACTTTATTAGTCAACGTCAGCAATGATTCATGGTTTGGCAATTCGCTTGCACCGCATCAACATTTAGAAATGGCGCGGATGCGGGCTTTAGAAGCAGGACGCTATTTGCTGCGCTCCACCAATACAGGCATTTCCGCGATTATTGACCCGCAAGGCAAAATTGCGTTACAAGCTCCGCAATTTGCGATTCACGCCCTGCGCGCCCAAGTGCAACCGCTGACGGGCACAACGCCTTTTGTCCGTTTTGGCAATTGGTTAGTTGTTGCTTTATTAGCATTAGTTTTAGGGTTTGGTTATGTTTTGCATCAACGCTGGCTAATTTGGCAACGGAAGCAGGTGATTTTTTAAGTCC
>CAZKST010000403.1:0-1690 GCA_964555395.1 uncultured Thiotrichaceae bacterium | reverse complement strand
TTTATATCTTAAATTGCAAAATTTAAACATACACTGCTAATTCTTCAGCTTTGTTTTATTATGTAAAGTAATTACACTTACTTGCTTATAATACCCAAAAACTGGCTAAATCATTGCTTATGCAAAAAAGACCCACAAAAAAACCAATTTTTTAATTGACGACTGCATGATTTAACACTAAGTTAAGCAAACCCTTTTTGCAATTAATATAAAATTATTTTCAAATAATTACCGACTTCCTAAACTTAACATCTGCGCTTTTTGCAGTTTTTTCTTTTTTTAGTTTTGTTAATTAACTTATGAATATCAAACAATACGGCTGTTATTTATTATGTGGTGGACTCTTAACTGCGTGTAGCACGCAGCCCACAGAACCCCGAAAACCTATGAGTGCGATGGAATTAGCGACTTCTCAATTACCCGTTTTGTCGCCTACCCCTACAACCGCCACCGCTTTACCCACCTCAGCCTCTATTGCTGAATTAGCTGCGCCCATTGCAGAACCTACTCAGGAAATAAATCAAGTCGGTAGCACGCCAAACGTTGCGGCATTGTCTTCTAATGTTAAATTACCGAAAAACTTTGATGAAAATCAACCTATTAATCTTAATTTTGAACAAACAGAATTACGACAAGTCATTGATACAATTGGCGATGCTTTAGGCTTATCTATGGTCATTGACCCTTCTATTGGTGATAAAATCACTTTACGCACCTCAGAAGATAATCCATTAAAAAATAAAGATTTATTTCCTTTATTGCAATTGTTATTAAGTGATGCTGGTGTTTCTATGGAACAACGCGGCGGCGTGTATTACTTCAAAAAAGTAGGCCCCAGTTTACCATCATCAATTGGCATGGCGGGCTCTATTCCTAACGCCAGCGGCGGAGAAGTTTTACAAATCACGCCTTTACGTTATATCACCGCTGAATCTGCTTTAAATGTGGTCACGCCATTAATTCAACCGCAAGGGCGTGTGATTTCTTTACCCAGTTTGAATATTATCGGTATTATTGCCTCTCCTGATAAATTAGAGCGGGTCAATCGTTTAGTTAAAGTCATTGATTCTGACCCCTTTTTACATCGCGGAATGCGTTTATTCCGTTTGCAAAATAGTAAAGCCAGCGAAGTGCAAACAGAGTTAGAAAAAATTCTGCAAGCCGTTTCAGGCGGCGCGCCTGCTTATCAAGCCATTGCTTTAGAACGGATTAATTCTATTATCGTGGTTGCACCCCCGAATGGTAGTTTTAAAGAAGTTGAATTATGGATGAATGTTTTAGATGAACGCAGCGAAGACAGCACTGAGCAAGTGTTTATCTATATTGCCCGCAATTTAGAAGCTAAAGAATTGGCAACCACTTTGTCAGATGTTTTTGAACAAGAAACTAAAGACAACGAAGTGAAAAAACGGCAAGACCCGAACAATCCACAACAACCGAATCAGCCTAACCAACCGAATCAGCCCAATCAGCCGCAGAATCCTTTCCAAGCGCAAAATCAGCAAAATAATACGACGAATCAGCAAAATAGTTCACAAGGTGGACAAAATGCAGTTTCAGCGAAAATTAAAGTTAAAATTACGGCTGATGAAAAAACAAACAGTTTGATTGTCCGCGCAACGCCACGCGATTATCGCCAATTGTTAGAAACCATTCGTGTATTAGACCGTGCGCCTAAAGAAGTGATGGT
>CAZKST010000402.1:0-1708 GCA_964555395.1 uncultured Thiotrichaceae bacterium | reverse complement strand
GGCAGGAAAAGCTGAGCATCATGCAAAAGAAGCTGTTAAACCAGAACACAAAGAAGAAAAGAAATAATCACTCAGTGATATAAGCTTTTCTCACAGACCTGATGCAACATCAGGTCTGTTTTTTTTGAGCCGTCTAAAAAGAATTAATGTCTAAAATGACGCATTCCAGTGAATAACATCGCCATTCCGTGCTCATTCGCGGCGGCAATCACTTCGTTATCACGCATTGAGCCCCCCGGTTGAATCACGGCAGTAATGCCAGCAGCAGCAGCAGCATCAATACCATCACGGAACGGGAAAAACGCATCTGAAGCCATCACAGACCCCGCAACTTGTAATTTTTCATCTTCCGCTTTAATCGCCGCAATTTTTGCACTGTACACGCGGCTCATTTGTCCTGCGCCGACTCCAATGGTCATGCCCTCTTTGCAATAAACAATTGCATTAGATTTAACAAATTTCACCACTTTCCAAGCAAATAATAAATCTAACAGTTCTTTTTCAGTCGGTTGTCTAGCAGTTACAATTTTCATATCGGCTTTTAAAACATTACCAATATCTTTATCTTGCACCAATAAACCACTTGCAACGCGCTTATAATCCCACTCTTGCGGACGGGTCGCGCTCCAATCCCCACAACTTAAAACCCGAACATTGGTTTTAGTCGCTAAAATAGGCAACGCAGCAGCCGCAACGGAAGGTGCGATAATCACTTCCACAAATTGCCGCTTAACGATTTCTTCCGCTGTTTTTGCATCTAATTCGCGGTTAAACGCAATAATGCCGCCAAAAGCGGAAGTTGGGTCAGTTTGGAAAGCGCGGTTATAGGCTTGTAAAATATCGCCACCGATAGCCACGCCGCACGGATTCGCATGTTTAACAATCACGCAGGCAGGCTCATCAAAAGCTTTTACGCATTCTAAAGCCGCATCTGTATCAGCAACGTTGTTATAAGATAATTCTTTACCTTGCAACTGTTTAGCAGTCGCAATGCAAGCTTCTACAGGCTTAGCTTCCACATAGAAAGCGGCATTTTGATGGGGATTTTCGCCATAACGCATCCCTTGCGCTTTTTGGAATTGTAACGATAAAACAGGCGGGAAATTGTCATCTGTCAATAACTTACCAAAATAATTTGCAATCATACCATCATAACGGGCAGTATGGGCAAACACTTTGCAAGCTAATGCAAAACGGGTTTTATCACTCACAATCTTATTATTGGCATCCATTTCCGCCAATACTTGTGCATAATCACTGGCATCGACGATAACTGTGACTGCCGCGTGATTTTTTGCCGCTGAGCGCAACATTGCAGGGCCGCCAATATCAATATTTTCAATGGCATCTTCTAAAGTACAATCAGCTTTTGCAGTTGTTTGCTCAAAGGGGTATAAATTAACTGCTAATAAATCAATTGCTTGAATATGATGACTTGCCATCACAGCATCATCAATTCCGCGTCGTCCCAATAAACCACCGTGAATTTTAGGATGCAAGGTTTTTACACGCCCTGCCATCATTTCGGGAAATCCTGTATAATCAGCAACCTCAGTTACAGAAATCCCATTATCCATTAATAACTTAGCGGTGCCGCCTGTTGATAAAATTTCTACACCGCGCTGTTGCAAAGCTTTAGCAAATTCCAGCACCCCTGTTTTATCAGAAACGCTGATTAATGCACGTTGAACTTGACGCATTCGTATGA
>CAZKST010000401.1:0-1724 GCA_964555395.1 uncultured Thiotrichaceae bacterium | reverse complement strand
AATCGCTAAAAGCGATTGCATTCCTCTTAACTGCATAACGCCTATCTTATATACTATTTTTTCCACTTAAACTGCTTGTTAATCCATCATGAATCTTTACTGTCCATTTTGTACATTAGAAGGGTGTAATATTATCGCCGAAGCTGAATTAACACTGACTTTGCGCGATAATTATCCTGTAAGTCAAGGACATACATTGATTATTCCTAAACGACATGTCACTTCTTTATTTCATTTAAATCAAGATGAATATCTCGCCCTGTTTAAAGCCTTACACATTGCAAAAGAACAACTTGCAGAACACTATGAGCCCGATGGATATAACATAGGTATTAACGATGGCGTGGCGGCTGGACAAACCATTATGCACTTGCATTTACATTTAATTCCCCGTTATCGTGGTGATTGCGTTGACCCCCGTGGCGGAATTCGCTTACTTTTTCCTGAAAAAGCTCCTTATTGGCACTCAACTGAATAATTTTTCTCCTTTATGGTCTCACAGTCCGAATCTTCTTTACCCCGTCTCGCGCTCACTGTCGGCGAACCCGCTGGCATTGGGGTTGATATTAGCCTGCAACTCGCACAGCACGCTTTACCCGCCCAATTAATCGCCATCGCTGACCCAGATGTTTTACAACAACGCGCCCAGCAATTAGGGCTAAGTATTATTTTAGAAGAATATCAAACAGATGCGCCGATAACTCCACATCGCTATGGGCATTTAACCGTACTGCCGATTAAAACCCATGTGCCTGTTATTACAGGACAATTAGACCCACGCAACGCGGCTTATGTCTTGTCCACACTTGAACGTGCTTGTCAAGGCTGTATAGCAGGCGAGTTTGATGCAATTGTTACCGCCCCTGTGCACAAAGGCGTAATTAATCAAGCAGGTGTACCTTTTACTGGACATACTGAATTTTTTGCAGAAAAAACCAATACAGAACAGGTTGTTATGCTTTTAACAACCGTCGGTTTATCAGTTGCACTGGTTACAACACATATCCCTTTAGCGCGTGTGCCAAATGCCATCACGTCCGAACGTTTAGCAACCACATTGCGCATTGTAAATAACGATTTTAAAAGCAAATTCGGTATCTTAGAACCACGCATTTTAGTCTGCGGTTTAAATCCCCATGCAGGCGAAAATGGCTATTTAGGCGATGAAGAAATTAAAATTATCAATCCCGTGCTTGAACAATTACGGGCGGAAGGAATACGCTTAATCGGTGCAGTGCCCGCAGATACAGCATTTACGCCCGCTTCATTGGTAAATATTGACGTAGTTGTCGCGATGTATCACGACCAAGGATTAGCCCCCCTAAAACAACGCGGCTTTGGGAACACGGTCAACGTGACGCTAGGTTTACCCATTATTCGCACTTCAGTTGACCACGGCACGGCTTTAGAATTAGCGGGCACAGGCAAAGCGTCTAGTGACAGTTTAAAAATGGCGGTACAAGTCGCATTAGATATGGTGATTCGCAAACAATGGATTTTACACCGCTAGTTTAAACTTTTAGAAGTTACGCGGTTCTGATAAAAGTAGGATGGGCTGACGCAAGGAAGCCCATCGTTGACAGTTTGGGTATGCTACCAAACGCACTATAACTGGAGTGCAATAGCTTTAGCTATTGCTTTTTAACCTTTTGATTGAACAGTATTTTATCTGTTACGACACTGGCAATAGCTGAAGCTATTGCACTCCAAATAATGCGTTAGCA
>CAZKST010000400.1:0-1726 GCA_964555395.1 uncultured Thiotrichaceae bacterium | reverse complement strand
GTCAATTTTTAGCTAATATGAGTCATGAATTACGCACGCCAATGAATGCGATTATCGGTTACAGCGAATTGTTAATTGAAGAAGCTTTAGAACAAAAATTACCCTTGTTTCATGAGGATTTACTTAAAATTCATGGGGCGGCAGAGCATTTATTAATGCTCATCAATGATGTGTTAGATATTTCTAAAATTGAATCGGGCAAAATGGAGTTATTCTTAGAAGATTTTAATTTACAGGATTTGATTTCTGATATTGTTCAAACTGCACAACCTTTATTGCAAAAAAAATAATAATCACTTATTGATAGAAGGAGACCCTACATTAGGGAATATTCATGCAGATTTAACTAAAACCCGCCAAATTCTGTTTAATCTACTAAGTAACGCTGCTAAATTTACTAAAGAAGGCACAATTCGCTTATTCGCCAATCATTACACCGCCGCAGGACAAGAATGGGTTGATTTTCGCGTGATTGATGACGGCATAGGCATTACTAGCGAGCAATTAAGTAAGTTATTTCGCCCATTTGAGCAAGCAGATTGCTCTACAACGCGCCAATATGGCGGTACAGGTTTAGGATTAGCCATTACTCGCGAATATGTGGAAATGATGGGGGGATTTATTGAAGTCTATAGTGATTTTGGACATGGTAGTCGTTTTATTGTTCGTTTACCCGCTTTTGTACAAGCTTTGCCTCCTATTGCTAATGAGTATAAATCTTCTGTTCCGCGTGGTTCCGTCTTAATAGTTGATGATGATCCATTAATGCAAGAACTTTTACGAAGTTACTTAGTACGTTTAGGCTATATTGCTGTAGTAGCTACAAACGGTGAAGAGGGTTTATACCTAGCTCGCAAAATTCGTCCTGAAGCTATTTTGTTAGATGTTAATATGCCTAAAATGGATGGCTGGACAATGTTGGCTCAAATTAAAAAAAATAGTTTATTAACTGATATTCCTGTCATTATGACTTCTATTGAAAATGAAAGCGAAGTCGGGCAATTATTGGGCGCGACCGATTATTTAACTAAACCCGTAAACCGTGACCAAGTGTTACAAGTGTTGCGCCGCTATCATATTGGCGATGTTTCTACCGCTTTAGTGATGATTGTTGAAGATGAACCTGTCACCTTAGAATTATTAGCCACACAAGTCCGCAATTGTGGTTATCGGGTATTTAAAGCGGAAAATGGACAAGTCGCTTTAGAGCATTTGGCTGATAAAAAACCCGATTTAATTTTATTAGATTTAATGATGCCTGTCATGGATGGCTTTCAATTTATTCAACAATTACGCAGTCAAGCACAATGGGCAGATATTCCCGTAGTGGTGATGACGGCGACTAAATTAAGTCTGCGCGACCAAGCCAATTTACGCAACCGTGTTGAAGCTATTGTGAAAAAAGACGGATTAAAACGCGATGATTTATTGCAGCATGTGCGTTATTTGCTCAATGAAGTACATCAGCGGAAAAAGGCGGGATAAAGGACATCCGTCTTATCGTATGCAGACTAAAAGCATACGCCGCTTCAGTAAAATAAGGATATAATACACATTTCATCTCATTTTTAAGAATTTTAAGCACAGGCAAACCGTAGAGAGAACCTGCTGCTAATTTATGTCACTTGCTCAAGTCGATTACTCAATTTGCATACCTCAAGAGCCATGACCTATGAAAAAATGGTTAAAATACAGTTTGTTTGCGTTCGCGCTCCTTGGCGCAGGG
>CAZKST010000399.1:0-1728 GCA_964555395.1 uncultured Thiotrichaceae bacterium | reverse complement strand
ATTAATTCCTCACTCCCCCCGCCCACCAAATCCGACACGCGCCCTCATCTGAAACCATGCAAGGACCTACGGGCTGGCGTGGGGTGCAAGCGGTGCCGTATAGGCGGCATTGATTCGGGTAAATTGCTCCTAAAACAACTTTGGCACAGTCGCAGCCCGCAGGCATTTGTCCAGCGCGTTGGCGTTGTAGGGTTAAATATTGCGGATAATGTTGATATACATCGTGTTGTTGCTGTTTTAATTGAAATCCTGAAGCGGGAATTGTCCCAATGCCGCGCCAATTGGCATCTACAATCGTTAATGTACTTTGTAAGTAGTGTTGCGCAGTAAGATTGCCTTCGTTTGTCACGACTTCAGGATAACAGTTGTCTAAAAAATATCGCTTTTCAAGCCATTGACGCAAAACGGAATACATCGCAGCCAGTAAACTGACAGGGGTAAAACCCGCAACGGCAGCGGGGAGTTGATGTTTTTCAATAACAAATTGCCATTCATGCGCACCCATTACCGTTGCAACGTGTCCAGGGGCAATGAGTGCATCAAATGCCGTCATTTGGCTATTAAGCAGCAAAGCAACTGCAGGATAGGTTAAACGCCCTGACAGTAAAAACAGTAAGTTATCGGGGACTCCTTCCATTAATAAAGCCGCTACGGGAGCGATTGTGGTTTCAAAGCCTGCGGCGAAAAAAACGACGGGCTTATCTGGATTTTGACGGGCAATGTGTGCCGCTTCTAAGGGCGAGGCAATCGGGCGAATATCTGCCCCTTGCGCTTTGGCTTGTTCCAGTGAGCGGGCTTCTTGTTTGCTCACATTGACAGGGACGCGCAACATGTCGCCGAATGCAACTAAAATGACTCGTTCGTGCAAAGCGAGTTGAATGGCGGTGTAAATATCTTCTTCGGGACAAATGCAGACGGGACAACCGGGTCCGGGGATTAGCTCTACCAGCGGCGGTAAAGCACTGCGTAAGCCTGCCATTGTGATTGAGCGTTCATGTCCGCCGCACACATTCATGATTTTAATTTTGGTTGGCAACTTTAACGCATGAATTTTTGCTAACCATGTTTGGGCATCTATAGACATGAAAACTCACCTCATCAACACTATCAAATTGCATTATTGCGCTTAAAATCGTGACATAATAACTAAAAACCGCTTTCGCTTTAACCTCTGGAGAATGATTATATGAGCCTAATCGTTTTAAATCTGCGTTTAGTCAGTCTTGCGTTGCTTTTTTCTATGTCATTAGTGGCGTGTTCGACCTATCAAAAAACACCTTATGAAGATGACCCGCGTTTGTTGCCTGCTTTAATTCCTGCTAGTGAACTTGCGCCCGTCGTTAGCGATTTGGGTAAAACTTATAGTTTGAATGCTGTGTATTTTGATTTTGACCGTGCGACGTTACGCCCGCAAGCGGCTGCGCAGATAGATGAAATTGTATTAGCGATTCAGCGGGAAAGTACGACGCGCAGTATTTCAATTGCTGGACATGCTGATAATGTGGGGAGTGAGCCTTATAATCAAGAATTATCAGAGGCACGGGCTTATACGGTCAAAGAGGCGTTAATTCAACGTGGTATTGCTGAGGAACGGATTATTCAAGTAGAAGGCTTTGGGGAATTGCAACCTGCGGCGGATAATGTCACTAAAACAGGTCGTCAGCAAAATCGGCGGGTAGAAATTACCTTGTTGAATTAATGAGAGTTTGAACCTTAATTTACTTAATT
>CAZKST010000398.1:0-1755 GCA_964555395.1 uncultured Thiotrichaceae bacterium | reverse complement strand
CCGCTGTTAAAGCCGAAGTAAGCACACCCGCAGGCACAACAGGCATGACTTACCAACCCTTAGACAGCAAAGCAACGGAAACATCTCCCACTAAAGCCGCTGAAACTGTTGCGACAACTCCTCCCGCAACAACCAGTAATACACCCGCCAGCACGCCCAAACAAGTCGCCACTGCACCACAAACTGTAATGGAAAAAACAGAAAAAACGACTACCACAACCGCAAAAGCTAACCTAAAATTAACAGACGCTGAAAAAGCCGACGCTGAAAAAACAATCAGCGAACTTATTGCTCAAAAAGAACTCGAACCTTTAGCCCACTACATCAATCAAAATGAAAACGATTTTGCCCGTTATTCTTATGTGATTCGGGTTAAAGCTGAGTTAGATGTGCGCTGTCGTGCCTTAGATAAACGTTTAGCAAGCAATGCCAGCGAACGCTCAAACAAAGAACAAATTAAAGAATGGCAAAAATCCTGTCCTGAAACGATGGCAAAATGGGTAAAAGTCTAATTTATATCAGTTTTTTATCACAACGGAGCTAAACACACCTTTATGGACTATTCTCTACTCGGTAACAGCCCTTTACAAGTCAGCAAAATTTGTTTAGGAACAATGACATTTGGAGAGCAAAATACAGAGGAAGAAGCGTTTGAACAACTAGATTACGCGCTAGAACAAGGCATCAATTTTATTGATACTGCTGAAATTTATCCAGTTCCCCCCATTGCAGAAACGCAAGGTTTAACAGAAACCTACATTGGAAACTGGTTTAAAAAACGCCATAATCGCGATAAAGTTGTACTCGCTAGCAAAGTCAGTGGCCCTGGCGATTGGATGCACTATTTACGCGGTGGTCCCAAATTAAACCGCGAACATTTGCAACAAGCCTTAGATAACAGTTTGCAACGTTTAAGAACAGATTATATTGATTTATATCAGGTACATTGGCCTTCCCGCAAAACAAATTTTTTTGGGAAATTGGGCTATGAAACTGCACCAGATGAAGAGGATGTTACGCCAATTGTAGAAACATTGAGCGTATTAGCAGAATTTGTACAAGCTGGCAAAGTACGTTATTTGGGCATCTCCAATGAAACCCCTTGGGGCGCAATGACGTATTTACGGCTTGCTGAACAATTAAATTATCCCCGCATTGTTTCCATTCAAAATCCTTACAACCTTTTAAATCGTTCATTTGAAGTCGGTTTAGCAGAAATTGCTCACCGCGAAAAAATCGGTTTACTGGCGTATTCCCCTTTAGCCTTCGGCGTATTAACAGGCAAATATCTCAATGGCGCACACCCCATTGGCGCACGTTTAACGTTATTTGAACGCTTTAGCCGTTACAATAATGCAGAGGGTCAACGCTGTGCTGAGGCGTATGTAAAACTGGCTCGCGAACATGGTTTAAGTCCCGCACAAATGGCATTAGCCTATATTAACAGTCGTCCGTTTTTGACGAGCAATATTATCGGCGCAACGGATTTAGACCAACTCAATGAAAATATTGAAAGTATTCATTTGAAATTGTCGCCAGAAGTGCTTGAAGCCATTGAAACTATTCACAGCGCGCAACCGAATCCTTGTCCTTAAAAGGATATTTGTAGGGTGGAATAGCAAAGCGTATTCCACCAAAAAACACCACAAAATTGTCTGAGCCCTGTCACACAATTAACTTAATTTCCTTAATTTTTTCATTATGTTAATCAAGAAACACAGTGAATTAAGGTTCAGACAAAACGGTGGAATACGC
>CAZKST010000397.1:0-1756 GCA_964555395.1 uncultured Thiotrichaceae bacterium | reverse complement strand
AATAAATCCACGAAAATATATTTGCACTCACAGGAGTAGAAAAAAACATGGCTGGCAATAAGACTCTGAGCATGATTCAAGAGCATGGTGTTAAATTTGTTGATTTCCGTTTTACAGATACTCGCGGTAAAGAACAACATGTAACTGTTCCTTCTCATACAGTAGATGAAAAATTATTTGTTGATGGCAAAATGTTCGACGGTTCATCTATTGCAGGTTGGAAACACATTAACGAATCAGACATGATTTTAATGCCTGAAGATGAAACTTCAGTGATTGACCCATTTTCCGATGAAGTCACTTTAAACTTACGTTGTGACGTTGTTGAGCCTGCAACAATGCAAGGTTATGAGCGTGACCCACGTTCTGTTGCAAAACGCGCAGAAGCTTATTTAAAATCTACAGGCATTGCTGACACCGCTTTATTCGGTCCTGAAAATGAATTCTTCATTTTTGATGACGTTCGTTGGGGCAGTGATATTGGTAAAGCTTTCCACGAAATCGATTCTTCTGAAGCAGGTTGGAACTCTGGCAAAGCTTACTCTGAAGGTAACACTGGTCACCGTCCGGGTGTAAAAGGCGGTTACTTCCCCGTGCCTCCAGTCGATTCTTTACACGACATCCGTTCTGCAATGTGCTTAACTTTAGAAGAGATGGGCTTAGTTGTTGAAGTTCATCACCACGAAGTAGCAACTGCAGGTCAATGCGAAATCGGCGTTGGTGCAAACACTTTAGTTAAAAAAGCTGACGAAGTTCAAATCCTCAAATATGCGATTATGAACGTTGCACACGGTTACGGCAAAACAGTGACTTTCATGCCAAAACCTTTAGTGGGCGACAATGGTAGCGGTATGCACGTTCACCAATCTTTAAGCAAAGACGGCGTGAACTTATTTGCAGGCGACAAATATGCTGGTTTATCTGACATCGCTTTATACTACATCGGCGGTATCATTAAACACGCTAAAGCAATCAATGCTTTAACTAACGCAAGTACCAACAGCTACAAACGTTTAGTACCCGGTTTTGAAGCTCCTGTTATGTTAGCTTACTCTGCGCGTAACCGTTCTGCTTCTATCCGTATTCCTTTCGTTTCTAGTCCTAAAGGTCGTCGTATTGAAGTTCGCTTCCCAGACTCCACCGCTAACCCATACTTAGCATTCTCTGCCATGTTAATGGCTGGTTTAGATGGTGTGATGAACAAAATCCATCCAGGCGAAGCGATGGACAAAGATTTATACGACTTACCACCAGAAGAAGAAAAGAGCATTCCAAAGGTATGTCATTCATTAGAAATGGCATTAGAAAGTTTAGAGCAAGACCGCGAGTTCTTATTAGCTGGCGGCGTGTTCACTAACGATACTTTAGATGCTTACATCGCATTGAAGATGCAAGACGTAACTCGTTTACGCATGACAACTCACCCTGTTGAGTTTGACATGTACTACAGCTTATAAGATTCTTTGTAAGTTTGTTGTAACGCATTAAGAAAAGCCCGCCTTTGTAATGAGGGTGGGCTTTTTTTTGGCAGGTGATTTTAGTTGAACGTATTCAAATTTGTAGGGTGGAATAGGCGCAAGCCGTATTCCACCATGCGGGTTATCATCTGTTTTTACTCAGCTTTTGCAGAAGTTGCAAAAGTTTATGGTGGAATACGCTACGCTATTCCACCCTACAACTTATTTAAAGTCAGTCCCCAACCTACGGCAACACCACAGGATTAAATAACTTCTCATACTCCTGAATTGCAAATCTA
>CAZKST010000396.1:0-1764 GCA_964555395.1 uncultured Thiotrichaceae bacterium | reverse complement strand
ATTTTAGATTATAACAAACGTACTTTAACTGGAGTGCAATCGCTTTAGCTATTGCCAGTGTTGTAACAAGTAAAATACCGTTCAATCAAATGGTTAAAAAAGCAATAGCTAAAGCAATTGCACTCCAATGAGATGACCTTATTTTCTCGCTAACCAGCCTCTAATCTGTCGTTCAAATCCTTCTAAAAACTGTTGAAAGGCTTGATTTATAACCTCTTGCTGTTGCGTTTCGGCGCGGGCAATTTTACGCATCACGTCGGTTGTTGACCGTTTTAACTGTTCACAGAACGTTTTAAACTTGTATTTTAGTTTTTCTGTCGGTTTATCCGTTGCGTTATCAAATAATTGTTCATTTTGCTGTATTAAATCTTGCAAGGCTTTTTCGCTAATGCCTAGTAATTGCGCATAAAATTGAACTCGGTTTTTTAACATTTGCCACGCCCACGCTTCTGGAATTTCATCAGGTAAATACAGCGGTACTACGCTATGCCCCATGCGGCTACCCGTTTCGCGTAATTTACTATCTAAACCTCTCGCATCCCCATCTAGCACAAAAATAAAACTGTCTAACTGTTCAAATTTTGCAATCGCTTCAATATGCTGTGGAAAACTGTCTTTGCCTGTATCGCGTCCAACATAAATATCATCGGGCGTTAAACCTAATTTGGGATTGAGTTCATCTAATACGCCTAATAAGAAAAATTCGGCAATTTCATCTTCACATAAAATATTTAATTTTTCTAAAGATTGTCCGTAAAAAGCTTTTTGAAAAATGTTTTTATATGCAGGGCGTACCTCAACATTATCGCTTGTGCGTTCTAAAAAAATCCGTGCTTCTAACGGCACAGTCTCCAAAACAACAGAGCTGTGAGAAGTAACAATAATTTGCAAATCATTACGCAAGGCTAAGCGTTGCAGTTCTAGCATTAATTGCTGCTGGGTAAAAGGGTGTAAACCTGCTTCAATTTCATCAATTAATACCAGCGCATTTTTTAACTGTGAAATATCTTTAGAAATATGCAAAATTGCCCGCTCACCCGCCGACATGTGAAATTCAGAATACTGAGCATTGTCGCCTTCACGCACCGCAAATAACAATTCTTTATCTTCTTTGCTCAATACTTTAACTTCTTGATAACGCAATGGTAATACATTTTTAGCAAACGCTAAAAGGCTAGCGTTTATATTGCGGGTAGTAACCTCTGTTTTGGCGATTTGTAGCACACTGCGTACTTCTGAGGGGCTGGTCAAATTGGAAAGCGTGCGTAAATACACAGCCCGCGTCGGCTGTGTACCACCTTTTTCGCCCATAAAGCTCCGATTCCAGCTTTTACCTTTTGCCCAGCGCATCGATTTCTTTCCATCTTGAGTGTCATAATCAAACTTAAAAACGGTGGAACTTTCCAAATCATTCGGCGTATCCGCTTGTTTAGTTTTCAAATTTGGAAATAATGTGGTTGGTACAAAATCTTTTATCCCTGCATTGGGCACTTTATAGGCGCAAGCACAGGCAAATAGAATAGTTGATTTACCAGAAGCATTTGCACCCGCAATAACACTGACAGGGAACTTAAAATCAACATTAATTTCTCGAATCCCACGCAAATGTTCGATATGTACCCGCTCTAAAAAATCGGTATATTTTTTAGCGCGTAACTGCGACCAGAGTTTCTCAAATTCTTTTTGATACATGATAAAAATTCCTACATACGCCTATCTTTAACACCTATTCCAACCGTTCTAATGCTTTTTGCGCATTTTCTA
>CAZKST010000395.1:0-1767 GCA_964555395.1 uncultured Thiotrichaceae bacterium | reverse complement strand
TTGGGAAAATGCTAGGGAATTGATAAACTTCTTCATTCATTATTCTGTCAAAAAACAAGAATTTTTTAGTAAAAGGGCGATAAAGAGAAGTCCTTATTTTTTCATCTTTAAACTCGGCAAATTTATTGCGTTTTAAATCTAACTTTAAATCACGACTCCAACTGAGTTTACTATCATCATAGCTAACAAAATCATCAATTTCAGGTTTTTCTGTTTTAGCAAAATTTGAATATCTAAAAACATGCTCATTATAAAACTCAATTGTTAACTGCATATTTTTAGTAAGTTCTTCAACATTAAAATTGTAAGCCCAAACATCGCGACTGGTTGCAACGCCACGTCCATAAATTTTAAAAATCACATTTTGCGCTTGATTTTCAGCATTTTTAGTTTCTTTTGAACCAATCGGCGAAAAAGTATCAAAAGCAACGTCTAAACCATCGGTAAGCCAATTATTTTTAGCATCTGAAAAAATACGCTTTAAATCAAGATTAAAAATATGCTGTTTTTCTTCTAAAAACCATAACTTTTGCTCTCGAGTTAAACCTTTCGCAATGCGGACGTAATAGAGTTCGGCTTTTTTGATTATCATGTTATTTTTTTAATTTCCCTATTATTCAAGATAATTCAAACCAATTTTCTAATTTCAGATGCGTAAAATTTTTAAAATCGCTCACATTTCTAGTAACTAAAATTAAATTATTGACTTTAGCAATTGCTGCAATTTGCGAATCTATAAAAGAAGATATTTTACCCGCTTTTTGTTGTATTGCTGCTTCTTTTCCATGCCAACTTGCGACTTCTTCAGTGTAAGGTAATATCGGAAATTTAATTAAGACAGTTTCAATATAATCCATAATTTTCTTACGTTTTTTAGACTCAGGCAAGAGATGAACGCCGCGCATTAACTCATAGATAACAAAACAAGCAATAGCACTTTTATGACTATGCAATTGTATATTTTCTATCACATTAGAATTAGGTTTTTCTTTTAACGGCTCTGAAATAATATTGGTATCCAGCAAATAAATTAAACTCATAACTTAAAATCTCTATCAGTTGCTGTCTTTCTGTATTCCTCAAATATTTCTGTATCAATATTGATAGGATTTTCTTCATATCGTTTAAGAAAATCGTTTAATGCAACATTAATAGATGATTCCATTGTTGGAGTTATTTTTTTAATAGACTTAGCCAAATGCAACATAGTTTGTAGAATTTCAAGTGGAAGCGTGTGGATTTCTTGAATCAGTTGATTTTCTACTTTTGTACGCGAATTCATGTTCTTTTCCTCAATAAGTCATGGCTTACCATATTTCCACGCAGGAGCGTTAATTGTAGGGTGGAATAGCGTAGTGTATTCCACCATTTTGTCTGAACCTTAATTCGCTTAATTTTCTTGATTAACATAATGAAAAAATTAAGGAAATTATATTAATTATGTGACAGGGTTCAGACAATTTTGTAGCGTTTTTTGGTGGAATACGCTTTGCTATTCCACCCTACAAACTTCTTGCACATCTTCACATTCAGCACGGTCACGCCATAAACCAAACAAAGGTGATTCGCTTAATTTAGCCGTATTTTCAAGCGTTTTAGCTTGAATCGTCAAAACGATTTCGACATCTTTATCAACCAAATCCGCAGGTAATTGGATTTGTAAAATTCCTTCAGGACTGACATGCGACGTTAATTGAAAAACTTGCATCATTTTTTCCCCGTTTTCACCAAAATAGTAATCGAAACCCCAACCCGAATTCCAAACAC
>CAZKST010000394.1:0-1782 GCA_964555395.1 uncultured Thiotrichaceae bacterium | reverse complement strand
CGCTTAATTTAATGGTAGGTGAAGTCTGTTAATGCCTAGAAGCTTTGTTTTTCTAGGTAATTACTGTCGGCTTATCGCGTCCAGTAAAGCGTTGAATCCCTGCAATTTCATCCGCTAAATTAATCATTTCCGCCAGCGCGACTTGAGCATCTAGCAACTGTTTAGCTGGATTCGCTTCGTAACATTCCAAATAAACGCGCAATGTCGCGCCTTCTGTTCCTGTGCCAGATAAACGAAACACCATCCGCGAATCATCCGCAAAAATAATCCGAATCCCTTGCCCACGGCTCATGCTGTGGTCTATAGAATCAAGATAGCTAAAATCATCGGCAATTTTTACCAATTTCCCGCCAATTGTTTGATTTGGCAGCGTTTCTAATTGTTGGCGTAAATGCGTCATTAACTCATTGGCTTTTGTGCTGTCAATGGCTTCGTAATCATGGCGCGTATAAAAATTACGCCCAAAGTGTGCCCAATGCTCATGCACAATTTTTTCAACACTTTGCCCACGGTCAGCAATGATATTTAACCAAAATAACACTGCCCATAAACCATCTTTTTCGCGTACATGGTCTGAGCCTGTGCCGAAACTTTCTTCACCGCATAACGTCACTTTGCCCGCATCTAACAAATTACCGAAAAATTTCCAACCTGTCGGCGTTTCATAGCACGCAATGCCCAAACTTTCAGCAACACGGTCAACCGCCGCGCTGGTCGGCATGGAGCGCGCAACGCCTGCTAATCCTTGTTTATACCCTTGAATTAAATGCGCATTTGCTGCAATCACTGCCAAACTATCTGAAGGCGTAACAAAAAAATGCTTGCCTAAAATCATATTGCGGTCGCCATCACCATCTGAAGCCGCGCCAAATTGAGGCGCATTGTCGCCAAACATGAGAGCAACTAATTCCTCGGCATAAGTCAAATTTGGGTCAGGATGCCCGCCGCCGAAATCTTCCAACGGTATACCATTCATGACTGTGCCCGCTGGCGCGCCGAGTCGTTTTTCTAAAATTTCAGTGGCATAAATGCCTGTAATTGCGTGCATAGCATCGTAACGCAGGGTAAATGCGCCGCTGGTGAGCAATTTACGCATTTGCGCAAAATCAAATAATTCTTCCATTAAATCCGCATAATCTTTGACTGAATCAATGATTTCAACACTAAAATTTGCAATATTGACAACACCTAAACGGCTTAAATCTACATCGGCAAATGGGACAATTTTATAACGTTCAATATTTTGCGTGCGTTCATAAACGGCTTCCGTCAATTTTTCAGGCGCGGGGCTACCGTTAGGCGTGTTATATTTAATGCCAAAATCGCCATCTATTCCCCCCGGATTATGACTTGCAGATAAAATAATGCCGCCAAATGCACCTGTTTTGCGAATCAACGCAGACGCGGCGGGGGTGGATAATAGACCATTTTGCCCAACAATAATTTTACTAAAACCATTAGCTGCCGCCATTTTAATAATGGTTTGAATGGCGGTTTTATTATAAAAACGTCCATCGCCCCCAACGACAAGCGTTTTGCCTTGAGGCGAATCTAAATTATCAAATAAAGCTTGAATAAAATTTTCTAAATAATGCGTTTGTTGAAAAACTGTGACTTTTTTGCGTAAACCAGAAGTGCCGGGGCGTTGTCCACTAAAGGGTTTAGTCGCAACAATTTGAATGTTCATAAAATAACCTAAATTTAAAAAGATAATTTGTTATAAACCGTTTCCCCCTTTGAAAAAGGGGGGCAGGGGGATTTAAAAAGCGCAATATTTTTCAC
>CAZKST010000393.1:0-1839 GCA_964555395.1 uncultured Thiotrichaceae bacterium | reverse complement strand
TAAACAATCGCGAATGGTGGCAACGGGTACGCGACGGGCGTTATCAGGGGCAACGCTTAGGTTTATTAGGTAATCTTTAAACCATCATTTTAATTAGGTTCATTTGAGTTATTCTATAATAATTCAAATGAATCTATTTGAGCTACTATGAAAATACCGCATCCTATTCCATATCAAGGCAGCAAAAGAAATCTTGCAAATATAATTTTGCGTTTTTTTCCAATGCAATTTGACCGACTTATTGAGCCTTTTGCAGGGTCAGCAGCAATTTCTATTGCATCGGCATATCAACAAAAAACGACCAAATTTATTATTAACGATATTAATGCGTCTTTAATTGCGTTATGGAAAGAAATTGTTGAAACACCCGAACAAATAAGTAATAGCTATCGCACATTATGGCAACAACAATTTGAAAATCCACAATTTTATTATGAAGTTCGGCAACAGTTTAATCAAAATCAAACGCCTAGTTATTTACTTTTTTTATTAGCAAGATGTGTAAAAGCAGCCGTGCGTTATAATGCAGAGGGACAATTTAACCAAAGTCCTGATAAACGTCGTCAAGGACGGCATCCTGATAAAATGCAACAAGACATTTTTGAGGTTGCTACTTTGTTAAAAAATAAAGTTACTTTCTACAGCAAAGACTATACAAAAATGCTTGATATAGCGACAACTAAAGATTTAATTTATTTAGACCCTCCTTATCAAGGCACTGGTATTAATGGGGGATTTAAATATTTACAACATGTAGAATATGAAGAGTTTTTAGAAGCATTGGTACAACTCAATACTCGCCATATTCCTTTTATTTTAAGTTATGATGGTAGAACTGGAAATAAAACTTATGGTAAAGCACTGCCCAGCACATTAAATTTAACTAAAGTAGAAATAGATGCTGGACGCTCCTCAATTGCAACTTTGCATCATAGAAATCAACATACATTTGAGGCACTTTATCTTTCTGAAACTTTATGTGCAATGACTGAAAAAAATTTCCAAATTGCTACAGTTCAACAACAATCATTATTTAATTTTTTATGAGTGATTATTCAGCACAATTTTTAAGAAAGATTGAGATGATAAAAAATAAAAGAGCAAAAATTGTTATCACTCATATTTTGCAGCATGGTTTTATTAGCACGGAAGATTTAAAAAAATATTATGGCTACAATCACCCGCCGCGTGCTATACGCGATGTTCGAGAAATCGGTATTCCATTAGAAACTTTTAAAATGAAATCTTCTGAAGGAAAAACGATTGCAGCTTATCGTTTTGGGGATTTATCCAAAATAACAACTAATCAAATACAAGGACGTAAGGTTTTTTCAAAATCCTTTAAAACTCAACTTTATCAAAACTATCAATCTCGTTGTTCATTATGTCGCAGTAATTTTGAGATGCGATATTTACAAATAGACCATCGTATTCCGTATGAAATATGCCAAGATAATAAAGATTTTCAAAAAGATGTTGCTCATTACATGTTAGCCTGTCCTTCTTGTAATAGAGCTAAATCATGGTCTTGTGAGCATTGCGAAAATTGGAAAACAATTAAAAATGAACAAATATGTTTGCAATGCTATTGGGGACATCCAGAACAATACACACATATTGCTTTAGTGGAAATGCGAAAAGTAGAACTTATTTGGCAAGGTACTGAAATATGTATTTTTGAACAACTCGCGCAATTAGCTCCACCACTTTCTATTGCTGATTATATTAAACAACTGCTTAAGCAACATTTAAAAATCTCTAATTAATCTGCAAATCTCAATTATTTAGGAACGCCCATGTCACGCCCTTTTTATTTATTATTACTCATCAGTATTTTTC
>CAZKST010000392.1:0-1855 GCA_964555395.1 uncultured Thiotrichaceae bacterium | reverse complement strand
TGGTAAAGCGCGTACTTTACAACGCTTGCAACAGGCAAGTGGCTTGATTAAGTAATGTAAATTCGGCAAGAGATTCAAATTAAAACAAAGACCTGCTAGGTTTTAAAAACCTAGCAGGTCTGTTTGGGATTCAAGCTGAATATAAATTGATATCTAAGCCTTGTTCATCAATTCCCACAATTTTGTCAGCGTTTCGGCTGCTCCTGCCTCAATTTTGTAATCCACTAAATCAGATACATTTGTAAAACTGGGATTAATTTCTATTGTGGGTTTGCGATTTTGTTTCGCTAATTTTAAAGGTTGTGTAATATAGGGGAAAACGCTGCTTGTTCCAATACTTACAACCGCATCAAACCCTAATTCTAATTGATAATACAATTGCTCAATCACATGGTGATATAACACTTCGCCAAATAATACCACTTCAGGACGCATAACCCCTTGACATTGTGGACATAATGGCGGAAGTCGGTTAACATGTGAAAAATCAACCACTTCTTCAGCATAATGACATTCAATACATTGTAAAGAATGTAACCGCCCATGTACTTCAATCAGATTTTTTGAGCCTGCATCACGATGAAAACCATCAATATTTTGCGTTAAAACCCATGTGTGCGGTTTTTGCTGCTCAATTTGCCGAATAATGTGATGTCCTTGATTAAACTTTGCAGCTCTACAAGCTTGCTCAATTTGCAACAAATATTTCCAAGTAATTTCAGGATGATTCGCCATCATCCATCCTGATAACGCTGTTTCAATCGGAATGTTATCTTCCGTCAATTCGCTGTTATACAAGCCCCCAATCCCGCGATAAGTGGGCAATCCTGAATCCGCAGACATGCCCGCACCCGTAATGAATAAAATGCGTTTTGCCTTGCGTAAATGTCGAGCAATCTCCATTAACATAATAGTGCTCCAGTGTGTTTCATATTTGAATATTATTATTCGCTAATAAAGTTATTTTATTCTATAATTGTTGGCAATGTGTTGAGGTATTAGTGGTTGTTGTAACACATTTGGATGTCAAAACACCTCAATCTATATCAATTTTAATACTGAAAAAGCCACCCGTTTTTTATATAGCCTGAGAATCTAAATATGAGCAGCAAAGTCTTTAAAGATAATGTTTTTCCTCGTCATGTCTCTGATTTAATGAGCTTAATGTACATGGTTGTGTTTAACGGTACAGATGGGGAGGAGCAATGGTCGACATATTTGACTTTAGACCAAAAAGAATGTGTCGCTTTAGGATTAGCAGAATATTATCAATGTGAACATTGCATTGACCATCATAGCAAGGCAATTCATCGCTTGGGACATGTACAAGAGGATACTTTATCTAAAAATATCAATTCTATGTTGTTATTTTTGCGTACAGATACTGCCCGCATCAGCGAATCAGAAAAAACGCGGTGGATTGAAACATGGCACGAATTTGCTACAAAAGTTGCGTTAAAACGTGGTGATAATTTAATTCCACATTTGGTTGGTTTAGCCATTGGAATGGCACGCGATGATGATTTTTTAATTCAGTTTTGCGGGGCAGAAGTGAAAAAATTACTAGAAGAAAAAGGCATTGATTCCCGCGCCGCCATTGGTGAATTAGAATCTGTGGTGATTTTTATGAAAGCGGCTGCCTCAAAAAATCGCGTAGCACAAAAAGTAGAAAGTTTGTTTAATTAGTCAAAATATTGTCTAAACCACAATTCACGCAATCAGATAAACGTAGGATGGGCTGACGCAAGGAAGCCCATCAATAAGGCTAGCGTGCAAGGATAAACTTGCATTAACGCAAGCTATAGTAATCGCACCTTAAATTGCGTAAATTGGAGTGCAATAGCTTTAGCTATTG
>CAZKST010000391.1:0-1863 GCA_964555395.1 uncultured Thiotrichaceae bacterium | reverse complement strand
GTGCGATAATAAACATTATCCCATTGAATTTTATTTACTTGTTCATAAGCGTTGGCTTGTGCTTCTTTGACAGTCACACCCAAACCGCAGACGCATAACACCCGCCCGCCTTGAGTCACGACGGCATTTTCTTTTAACGCCGTGCCCGCATGGAACACTTTAACATCGGGCGTTGTCGTGTCTAAACCACTGATAACTGCACCTTTAGCATAATCATTAGGATAGCCGCCCGCAGCCATCACCACGCCCAACGCGGCGCGGCTGTCCCACTCTGCGCTAATTTGGTCTAAACGTTGTTCTAACGCGGCTAAACACAAATCCACTAAATCACTTTTTAAACGCATCATAATCGGCTGCGTTTCTGGGTCGCCAAACCGACAATTAAATTCTAAAACTTTAGGGTTGCCTTGCTCATCCACCATCACGCCCGCATATAAAAAGCCCACATACGGCGTGCCTTCCATTGCCATTCCCCGCACGGTTGGCTCAATCACTTGCTGCATAATGCGATTGTGCACTTCAGGCGTTACCACAGGCGCGGGTGAGTATGCGCCCATGCCGCCCGTATTGGGCCCTTTATCGCCATTATCACGCGCTTTGTGGTCTTGTGAAGTCGCCATCGGTAATACATTTTTACCGTCAACCATACAAATAAAACTGGCTTCTTCCCCTTGTAAAAATTCTTCAATCACAACACGATGCCCTGCATCACCAAAGGCATTGCCCGCTAACATATCGTTAACCGCTTGTTGTGCTTCGGCTAAAGTTTGCGCGACGACAACCCCTTTACCCGCCGCTAAACCGTCGGCTTTAACCACAATCGGCGCACCTTTTTCTGCTAAATAGGCTAAAGCGGGTTCAATTTCGGTGAAATGGCGATATTCTGCGGTGGGAATTTGATGACGGGCTAAAAAATCTTTGCTAAAAGCTTTTGAGCCTTCTAAACGCGCTGCCAATTTAGACACGCCAAAACAGCGTAAACCTGCTGCTTGAAAAGTATCCACCACGCCTAATACTAAGGGGACTTCAGGGCCCACGATGGTTAAATCAATTTGCGTTTGCAAAGCAAAGGTTTTTAAACCTTCAATATTATCTGGCTGAATCGCAACATTTTGAACTTTTTCTTCTTTTTCTGTACCAGCATTGCCCGCTGCAACAAAAACTTGATTCACTTTTGCAGATTGCGCCACTTTCCATGCGAGGGCGTGCTCACGTCCGCCATTGCCAATAATTAAAACTTTCATTGCGATGCTGTTTCCTTGCGCTAATGGGAGAATAAATTAATGTAACGTTTTTTTAGTTTTTTTAGTCTCTATTTCTATAGGGCTTTCAATCGCAATGATTGAAGTATGATGTAAAATCATGCGCCAGCTGCCTTGTTGCCAACGGTAAACATTGGTCGCTAACAGAGAAGAAGTAGAATGTGGATTGTGAATAATGGTCAAATTTTCACATAAAGTATGAATAGAAATATCTTGCCCAGTATAAATGCGAACATCGCTCAATTGGAATTTCATTTTAGGCGACTGTTGAAAAATATCACGCCAACTCTCTAATACTGCTTTACCGCGCAAACACTGCGACATAGGATGAATACAAGTAATATCGTCATCTTGTGACCAAACCATTAACATCAATTCAATATCTGTGTTTTCAAAGGCTTGATAAAAAGCAGTTTCTGCTTCTTGGGGGGTAAGAAAATTTTTCATAATACGTTTGGAATAAACTAACCTGAGCTTAGCGTGTAAATTTTTAAATGCCTGTTTTTTATTTTTTTAAAGGTCTAGGAGTTACCCTGCATCATTACCATTAAGTTAAGCAAGCATGAGAATTGTAGGGTGGAATAGCGAAGCGTATTCCACC
>CAZKST010000390.1:0-1876 GCA_964555395.1 uncultured Thiotrichaceae bacterium | reverse complement strand
TAAACGAGTTACACCGCTAATTGGCATTAGTTGACCAGAAGAATCAACATCTTGAGGACCTTTTGCAATTAAATAAATATCACCTTTAATGTTGCCTGTTCCTTGAAAACGAACATGAAATTGTACATTTTCACCCGGTGAGTAAAACATCTTATCCGTACTGACTTCAAATAAATTGTCTGTAGGTAAAGGAATATGGAAATTAGCAAAGACTAAACGTGAATCACGCGCATCCACTAATGCCATAACTAATAACTGGTTATATAACACTTTTAATTTTACAAGACCTTCCACTGAATAGGGCAATAACATTTGCCGAGTATCAAATGCCTGACCATCAGGACTGTAATGATACATCATCGTTCCCGCTTCAGCTTGTCCGCTTTCAGAATCAATCGGTTCATCAGGCGAATTATCCCATACGCCATGAATACCGCCGCCACTGTCAGTCACTAATTTTGCGCCCATTCCTGCGCGAGGTTTATCTAAAGGTGCGCGTCCGCTAGTTTTTCCAGCCACTGTTTGCATAGACCATTGATTAGTATTAGCATTAAATTTGGCAATCATGCCTGTACTTCCACGATGAATGCCTTGCTCATCTGTCATATAACGGAAGCTGGTTGCCATTGGCTGACCTTGATTATTTAAAATCAAATCCGTCCAAAATTCATTTTCAGCAAGATTGCCACTATCATCCGCTAAACTGGTTTGCCATGTTTTTAAATCGTCCGAATAGCCATACCATAATTTATGTCCTGCGCCATTGGGAAAAGCGACACAACGTTTACCTTGCGGTACTGGCGGATTACAAGTAGGGTAGGCATCGCGTAAATATGCCGCGTGTTTATCGCCATATAAAATGTGGTAACGCTTAGTATTTTTGTCATACAAGAAATTAGCTAAACGATAATCTTCGGCAGCATCAGTGGGAGAAGGTAAACGTAAAACATGTTCACGGTCTGTCCAAGTCAACTCCTCAAAACTTTTTCCACTCGGCACTTGAATTCTTAAGGCTTTGGGGAAAGGAGGGTCAATCACTTTTACGCCGTCATAAGTAAAAATTTCATATTCCCGTACAAAAATTGGTTGAGTATTCTCATTTAATTGCATTTTGCTATTAAACGCGCCGCTAGAAACCAATTTTTTCTCGCTCGGGACATTTTTATTGACCGTTTGATACACTAATCCATGTTGATGCGCTGTCCCATTACTGTCTTTAATTTCGCGAGCAACAACATAACTCACATGGGCAACACCAGTATCATCCACCACAATTGCGGTAGAAATAGAAGAAATAAAACCATATTCTTCTAAAACGATGGCTTTATTCATGTCCCATTGTTCTTGAGCTTTTTTAGTCACATATACAATCTGCGCCCGCGTATCGCCTTGTACCGGTTTAGCAAAAATTGCATGCACTATCCAATCTTTAGTATCCACATCAAAATCATAAGAATAAATACGTCTATCAAACGGTTCTTCAGAATCCGCTAACGTCTCTTCTGACAATTTATATAATGCTGCATGTCCATTAAGCGTGATACAGCCAAGTAAAAAGAAGCATAAGCTCATTTGCCATAACTTCATTCGTCTTTTCCTCTTTAAAAAACTTAAACGTACTAAAAAGTGTTTTACATTTTAATTTTTAAATAGACAAAACTGTCAATTGTCAATAAATGTAAGGTGATGAACAAAAGATAAAAGTTTGATTCTAACAATAAATTAATTATATGTCGACAATTTATCATACCTAAATTAAAAGGTAGAAAATTGTTAAACGTTACTCTTTATTTTTGTCTTATTTGTTACAATACTAAGAACTAAGGCGTTAATTTAGTTTTAATTTAAAACTAAATTAAAAGATAGACTTTAGACA
>CAZKST010000389.1:0-1920 GCA_964555395.1 uncultured Thiotrichaceae bacterium | reverse complement strand
CCCCTTTACAGCAAAGCAATAAGCCTGTTTTACAAATTTTATCGTCGAGTTTGATTATCGTAACGCTCTACTTCTTCCTGAATCCAACGTTTAATTTTGGACTCTTCGTCTGAAGTTAAGCGTTCTGTGCCAAGCATGTAGCGGTAAGTTGCGGAAAATGGCAACACTGGCAAACTTAGCATAACACCTGTTAAAACAATCAACGCCGTCATAAAAATTACTGCACCTGTATTCGGCTCTAAAGGCAAATTTAAACCTAAAAATTTTAATAAGCCCAACTCAATTAACACCTGACGAAAATCAGCATATAAATTAAAACCTTGAATACTATATGCCGCGACTGCACAACTTAAAGCAACCGCAACTAAGTACATATCAACAAATACACGAATTAAAAAAAATACGAGATACACACCGACAAATGCCGCTAAGGCTGTCAGAAAAGGTTGATACTCCACGCGCAATTCCTTTTAGTGAGGGTGAAAACCGCCTACAGGTGCTATTTACTATTGCGTAGGCGTTGATAATTTAATCGCGTTCTAATAAAGCTTTAACAAAATCCGCAGCAACAAAAGGACGTAAATCGTCGATTTGCTCGCCTACACCGATAAACCGAATCGGTAAACCTAATTGTTTAGCCACCGCAAAAATCATTCCGCCCTTGGCTGTTCCGTCTAACTTGGTGATAACAATACCATTCACGGCAACAGTTTGGTGGAATTGTTTGGCTTGATTGAGTGCATTTTGTCCCGTGGTTGCGTCTAAAACTAAAATCACTTCGTGCGGTGCTTCAGCATCAATTTTTTGCATCACTCGCCGTACTTTTTTCAATTCTTCCATCAAGTTATCTTTAGTCTGCAAGCGTCCTGCGGTATCAGCAATGAGCACATCTATCCCGCGTGCCGTAGCCGCTTGTAGTGCATCAAAAATTACAGAAGCAGAATCTGCTTTGCCGTGTTGGGCAATAACGGGAATCTGATTGCGCTCGCCCCACACTTTAAGTTGCTCAACCGCCGCCGCACGGAAAGTATCTCCAGCAGCAAGCATGACGCTTTTTCCTTCATTTTGCAGACGTTTAGCGAGTTTGCCGATAGTTGTTGTTTTACCTGCACCGTTAATACCGACCATTAAAATCACAAAAGGCTTTTTATTTTCAGCGGATAAAGTTGGAATAATGAGCGGCTGTTCAACGGGTTGTAATAACGCTTGCATTTCAGTTTGCAACACGTTCATTAAAGTTTCATAATCCGATAATTGTTTACGAGAAACGCGCTCGGTCAGTTCTTTAATCAATACTTGGGTTGCATCAAGTCCAATGTCAGCCGTAATTAGCAAGGTTTCAATTTCTTCGAGCAATTCAGCATCAATCGTTTTTTTACCAAGAAAAAGATTTTCTAAACTGCTTTTTAAATTATTGCGGGTACGGCTAAGCCCAGCTTTCAAACGGCTAAACCAATCTGTTTTTTTAGGCGGTTCTTCTGGCGTTGCGACTGCTTCAGCGGGCGTATCTACAACAGCAGGAATATGAGTAGAAGTCGGAATAGATTCAGGGACTGAAGTTGGAGCAGTGTCTGGGCTCGTGGTGGTGAAAGTTTTTTTCAAACGGTCAAACCACCCAGTTGTTTTTTGGGAATCCGTCATAAAAGTCTCGTTGCGGGCAAGGGGCGCAGATGGACTGCACGGCTATTTAATTGTTGATGTAATAAGCATTTTTGCTTATTTTGGAACTAGGAACGTTTAAAACGGTGGTTCATAGCGCGTTTATTATAATCGTGTTAAAGGCGATAACCAAATTTTTGCAAAAAAAGCTTGACGGACTGCTAAAAACGTAGTTTAATATCGCCTTCTTAAGCGTTAAGGCCAAGTAGCTCAGTCGGTAGAGCAGGGGATTGAAAATCCCCGTGTCGGTGGTTCGATTCC
>CAZKST010000388.1:0-1953 GCA_964555395.1 uncultured Thiotrichaceae bacterium | reverse complement strand
TTAGGGTTCAGACAAAGCGTTTTTTGGTGGAATACGCTTTGCTATTCCACCCTACTTAGAAATTACACAGTTTTGAATTAAAATACTTTAAGTTTTACCTTCACTGTTGCTTAAATAAGCAGCGACTAAACTAGAAATCTCTTCTAATTGAAAATTCTTTGCCAGTTGCTCTATTTTATTAAGCAATGGCATTAAACTAGGATTGTATTGTTTTAGCTGTTTGCATTTATCTAAAACGCCGCCTAAATCGCCCATCAATGCAAATTCATTTAAAATGTTAGCATCCTCTTCCGCTAAAACATAATTGCCCGTAAAATCTTCTATCTTCTCAATATTTCGCCCTACACTTTCTTTAACATTAAAAGAAATTGCTTCATCATAAATCCATTGCAAATTTAATAAACGTTGCAAAGTTTTAAGCAATAAATCTGCGCGGATAGGTTTTGCAATAAAATCATCACAGCCTACCTCACGGCTTTGTTGTTGATGAAAATCAAAAACACTCGCAGAAACCGCAACAATCGGCGTATTTTTAAATTCAGGAAGTTGGCGCAATTGCCGCACAAATGTAAATCCATCTAGTGTGGGCATCACTAAATCAGTCAGAATTAAATCGGGGTGATAACTACAGGCTGTGTCATAGCCCGTTTTGCCGTTTTCTGCTTCAATCAACTCAAAACCTAATGGCGTGAGTAAATGATAAAGCACTAAACGGTTCTCGCGACGGTCATCTACCACTAATAAATGTTTGCGTTCACCGTGATACCCCACAATAACCCGTTGGTTTTCATCACTATAACGAATCAACACATTGACTTCTGGCAAAGCTAAACTGAATTGAAAACAACTGCCATGATTCAGTTGACTTTCTACAGTTAACTCGCCACCAAGCATATTAATCAGGTGTTTAGTAATTGTGAGCCCAAGCCCTGTACCTTCAGCTTGATAGCGTTGGTCGCCTACTTGTTTAAAAGGTTTGAAAATATGCTGAATATCTTCTTCAGCAATGCCAATACCAGTATCAGTGATTTTAAAATGTGTTTTATTCCCGTCATAATTAACGCTAAAAACAACGCCGCCTTGTTGGGTAAATTTCACAGCATTACTGAGTAAATTGAGTAAAATTTGCCGCAGCCGTTTTTCATCACAGTGAATCCCTTGCGGTAAAGCACTGGTCGGCTCAAATATAAAAGAGATGCCTTTTTGTTCTGCGCGAAGTTGGAATAAACTGGTAATATTTTGTAAAAATTCAGAAAAATCAAAATCAGTAAAATATAATTCTGTTCGTTCTGCTTCAATTTTGGCTAAATCTAATACGTCATTGATGAGTGTTAATAGGTATTCGCCGCTGCGTTGAATGACATTCACGCCTTCACGTTGGATTTCATTGAGTGTTTTATCGCGCCACAATATTTGTGCATAGCCTAAAATGCCATTGAGCGGGGTGCGTAATTCATGGCTCATATTGGCTAAAAATACGCTCTTAGCACGATTTGCCGCTTCGGCAGCATCTCGGGCAGCAATGAGTTCGGATTGAGCACGGCGTTTTTCAGTAATATCACGCGAAATCATGCTGATAGAAACGACATTGCCTTTGGTGTCTGTGATGGAAAAACAAGAACCATCAACTGGAATTAATTGTTTATGGGTAAAACTTTGTAAATTCGTTTCAATGCGATAATTGCCGTATTTTATGGTGTTGGGAATTACTTCATTTTGAATTTTAATAAAGTCTTGTTCACCAAAGAAATCTGAGATTTGTATTTGTTCAATGTTGAAATTATCGGGAATATTCAACATTTTGCGTCCAGCGGGATTGATGTATAGCATCTGTTGTGAGGCAACATCAGCAATGCCAATTGTATCAGGAGCTTGTTCAATCACGGTGGCAAATTGGCGTAATTCGCGTTCTACTTTTTTGCGCTCGCTAATATCGCGCACAAAGCCCCACAT
>CAZKST010000387.1:0-1959 GCA_964555395.1 uncultured Thiotrichaceae bacterium | reverse complement strand
TCGGTTTTAATCTAAAAAACAAAAACCTGCTAGCTTTTTAAAATCTAGCAGGTTTGTTGGCACGAATTCAAAAGAGAACTTTTAGATAAATAATCCTAGTTGTGTATCTTTTGCGGTATTCAAGGCAATATTGCTATTAATAACATTTTCCTGTTTCAATTCAATTTTATTCAGTAAATCGATTAAGCGTCTGCCCACCGCATAGCCTAAATTAACAGGAACAGCATTGCCGATTTGCTTATATTGTTGAGCCACTGAACCGTAAAACACCCAATCATCTGGAAAGGTTTGAATTCTCGCATATTCTCGCACGGTTAATGGGCGATGTTCTTCAGGGTGACATCTTTCTGTTTGTTTTTGCGCGGGGGAGCAAGTTAGCGTTAAACTGGGCGCATCCCATGAAAGACGGCGCGCCATGCCCGTTTTTCCACCGCCTAAAAAATAGCTGCCTTGCATATATTCGCGTTGCAATTCATCAGGTAAATCGCGCCAACATCCTCCTTGTGGAACATATTGAAAAATTTCTGCTTTGCGTTTTGGATATTGCTGTCCTTGAGAATTAGGAACATCTACTGGATACAATTCCCCTGCTTTGAGTGCGTCCCGCAACACAAAAATACGCTTACAAGGCGCGGGCCATGTAAATTCTAAATAACGAACTAAATCGTGACGAATGCCGATTAAAAATAACCGCTCTCTTTTTTGAGGAACTTGGTAAAAAATCGCTTTTAAAATACGCGGTTCAATTAAAGTATAACCAAGGTCAGCAATCACTGATTTAATTGTTGCAAGTGTTTTACCTTGGTCGTGTTCAAGTAATCCTCTGACATTTTCCGCCAGAAAAATTTTAGGCTGTATTTCTTTGATAGCCCGCGCAAATTCAAAAAAAAGCGTCCCGCGTGTATCTTCAAATCCCAATTGCTTTCCCGCATAAGAAAACGCTTGACAAGGAAAACCGCCAGAAATCAAATCAATGTTTTTAAATTCTTTAAAATTAATCTGTTGAATATCCCCTTCTAATACGTTCCACTGTGGGCGATTAATTCGCAAGGTTTGGCACGCATATTTATCCCATTCATTGAGTGCAACCGCCTGAAATCCTGCTTTTTCTAAACCAATCGCCAGCCCACCTGCCCCTGCAAATAATTCAATAGAGCGATAAGGTTGTAAAGCTTTAACTTGTAACTCTTGCTCCCATGCAGAAGTTAGCATTTGCTGGATAACAGGAAATTCAGATAATTGTTCTAATAAATATTGTTTTTTGCCATTTTCATTTAAAATAGGCTTAATTTTTCCAGATTTTTCCCATTGGCTAATGGTCGCTTTTGAAACAGAAAGAATATCTGCTAATAAATCAGCATCAATTTGATGGTTAAACATGGAATTCATTAAAACCTTCATATTGTTTAAATGAAAGTAAATATAAGCTTTTCAAAAGATTAGGACTCAATGCGGTTAATTCATGAATGACTGTATCAGATTTTTTGAGGGCTGGCGTGTTATAAATAACATCATCAAGAATGCGCGGTAATGCTTCACATAATTTTTTAAAAGCTTGTGGGTCGCCTGTGACACGTTCATAAAACTTATCGATGGAAACTCTGCGAATTTTAACATTGCTCAGTTTTTCTTTATCAATGCTAATTATCCAAGGTATATCTTGGCTTTGGGTTGCAATGACTTCAACTAGCAAGCAAAGCGCGTTTGGATTTTGTAATAAAGTATGCTGCATTTTAGCGTAAGTTTTTGCCGCAGATGAAGAATTCATCGTATTATGTTTATTCTTCATTTCTACATAAATTTGTTGTGTTTCATTGACAATATCATAACCTTCATCGGGTACATACCAATCTTTAGCTATATATTTAAAAATATTTTGATGAAAATATCCGATATGATTTGTATTACTTTTATCTAATTGCCTTAATATTTCTTGTTCTAAGACAACATTAATATTTT
>CAZKST010000386.1:0-2015 GCA_964555395.1 uncultured Thiotrichaceae bacterium | reverse complement strand
TCGCTACAGAAGTCGGTTGTTGGTCAAAACGCAATTCGCCACAAATTCCACACATAAATCTTATCCTTATTCTAGGGCACTAAAAGTTTTAACGTTGATTTCATGAATTAGGTTAAATATACTTTGATTAAATTTAAAAATTAAAAATACAGGAAAATGCTATGAGTATCAATAAGAGTGATTTATTAGAAACCTCTAAAATTAAAAGTGAAGAATTAGAAAAAGAAATTAAAGCGCAAAAAGAATTACTCAGCACAGATAAATTGGATTTTTCATTTGGTGAAATAATCAATATGTATGAAAGAGATGAGTTGATTATCAAACCAGCTTTTCAAAGATATTTTCGTTGGGATGAAGAGCAAAGAACCCGTTTTATTGAATCTTTATTATTAGGGATTCCTACTCCTCCTATATTTGTAGCTGAAAATGATACGGGTGTATGGGAACTTGTGGATGGTTTACAAAGAGTTTCTACCGTTGTTTCTTTTTTTGGTTATTTAAAAGGGGATGAAAGTATTAGAAATAAAAACTATTGGAAATTGAATGAAGGAACACGACTGAAATCATTAGCAGGTTTTGATGTTAATTCTATTCCTAATAAATTTCGCTTATATTTAAAGCGTACATTTTGTCGGGTAGAAATTTTACATTGGAATAATAATTATGATATGCGCTTTGAGTTATTTAATCGCCTTAATACAGGTAGTTTGCCTTTATCTGCGCAGGAAATTAGAAATTGCATTTATCGCGATATTTCCCCCAAATTTAATGAATTTCTTCAAACTTTGGTTAAAAACGAGCATTTCTCTAAATTAACTGCCTTAAACGAGGAACAAAAGGAAAGACTGTATGATGAAGAATTAGTATTAAGATTTATGTCTCTCTTTAGACAAAAAGAAAATATTAAAGAGGGACTAGCGCAACACATGAGTAATTTTATGAAGAAATCTTTGGAAAACGAGGCTTTTGATTATGCCTTTTATAAAGAGATTTTTAATAACGTATTTCATTTATTAGCTCCGCTAGGTAAAGAAATATTCCGTAATAAACAGAATAGATTTACTCCAACACTTTATGACATCATCACTATTGGTATCGCTGAAAATTATGATAGTTATTCTCAGCAAAACTCGGAAGCAATTCTGAAAAAAATTAAAACCATTAGTTATCAAGAATCGACTGGAGAAAGTCAAAAAGCTAGAATTATAAAGCGTTTAGAAGAGGCTACTAGAGTTTTTGGTAGTTAATATGCCAACATACAGTGAATTGCTTGCTTCTTTTCGTGATGAAATTGATGCTAACGTGAAAGCACGTCAAGATTCTTTGCTGGATGTCATAAGACTTACGACTAGATATCAATTTACAGAAAAAGATAAATTCTTTCTTTTACATCATTCAACTCCAATTGTATATTCAATTTGGGAAGGATTTATACAAACTGCATTCCAAAATTATATTCATAAACTAAATCAACTTGAGTTAAAAAGTAATGAGTTAAATGATGTTTTATTGATTTACTATATGGAAACAAAATTTAAACAATTTAATGAATACCCAGAAAAGGAAAATAAGAAAATTACTTTTTTTAAAGATTTAAGAAATTCATTTGATTCAAACATTCAGTTTACTAATGTTGTTAATACTCAAAGTAATGTAAAATTTGAAATTATTAATACCCTTTTAAAAAACTTTGTTTTACAACCATTACCTGAATGGTATGAAAAAATAAATGTAAAAACAAAATTAAATACATTGGTTAATCATAGAAATGCCATTGCTCATGGTAATGATGCTTCAAGCATTTCCATTAATAGTGAAAATATAAAAGACTCCATTAATTTAGTCAGTTTATTAATGGAGTTAGTTTCCGAACGCATTATAGAAGGTTTTGAAAATAAAACCTATCTCATTAATCCGTAAAAATTATTCGTTCCACTGCCCCCCCGTCACCCGCTCCTGCCCTGCTAAATCGCGCCACGTTTGCACATTTTCATAGCCGCGTTGTTGAAACAGTG
>CAZKST010000385.1:0-2022 GCA_964555395.1 uncultured Thiotrichaceae bacterium | reverse complement strand
CTATGCCCACACTTCACGAACAACGCATTCAAGAGTTGGAAGAAAAATATTCTTTCATTTGCAATACATTATTTGAACTTGAAAAAACTTTAGCGGTAACAGTTGAGCCTTTGGATAGAATCCGTTATCAAGGACAAATCACTGAAAATAAAAAGTTAAAATATGAATGTGAACAAGAATTGCGTGAATTGGGCGTTGATTTATCAGCGTCCGTTTTTGTGACTCCAAAACAAGCAACTATTAAAGAACCCTACAAAGGTTTGAGCGCATTTACCGATAAAGATGCTGCTATCTTTTTTGGGCGGGAAAAATATAGTGAGGAGCTGGTTAATAAATTAGCGAATAAACAGCGGTTTATTGCGGTGTTGGGTGCGTCGGGGAGTGGCAAGTCGTCGTTGGTTAAAGCGGGTTTGCTTGTGAAATTGCAACAAGCGCAGGAGAAAACGTGGCGAATTGTGCAAATGCGTCCCACAAAAGAGCCTTTGTATGCGTTGCAAAATCAGTGGTGGGATGTTTTTTCACAGAAATTAAAAGTAGAAAGTGCTGAGGCGTTGCATCAGTCGATTGTGAAAATCGTTGATGAGTCTGCTTTGTTATTGGTGATTGACCAATTCGAGGAAGTGTTTACTGAATGTCAGGATGACGAGAAACGGCTTGAATTTTTTAAGGTTTTATTCGGTGCGTTGCAGTTTGAAAATGCTTTGCAGGTGGTGATTACCTTGCGGGCGGATTTTTTGGGCAAGTGTATTGAGCGCGATAATGCGGGCTTGGCGCGGTATGTGAGTGACTTTGGGGTGTTTGTGTTGCCGTTGAGTGCCAGTGAGTTGCATGAGGTGATTGTCGCGCCGCTCGCACAGACGGGGAAAACGATTGAGTCGCAATTAGTGGATATTTTGATTGATGAAGCTTCTCGCGAAAAAGGCTGTTTGCCGTTATTGCAATATGCTTTAGAGCAGTTATGGAAAAATGCGCGGACATTTGACGCGAAAGTATTGACGGTTGCGCAGTATCAAACTTTATGCAAGAACACGCAGGCGGGGAGCGGTTTGCGCGGTTTGTTGAATGAGCGGGCGGATGCGTTTTATCAAGATTTAAGTGCAGAGCAGAAGCCATTAGTGCAGTGGTTGTTTTTGGAGTTGGTGCAGTTAGGCGAAGGGATTGAGGATACGCGCAAAACTTTGAAACAAGCACATTTGTTTAATAAACATCCTGAACAGCGGGCGCATATTGCGCGTTTATTGGAGGAATTGACCACTGAGCAGCGTTTGTTAATGTGTGATGCGGTTCAGGAAAATGAGCAATCGCTTGAAACGGTGACGGTGGCGCATGAAGCTTTAATTCGGGATTGGGGACAGTTGCGCGAGTGGGTCAATCAGTATCGTGATTTAAAACGCTGGCGCGAGCATTTAGAAGCGGATTTGCAGCAGTGGAAAGTGACAAAAGCGCGTGACCGTTTGTTACAAGGCGGGAAATTAGCCGATGCAGAGGAAAAACTGGCGACTTATCAGGATTCTTTGTTGATTGATGCGTCGGTGCGGGGATTTATTGAGAAGAGTATCAAAAATCGCGAAGCTGAAAAGGCAAAAGAAGAGGAAACACAGCAGTTATTACAAAATCGTTTAGATAAAGCATTGGTTAACGAATCGCTGTTATTAGCGGACTTGACACGGCAACATGTGGAAAAAAATAAATACACCACAGCAATACGTTTAGCTTTAGAAGCTTTGCCTGAAGGTTCAGAGGCTTACCCTGTTCGACCATTTGTTGCATATGCTTATAATTGGCTGTCACGAGCTATAAATCAGCAATTTCAAGGTTTTTTTTGGCATGAAGGTAATATAAATAAAGCCATTTTCAGCCCTGATGGGATGCAACTTTTGACCGCGTCAGGTATGCAGGCTTTAGTATGGGATATGAAAACTGGGCAGCTATTACTCACTTTGCAAGGGCATGAAGGTTATGTGTGGTCAGCCACCTACAGTCCCGATGGCAAGCGGATTGTCACTGCCTCAAGCGATAAAA
>CAZKST010000384.1:0-2022 GCA_964555395.1 uncultured Thiotrichaceae bacterium | reverse complement strand
TTTTTTTAAAATTTTAATAAGGATTTTGCTATGTCGCTCGGTTTTTTAATGGTTGATATTGAAGGCACGGCGTTAACCGCGCAAGACCGCGAAGTTTTAACGCATCCCTTAGTCGGCGGGGTCATTTTATTTTCGCGCAATTATGAATCGCCCGCACAGTTGACTGCCTTAGTCGCTGAGATTCATCAGTTGCGCACGCCGTCGTTGATGGTCGCGGTTGACCATGAAGGCGGACGGGTGCAACGTTTTAGAGACAAGTTTACGGCGTTACCTGCGGCGGGCGTGTTGGGCAAGTTGTATGATGACAATCCCGCGCACGCTGTGAATGTTGCGGAGCAAGTGGGTTGGGTGTTGGGGGCAGAATTGCGGCAAGTGGGCGTAGATATTAGTTTTGCGCCCGTGTTAGATATTGCTGCTGGGGTGAGTGAAGTGATTGGCGACCGCGCTTATCATTCCACCGCCAAAGGCGTGACGGCATTAGCGACGGCGGTTTTATCGGGAATGCAGCGCAGTGGTTTAATCGGTGTGGGCAAGCATTTTCCCGGACATGGCGCAGTGGTGGAAGATTCTCATCATGCCGTGCCTGTGGATAATCGCAGTTTTGCGGCAATCGAAACGCAGGATTTAGTGCCGTTTGCCAAGTTGATTAAAGGCGGATTGCCTGCAATCATGCCCGCGCATGTGATTTACCCGTATGTAGATAAAGTGCCTGCGGGATTTTCTAGCGTTTGGTTGCAGCAGATTTTACGGCAACATTTGCGATTTGAAGGCGTGATTTTCAGTGATGATGTCACGATGGCGGGCGCGGCGGTGGCGGGCACAGTGAGCGAGCGGGTGATTGAAGCATGGCGGGCGGGCTGTGATATGGTGTTGATTTGCAACAACCGCCCCGCAGTGGAAGAGGCTTTGACCCAAGTCCGTTGTAAACCGACGTTTATTTCACAAATTCGTTTAACGCGTTTATTAGAAAAGCGTCCCGTTTTTGATAATGACGCATTGCAACGGGATTTAATGTGGTTGCAAGCAAAATCGACATGTATGCGTTTAAGTGAGCGGGTGGGGTAAATTTTACTGTATTTGTCTGAACCACAATTCACATCATTATCGCAATTTGCATAATTAAAGCCTTATTCTTTAAAGAATTATGTCAATTAAGAAAATTATGCAAATTGTGGTTCAGACAAATTTTAAGGTGTATATAAAGTTAAAGAAGCAATAAATTTGAAGTCTTTAATGTTGTAAGTGAATAGTTCAAGATTATAAATTAAAGCATTAGCAGCAATGAGTGCATCAGCAAGGCGTAGTCCGTGCGATAGTGAATAGTGTTTGATAAGTGTCCGTGCTAATTGGAAGTTGTCTGTTGGAATTTCTAACTTCCAAAACATTTCTAATTTTTCTTCAATAATTTGCATTTCGCGTTTATCACGCGCACCTTGTAAAATTTCTAATTCAATAATTGGATTAATAAATAGTGTTACATTCTGTTGGTTTAGCTGTATTAAGGGTTCTGAATGTCCTTTTAAAAAATCAATTAAAACACAAGTATCACACAGAATTTGTTTATTCATCTTTCCATGCCCGTTGTCTTAATTCTTTTGCAAAGGTTGTACTGTTTTCTACATCGTTAAAAATGGTGTCTGTGTTGATAATGGCTTGAAAGTTTTTTGTGGGCTTTTGGGCATGTTGTAATGGGTCGCGGTGGGGGATGGGATTTTCAAGCGTTTTAATATAATGTTGTAATGCAGTTATTACAAATTCTTGTAAGTTTTGATGTTGTTGCTGCATAAGACGCGACATTGTTTGTTCTAATTGAACATCGTGTAAAGTAATTTGAATGTTTTTCATATTTTCCTTTACTACCTATGGTTTTATCTAAACTCTAATTTTCTTAATTAAAGAATGTTTTTTAAACTGAGTCAATTGCGATTCTGATATTGTCTGAACCCTGTCACTTAACTCTCCTAATTTCCTTAATTTTTTAATTATGTTAATTAAGAAAATTAGGTAAATTAAGGTTCAGAC
>CAZKST010000383.1:0-2035 GCA_964555395.1 uncultured Thiotrichaceae bacterium | reverse complement strand
GCTCGCGTTTTCATCCCCCGAAGCCGTGACACTCCGCGTGCCATCGGGCATGTAGGCGGCAGATTTTACTGACCCTCCATGCCCTTTCAAGGTGAATATTGTTTTCCCCGTCAGAGCATTCCATACGCGGGCGGTTTTGTCCCCAGAAGCAGTGATAATCCGCGTGCCATCGGGACTATAGGCAGCTGATTTTACTGACCCTCCATGCCCACGCAAAGTGCGGATTATCTGCCCTGTCTGTGCATCCCACACCCGAGCGGTTTCATCACCCGAAGCAGTGACAATCTGCTTGCCATCTGGACTATAAATGGCTGACCACACTCTTTCTATATGCCCTTTCAAGGTGAGTATCGCCTGCCCCGTCTGCGCATCCCACACGCGGGCGGTTTTATCCTCTGAAGCGGTGACAATCCGCGTGCCATCGGGACTGTAGGCGGCTGACCATACTTGGCTTTCATACCCATCCAATGTGAGTATTGCCTGTCCCGTCAACGCATTCCATATACGAACGTTTCTTTCATTAACTGAAACAATGACAATCCGCGAGCCATCAGGACTGTAGGCGGCTGAATTTAAACCAAGTCTATCTCCTGTCAATGTGAGCAATAGTTGTCCAGTTTTCATATCCCACACCAAAATATATTGTTCTGATGAGGTTAAAAATTTTGTACCATCAGGGCTGAAAACGGCTTTCTTTACATCATTTTCATACTCAAAAATCCCTTGAAATTGCTGATTTATAGCGCGTGAGAGTGAATCATAAGCCTGTGCAACAAAGGGACGGTCAGGATAAGTTTCTGAAGATTCAGGCAAGGCTTCTAAAGCCAAGCGCATTGCTGTGGCGGGTTTATTGTTTTCTAACTGTTGACGCGCTAAATCCGCTAAAAATAGCGATTGGGTAATCAATGCTTTATCTAAACGACTTTGTAATAACTGCTGTGTTTCTTCTTCTTTTGCCTTTTCAGCTTCGCGATTTTTAATGCTCTCTTCAATAAACTTACGCTCTTTAGCATTAATCAATAAAGAATCAGAATATTCCTGCAATTTCTCCTCTGCTTCTTGCAATCGCCCACCGTGTAATAAATACTCAGTTTTCCCTATTCTTTCCCAATCTTTTAAATCATTAGCAATGCGGTCGCGCCAGCGTTTTAACTCTAAATTCTCTTTTAACCAGTCTCTAAACTGTGCCCATTCCCGAATCAAAGCTTCATGAGCAATCGTCAATGTCGCTTGTTTTTGCGCATTACTATCCGTTACTAATAAACGCTCTTTAGTTACCAGTTTTTTTAATAACACTTGAATAATAACGGCTTCATTGGGCTGCTGCTGCAATAAATCATCAATTACCAAAGTTTTGCGCGTGGTTTCCTCCAACCAATCGCCGACTTGAGTTAATTCCAACAAAAGCCATTGCAATATTTTTTGCTGTCGTTCTTCTTTTTCTAAAGATTTATAAAAGTCTTGTACTTTCTCATTTAATAACAATCGCAAACCAACTTGCTGCGTCTCCGTTTTGCATAAAGTTTGATAATCTTGCAAACGAATAATATTTTGTTCCTTAGTTTCTTCCCACAGTTTTTCTAAAGCATATTGCAACAAGGGCAAACTATTTTTTTCTTGCAAAGCATCGCTAATTAAGACTTTTGTTAATTCAGATTCTATTTTGCGAGTCGTGAGTTGTAATGGTTTTTCAATTACGGATTGTAATTCTTCATAATTTAAAGGTTTGAGTAATAAAAGATTCTTTTCAATCGCACTGGCAAGCTCTGCATAATCAGCACACTTGCCTAAAAAATCCGCCCGCAAAGTTATCACAACACATAAAGAATTTTCTAAAGCAATTGTTTCTAATAAACAACGAAAAAAATCACTACGCAATTGCTCATTCTGACATCTCGTAAAAACTTCCTCAAATTGATCTATTAGCAATAATACTTTTTTGGCTTTAAGGTGTTTTAAAGCATTATGTAATACTGTTGCATCGCTAATTTCTAATTCGTCATCATTAAACAAACTTCGACTTTGAACTGTTAAA
>CAZKST010000382.1:0-2046 GCA_964555395.1 uncultured Thiotrichaceae bacterium | reverse complement strand
TAATTTCTTCTTAGCTGTCATCAATGAGACATCTTTATTCGTTATAAATAACATAAACAAAATGTCATGTTCTTGCGAGTCAGGTGTTATGCCGAGTTCAATTAATTCCGCTTTTTTAAAAAAAAGAAATTTCTCAGTTTTTTTCGTCATGGTCACAGTCGTTATTATTTTTAATATTTTACTAACGACAGGAATGATTACTTTTTATCAAGTAAAATCAACAGGATTAAAAGCAGAAGCCATTAAAAGCCAACAAAATCGCGCCAAAGAAATTGCTAACCATATAGAAAATTATGTGATTCGAGCGCAACAGCTTTCTGATTCAGCCGTCAGTTTGTTGTCGATGATTACCAATGACCGTTTAAAAATAGAAGATACCTTAGAAAAATTACTCTTGTCGGCAACGGATGAAAGTCTTTACGGCATTGGTATTTGGTTTGAACCTTATAAATTTGATGCAGGCAAATATTATTTTGGTCCTTATGCACATAAAACTCAATCGATTAATAAACCTATTGTGTTGACTTATGAATGGTCAGAATATGATTATTTTACTCGACAGTGGTATTTAACAGGTAAATCATATCCTAATCAAAAAGTATTTAATGAACCGTATTATGAAAAAGATATTATTTGGATGACGTTGAGTCAAGGTTTTTCAAATGAACATGATGAATTTTCTGGTGTTGTTTGTATTGATATGACATTACAAACTTTATTAGATTTGCTTAAAAAAATTAAAACAAGACCAGATGACCATGTTTATATTACAACAGAACAAAATACTTTATTTGTTCATCCAGAAATTAAACAATTATTAGATTTTGTTCGACAAGAACGGCAAGCTGCCAATATTTTAGATATTAAGCTAGAAGATTTAAAAGCATTTGAAAAAAAATTTAATCGTATAAACCAAGTAGAAAGTAATATTTTAGTTGAACAAATCAACTGGAAAATACATATTGCAACAGAAGAAGATGTATTATACAAAGATGTTTATGTATTTCGTAATAGCATAATTACGAATATTTGTTTTATCTGGTTAGCTTCTCTTTTCATTTTGATGTTATTGCTTTATTTTGGCAAACAAGCCCATAAAGCCCGTTTAGCGCAAGAGCGTTTAGAGCAACAATTATTAGAACAACGTAGTAAAGAAATTGCTTTAAAAGAATTGAATGGTTTATTAGAAAGCAAAGTAACTGAGCGCACTGAAGCTTTACATCAAGCAAATGCTGAAATTACTGCATTAAATGAGCGTTTAAAATCAGAAAATTTACGCATGAGTAGTGAGTTAGAAATTACTCAACGCTTACAAGAATTAATTTTGCCCCGCCCTGAAGAATTAACGGCAATTACTGATTTGGATATTGCGGGTTTTATGAAACCTGCGACCGAAGTCGGCGGTGATTATTACGATGTTTTAACGCAAGGCAAGCATATTAAAATTGCGATTGGCGATGTTACAGGACATGGCTTGGAAAGTGGCATGTTAATGCTGATGACTCAAATGGCTGTGCGCACTTTATTTAATCATCAAGTTTCTGATGTTAAAGATTTTTTTAATGTGTTAAACAGTGCTTTATGTAACAATATTAAGCGCATGAATAGCGACAAAAATTTAACTTTATTGGTGCTAGATTATTGTCAAGGAATAGTGCGTTTATCGGGACAACATGAATTTGTGTTGTGGGTGCATGTAGATGGCACGGTAGAGTTAATTGACACTTTAGATTTAGGATTTATGGTTGGAGTTGTCAACAATATCAGTAGATTTGTCAATTATTTAGAGTTTAATTTAGCGGAAGGTGAAGGTTTAGTGTTATATACTGACGGCATTACTGAAGCGCGTAATGCTGAAGAAGAAATGTATGGCGTAGAGCGTTTATGTGCCGTAGTGAGTGAACATTGGTCACGCAGTGCGGCTGAGATTAAACAAGCCATTATTACTGATGTTTATCAATATATTCATACTGTTGAACAAGCAGACGATATTACACTTATTGTGTTAAAGCGTTAAAAAATATTTAAGTTTGATATTCATCCCAA
>CAZKST010000381.1:0-2123 GCA_964555395.1 uncultured Thiotrichaceae bacterium | reverse complement strand
CCTGCTAAATCGCGCCACGTTTGCACATTTTCATAGCCGCGTTGTTGAAACAGTGTGCGAACCGCTTTGCCTTGCGCATAGCCGTGTTCACATAAAAACCAGCCCGCAGGTTTTAAAAATTGGGGACTGTCTTCTACTAGCTTTTGAATCACTTCTAAGCCCGTTTTGCCAGATACGAGCGCGTGGCGCGGCTCAAAAGGCAAATCACCCAGCAGCAAATACTCATCATTTTCTGCTAAATAAGGCGGATTAGACACCACCATTGAAACCTTAATCGCTAATTGCGTCGGTGAAAAATCATTAAATAAATTACTGCGAATAAAATGCACATTATTTAACTCTAAGTGCATTGCGTTATACTTAGCCACATTTAAAGCTTCTTCCGCAATGTCCACCGCCCACACTTCACTACAAGGACGGTCTGCTGCTAAAGCTAAAGCAATTGCACCGCTGCCCGTGCCCATATCAATAATGGTGCTATTTTCATTCAACGGTAATAATGATAAAGCCAATTCCACTAATAACTCTGTTTCATGACGTGGAATCAAGGTTGCAGGCGATACTTTTAACGGCAATGACCAAAATTCTCGTTCACCCAGTAAATACGCAATGGGTTCACCCTGTTGTCGCCGTTCAATCAGTTGCATGGCTTGCTGATATTGAGTTTCTGTCAAAACGCTATCATTAAAGCCTACGATATAAGAACGTGATTTGTTTAAAACCTGCGCTAGTAAAATTTCAATGTCTAAACGCGGATTTTCTGAACGGGTAAGCACATCAGAGGCGGCTGTTATAAATTGTTGAATTGTCATCATAATAAGCAACTTGTAAGCAGGTTAATCTTTAACACACCTTAAATTTTTTCATTATTATAAACATGCACAACGAAGTTATTTTTTCTATTTTTGTGATTTTTGTCGGCTCGGCGATTTTAGCGACTTTAGCTTTATATGCGCGCCAAGCACTGATTATTGCTTATATTGTCTTAGGCGTGTTAGTCGGTCCATCAGGGTTAAAACTGATTACCAACATGCACTTGATTGAAAGTATTGCAGATATTGGCATTATCTTTTTACTTTTTTTATTAGGTTTGCATCTTGAGCCACAAGATTTGCTCAAAATGTTGAAAAAAACCACGTTTGTAACAGTCATCAGCTCCATTGCTTTTGCTGTTTTGGGGATATTAACCAGCTTAGTTTTTCAATTTTCTATCTTAGATAGTATCCTAATTGGCACAACAATGATGTTTTCTAGCACTATTTTGGGCTTAAAGTTACTCCCAACAACCGTTTTGCACCATAAGCGAGCGGGTGAAATTATGGTAAGTGTACTATTGTTGCAAGATTTAATCGCTATTACCATGTTATTAATGCTAAAAGGGGTCGGAACAGGTAATTCACTGTTTATAGACATTGCTTTAATGTTATTAAGTTTGCCGTTATTGGTGGGGATTGCGTGGGTAATTGAACGTTTTTTATTGAGCAAACTGTTACAACGTTTTGACCGTATTCAAGAATATATTTTTTTACTCACCATTGCATGGTGTTTAGGCATGGCAGAATTAGCCAACATGCTCAAAGCCTCGCATGAAATCGGGGCATTTATTGGCGGTGTGACGTTAGCAACGCATCCTTTAGCGCGTTTTATTGCTGAAAGTTTAAAACCGTTGCGCGATTTTTTCTTAGTGCTGTTTTTCTTTTATTTGGGCGCAAGTTTACAACTAGATATTTTATATGATGTTTTATTACCTTCTATTATATTAGCAGCGATTATGTTGCTTGCTAAACCTTGGGTATTTTATGCTTTATTAGTTCGTTTAGAAGAAAAGGGCGATTTAGCATTAGAAATGGGGGTTCGTTTAGGACAAATCAGTGAATTTGCTTTATTAATTACAGTCGTTGCTTTAACTAATCCAAGTTTTAGCCATGCTGCTATTTATTTAATTCAAGCAACGACGATTTTAACCTTTGTCTTTTCTTCTTATTATATTGTAATGACTTATCCAACCCCCATTGCAGCTTCTGATAAGTTACGACGGGATTAAAGCATTTATCTGAACCGTAATTTACCTAATTTTCTTAATTTGCATAATGAAAAAATTAAGGAAATTAAGCTAATTAAGT
>CAZKST010000380.1:0-2130 GCA_964555395.1 uncultured Thiotrichaceae bacterium | reverse complement strand
ATTTAACTTAAACCGAAAAAGAAGAGCCGCAGCCGCAGGTTGTTGTGGCGTTTGGATTGCGGATAACAAATTGCGCACCTTCTAAACCTTCAGTGTAATCAATCTCCGCACCTACTAAATATTGATAACTCATTGGGTCAATTAATAGTTTTACACCCAACTTTTCTAAAATGGTGTCGCCATCTTGTAAGTTTTCGTCAAAAGTAAATCCATATTGAAAACCAGAACAGCCACCGCCTTGTACAAAGACACGCAACATTAAGCTGTCGTTATTCTCTTCTTCAATCAATTGCTTAACTTTTAAAGCAGCACTGTCGGTAAATAATAAAGGGTCGGTTGTGGTCGCAGCTTCGCTCATAGAAAACTCCAAAAAAATATCAAAAAGGTCTAAGTTAGAATGAGTCAAGATAAAAACAAAGTCAAGTATTTTACTCAACTATTCTGTTAATTTTCACGGGTAACCCGCAGCACTTCCTCCAGCGTCGTTACCCCTTGCAAAACACTATTAAATCCGCTTTGTTGCAAACTTTCATTTTGTAAATGGGCGTGGTGTTCCATCACATGTTGTCCCGCGCCGTCGTGAATCATCGGGCGGAGCGTTTCATCAATGCCAATCAATTCGTAAATGCCACTGCGACCGCGATAGCCAATGAAATTACACGCTTCGCAACCGACAGCATGATATAAAGTCGTGGCTTGGCTTTGTTGTAATAGTTGCAATTCGCTGGTACTTGCTTGATAGGCTTGTTTGCAGTGCGGACATAACACGCGCACTAAACGTTGCGACATCACGGCTAACAAACTAGATGACAGTAAAAACGGTTCAATGCCCATGTCGCGCAAGCGGGTAATCGCGCCAATTGCGGTATTGGTATGTAAGGTTGAAAGCACTAAGTGTCCTGTTAAACTGGCTTGTATCGCAATTTGGGCGGTTTCCACGTCGCGAATTTCGCCAATCATGACGACATCAGGGTCTTGACGTAAAATTGCGCGTAAACCTTTGGCAAAAGTCATTCCTACTTTGCTGTTAACTTGGGTTTGTCCGATGCCGTCTAAATAGTATTCGATGGGGTCTTCCACCGTCATAATATTGCGTTTGCGGTCGTTGAGTTGGTTCAACATGGCGTACAAGCTGGTGGTTTTGCCTGAACCTGTCGGACCCGTGATTAAAATCACGCCGTGCGGTTTTTTTAGCTGCTGTTGCAAACGGCTTAAACATTCATTCGGCATACCGATTTGGGTTAATTCTAACCGTCCCGCTTGTTTATCGAGCAAACGTAATACTACCCGCTCACCGTGTCCGCTGGGAATCGTGGACACCCGCACATCTACCGCCCGCCCCGCAATCCGTAGGGAAATCCGCCCGTCTTGTGGTAGGCGTTTTTCGGCGATGTCTAATTTTGCCATGACTTTAATCCGTGAAGCTAATAACGGCGCGAGGACGCGGCGCGGTTGTAAGACTTCCCGCAATACGCCGTCCACTCGGAAACGTACCACTAAACGCGCTTCAAACGGTTCAATATGAATATCGGAGGCATTTTCTTTTATCGCTTCTGATAATAAAGCGTTGATTAAGCGGATAATTGGTGCATCGTCATCACTTTCTAGCAAATCTTCAGGTTCAGAAGATAATTGTTCCGCAACTTGGAACAAGTCCATTTCGTCTCCAATGCCTTCCATCATTTGCCGCGATTGATTGGCTTGATTTTCGTAGAGTGTGGTTAACAAGCGGTCAAATTGTTCATGATTCACTTGTTCAGTTTTAAACGGTTTTCCCAAAAAACGCCGTACTTCGGTTAAAACCGTCAGCGGTAATTTTGCTCGACAGCAAACCGTCGCCTGTTGCGGGGTATTTTCTAGCAGTAACACGCCAAAACGTTTAGCAAAAGCAAAAGGAAAAGTTGACATGATTTATAAGTTAAACACTTAAAAACAAAAGCATTAAAGCCATTTTGTAGGGTGGAATAGCGTTAGCGTATTCCACCATGAAACGCTACAAAATTGTCTGAGTCTTGTCACACAACTCACTTAATTTTCTTAATTTTTTCATTAAGTTAATCATGAAAATTATGTGGATTAAGGTTCAGACAAAACGGTGGAATACGCTTCGCTATTCCACCCTACAATACT
>CAZKST010000379.1:0-2140 GCA_964555395.1 uncultured Thiotrichaceae bacterium | reverse complement strand
AAAAAATTAAACAATTTTATCGCTTATTAAATCAATAAAAAGCCTAATTAATTTCTATGGACATTTCCCATCTTTTAGAGTCTCTTAATGCTGCCCAACGCGAAGCGGTGACGGCTGATGATAAACATGTTTTAGTGTTGGCAGGGGCAGGCAGTGGCAAAACGCGGGTTTTGGTGCATCGCATCGCGTGGCTGTTGACCACAGGACAAGCGCGCCCACACAATATTTTAGCCCTGACTTTTACCAATAAAGCCGCCCAAGAAATGCAGCATCGTATCGCTTTGTTGCAAAAACAAGGAATGGGTGGCTTGTGGACAGGGACTTTTCATGGCATCGCTCATCGTTTATTGCGCATTCATTGGGAAACCGCTCAATTGCCGCAAACTTTTCAAGTTTTGGATAGTGATGACCAATTGCGCAAAATTAAAAAAGTTTTGAAAGCCTTGAAAGTAGACGAAAAACTTTACTCTGCTAAAACCGTGCAATATTTTATTAATAAATGCAAAGAAGAAGGCTTGCGCGCTCATCATATTGAAAATATTAATAATGATAGAGATATAATGCAAAAAACCCTTTTTTATCAAGTTTATCAAGAAAATTGCGAACAAACAGGCACAGTCGATTTTGCGGAGCTCTTGCTGCGCACCTTTGAAATGTTGCAACGCAATCCAGAATTATTACAGCATTATCGTTCGCGTTTTCATTTTATTTTAGTAGATGAGTTTCAAGATACTAATAGCTTGCAATACCGTTGGTTACAACAATTAGCAGGTGAGCATAATCGTTTATTTGTTGTCGGCGATGATGATCAATCGATTTATGGCTGGCGGGGAGCGCGTATTGAAAATATTCAACATTTTAATCAAATTTTTTCAGGGGTTAATGTTGTCCGTTTAGAACAAAATTATCGCTCAACAGGTACAATTTTAGACGCTGCAAATGCTTTAATTGAGCATAATCAACGCCGTTTAGGCAAAAATTTATGGACAGAAGATGAAATTGGTGAGCCGATTTGGGTTTATAACGCTTACAATGAAATAAATGAAGCTGAATTTGTGGTTGAGCGAATTTTAGCCAGTCCTTACGAACGCGATGAAATGGCAATTTTATATCGCACCAGTGCGCAATCTCGGGTGTTTGAAGACGAATTACGCAAGCAGGGGATTGCTTATCGAATTTATGGCGGAATGCGGTTTTATGAACGCTTAGAAATCAAAGATGTTTTAGCTTATTTACGGTTAGCGGTGCATCCTCATGATGATGACGCTTTTGAGCGCATTGTTAATGTGCCTAAACGGGGCATAGGTGAGCGCACGGTTGAAAATTTACGGCAAAATGCACTACAGGTTAAACAGTCGTTATATCAAACGGCTTTAAATACGCCGCTTAAGGGTAAAGCGGCAACGGCAATGCAACATTTTTTTCAGATTTTAGACGCTATTCGTGAGAAAGCGGCGCATTTTTCGTTAAGTGATTTAGTGAAATATGTGATTACAATCACAGGGCTTGTTGAACATTATAAACAAGAAGGCAAAGAAGAAGCGCAGAAACGTTTGGAAAACTTAGATGAATTAATTGTTGCCGCGCTTGCTTTTGAAAAAAGTGGGAAAGATGGGAATGACCCGCTTATTGCTTTTTTAGCGAATGCGGCTTTAGAGTCGAGTATGAGTCAAACGTCTGAGCATGAGAAATGTGTGCAATTAATGACGTTGCATTTGGCTAAGGGTTTGGAGTTTAACGCTGTTTTTTTATGTGGTTTGGAGGAGGATTTATTTCCGCATCGCAATAGTATTGATGAGGGGAATTTAGAAGAAGAGCGGCGATTGTGTTATGTGGGGATTACTCGCGCCAAGCGGCAATTGTTTTTATGTCATAGTGAAGCGCGTTATCGTTATGGAATGCGGGATTTTTCGCGCCCGTCGCGGTTTTTGGCAGAAATTCCAGCGCGTTTAATGGAGTATGTGCGTTTGCCGTCGCGTAGTGCGCCGCTGACTTTGCCGCGTTTTGAGGTGGGGCAACGGGTGCGGCATTTGAAATATGGTGAGGGGTTTATTGTAGATTTTTCAGGGCGCGGGGAATTTGCGAGTGTGCAAGTGAGTTTTGCCGATTGTGGGACGAAATGGTTGGTTTTGAGTCAGTC
>CAZKST010000378.1:0-2145 GCA_964555395.1 uncultured Thiotrichaceae bacterium | reverse complement strand
TGGTTGAAAAACAATTATTGCGTGAACATCAAGAAGCCTTTTTACAAGATACACAAGGTATTGCGGTTAAAGTCGCTTATGCTCGGATTCAAACAGGACAATTGGCGGGAGCAGTTGAAGCTTTAGAACAAGGGGTTGCACGTTTATTAAGTAGTGCCTTAGCCCGTTCTGATGCGGATTTAAAACAAGATAGCCCTGAATTACACGAGCGTTATCAACAGCAATTACACGTCATCAAGACTGCACAACATTTTTATCAAAATGCCCCTGAAAGCCTCCGCGAAAAAGCACACACTGACTGGCAAATCGCAGAAAAGCAATTTAATGAGTTACTCGCAGAAATTCGTCAATTGCAAGGACATGAAAACTTTTTATTAATTGCAACCGACATCAACACCGTTAAAGAAGCTTCCCAACAACAGCGATTAATTTATGTTTTTGCTACAGAAAAAGGCGGCTATGCCTTAACTGTTTTTCAAGCAGAAATTCAAACAATTGCATTACCTGAATTAACAGAAACGACTTTATTAGAAAAAATAAATAGCTACTTTCAGGCTTACAACGAACGTGGCGAAAATTGGTTTAATGCGATTGAAGTAATGACAACATGGCTGTATCAAGCCATCATGCAACCTGTTTTGCAAAATATCCCTAAACAATCACAAATCACGTTAATTCCAATTGGTGCGTTAAATTTATTACCACTCCACGCCGCCGCTTATTTAACAGCCGATAATCAACGCCGTTATGTGCTAGATGATTACACAATTAGCTACGCACCAAACGCGCTTTCTTTACAAACGGCTCGCAAACGCGCAGAACTCCCAGCACACAAATTATTAGCGATTAACGAACCGCGTCCTGTTAAAGCTAATGATTTACCCAGTTGTACGGTAGAAATTCAAGCCATTCAAAAGCATTTTGCACAATCAGATATTTTTGCTCACGAAAATGCAACACAAGAAAACATCAAAAATGCCCTGAAAAATGACTATTCTGTACTCCATTTTTCTTGTCACGGCGGCGCAGAAATAACCGACCCATTAAAAACAGGTTTGTTAATGGCAAATAATGAAATGTTGACCGTGCAAGATTTCTTAAATGCAAAACTCAACGCCCGTTTAGTCAGTTTATCCGCCTGTGAAACGGGTATCATTGGCATAAAACAAATGGAAGAAGTTGTCGGCTTACCCACCAGTCTATTGCAGGCAGGCGTGGCGGGCGTTGTGGCTTCGCTGTGGTCAGTGGCAGATTTGAGCACTATGTTATTGATGGCGCAATTTTATCACCGTTGGTTTAATGAATATCCCGATAATCCTGCGGAAGCCTTGCGACTGGCGCAAATTTGGGTACGGGATTCTAAACCACGGGAAAAAACAGAATTTTTGAAGACCTTCTTGCCAGAAAATGAAGCAAAAGCAATTCGTGAGAAAATGGGCGCATCAGATTATTCTCATCCGTTTTTCTGGGCAGCATTTAATTACACAGGCATTTGATATAAAAGGACTAATATGAAAGAAGCTACGTTAAAAGCAGCACGCGAAATTCAATCACAATTATCTGAATTACTTTCTGAAGAGAATGCAAAACAAGTTCATTCAGAACTTGATAAACTCTTGCAACATGCTGATGCGGGCGAAGATGTCACAACAGAAATTCAGGATTTATTAGGCGATTATCCCACTACGCAACAATGGTTAAAGGTATGGTATCAAAATAACGAAACAGGTGATTTTGAAACTAAGGGCTATTCGCCGTTAGCGGGAGACCCTGTTGAAATGCCATTAATCGTGTATAAATGCTCAAACAACCACATTCAACGATTTCCCAAACCTCTGCCAAATCCACCTATCTGTCAAACTTGCAAGTTAACGATGACAAAACAATAGGATACAGTGATGTTTGCTAAGCTCAGTGGTGTATTTCAAAGCTGGTTAAGCACACCTTTAAAAACAAGCCTTTTTTTTTGGTTAGGTGGTTTTTTTCTATGGTTATTTAGCATTATTAATTGGAATGCTATTGATAAACTACGATTTAATAATGGTAAGCTGTCTTTAGATAAACTTTTAGCTGATAAAGAAAGATATATTGTAAAAGAATGGGAAAGTATTTGGGATTTTTTGCGCACCATGCAAGAATCTGAAA
>CAZKST010000377.1:0-2146 GCA_964555395.1 uncultured Thiotrichaceae bacterium | reverse complement strand
TGTTAAGGCGAAAGAGTTTTGTGAAAAAGCGTTAGCGATTCGCAAAAAAGTATTAGGTCATGAACATCCTGATACTGCTACAAGTTTAAATAATCTTGCTGTTATTAATGAAAATTTAGGAATTTTTGAAGAAGCAAAGAAACTTAATCAAGAAGCTTTAACTATTCGTGAGCAAAAATTAGGAACGGAACACCCTGATGTTTATCAAAGCATCAATAATTTTTCTAATGTTATTCTTGCAGAGAATTCTAATAACGCAATAGACAATATTGCGCAATTACATGAAACCGTTTTGCAATTTTTTGTGCAAAAGCTTGAGAAAACTCCTTTCTATTTTACCCTTCGCACGCCGCGCAACGACGAACAAGGGCGACTGTCTAAAGGTTATTGGTTTTTAGGCGAAGAAGAATCTTTATATTTTTCTTTCTGGAAAGGCATTGATAACACTAATCAAATGCCAACAATTACCGTAATGCTTGATATTCAAGAACAATTAAGCGTTACCTTGAACGGACAAGACTCCCCCCAAAAAGCAGAATTTTTGCAGGATTTAACCCAATTATTTGAGGGATTTATCCAAGTAACAGACGGTAAACGCTGGAAAAAAACCTATTCCCAAGACTGGCAAAGCGCGCTAGAAGCCTTTTTAATCGATAAAGCGCAAATTGATGATTATTTAACCCTGAAAGGCGGGCAAATTGACGATTTCAGCTTTATTCCAGAAATTGAGTTTAAACAGTCTTTAAAATTTGTCCGCTTACTCAGTGACAAAATAAAAAGCCGTGAAATAAAACAATTAACGGAAACAGGCAAGCCGTTAAAACTGCATTCTTTACAATTAGAAAATATCGGACATTTTGAACGTCTTGGCATGGATTTAAGCCGCCAAGTCACGATTTTAATCGGCGAAAATGGCAGCGGTAAATCTACTATTTTAAAAGCAATTGCACTGGCATTGTCGGGTAAAGCAAAAACATTAGATGTTGAATTAATTCAAGATTATTTACGCATTTTAAAAACAGAGGAAGACGGCAAAAAACATTTTTGTAAAAAAGGCACTATTCATTTAAATCTACAAATTAATGCAATACAAAGTCAAATTATTGAATTTAACAATAGCGAATTAGGCGGGGTCGGCGTAGAAACTTTTGTCGATAATAATGATGAATGGCTATTAGCCAGCGAAAACCGCTTTATTGACTTAGTGTTAGGCTTTCCACAAGGCAAAAAACGCGAGTCAAAATCCTTCGGCAAAATTGTCGAGCCTAATTTAAACGACGTGCTTGATTTAATAGAAGACCGTGACATTTCAAAATGGAAAGCGGATTTAGTCGAGTGGATAGTCGCGCTCTACCGTGAACCCGATGCCGAAATACGCAAAAACAATTTACTACAAATTCAATGGGTTTTTGATATTTTTTCAAAAATCATTTCAGATGACGAACCCAACGCGATTCGTTTAAAAAGTGCCGTTCACGACCCCGCGACAGGGGAAAAAGACATTATTATCTGCACGCCTGACATGCCCGACGGGATTTCCTTAAACTTACTAAGCCAAGGCTACACCAATATTTTCATCTGGGTAGGTCGCCTCGTCAACCGCCTATACGCCGCCTTATCCGCGCATCAATTCGAGCAAGCCCGCGACAAACACCTCTTTTTACGCAACCCAAACACCCGCGGCAAACGCTACGAAGCAAACACCATTCAAGAGCTACACGGCGTTGTACTGATTGATGAAATAGACACTTACCTGCACCCACAATGGCAACGGAACATTTTGCAGGTTTTAGCAACTACATTTCCTTGTTTGCAGTTTATTGTGACGAGTCATTCTATGGCTATTTTATCTTCCTTAAAGAATCGCGATAACTATTTTATTTATCGTGCTGTAAAATATGAAAACAACATCATTTTCACTGAAATAGACCCCAATGAAGAAAATCCTTATGGTGCAGACTTTAATGAAGTGGCTGAAACGTTTATGCAAATCCCAGCCCGCGAGCCCGTTATTCAACAAAAATTAGAAACACTTACTACTTTAATTGCTGAAAAGAAAATTAATGAATCTGATGAATTAATCACTGAATTAGAAACATTAATTAACCCTGAAGATAAAGAACTGGCAAAATTAAAAAGCCGTTTA
>CAZKST010000376.1:0-2193 GCA_964555395.1 uncultured Thiotrichaceae bacterium | reverse complement strand
ACCATTTTGTCTGAACCTTAATCCACATAATTTTCTTGATTAACATAATGAAAAAATTAAGGAAATTAAGTCAATTGTGTGGCAGAGTTCAGACAGTTTTGTGGCGTTTTTTGGTGGAATACGCTTTGCTATTCCACCCTACAATTCTCATAAATGCCCCCCCTAACTAATCGTAACGCCACCCAACTAAAAAATGCAATTCCTATCCAATTTGCAATTAAATCTCCCCAATCAAAATGTCGATTGATAAAGAAAAGTTGAGAAACTTCTTCTAAGCTAATTAAAACAAAAATTGTAATGCTGGCAATTAACCAACGGCGATTTAAATATTCAAATGAAGCGCAATTGATGGCTAAATTGATAAACAAAGTTAATAAACCAATTAAAATAAAATGTCCGAATTTATCCGCATAAGGAATGCCGTGAATTGCATTAAAAAACCATTTGTAATCGCCTTGGTCTGCCATAAAAATAATGAGCAAAATAATTAATGTGTAAATAATGGCTAACCATTTAAGGGCTGTTTGTTTCACTGTTTTTGTCCTGTTAAAAAAATCTAAAAAAGAGCTTTCACATGAATAGTTATTCTAGCGCGTCGGTTTCCCGTTTTGAGCATTTGGAGGAGTGGTTAGCGTGGCAATCCACTTTGCATCCTACTGAAATTGAACTGGGTTTAACGCGGGTGCGGGCAGTGGCGCAGCGGCTGAATTTGCTGCAATTGGCATTCCCGATTGTGACGGTCGCGGGGACAAATGGCAAAGGGTCAAGCGTGGCGTTGTTGCAGGCAATTTTGAGCGCGCAGGGCTATCGCGTCGGCTGTTACACGTCGCCGCATATTGTGCGCTATAACGAGCGGATTCGTATAGGACAACAGACGATAGCGGATGCGGATTTGTGTCGTTGGTTTGCGAAAATTGAGGCGGCACGGGCGGAAATTTCGCTGACTTATTTTGAGTTTGGCACATTGGCGGCGGTGGGTTATTTTCAAGAGGCTTTTGAGCAAAATCAGTTAGATATTGCAATTTTAGAAGTCGGTTTAGGTGGGCGATTAGATGCGGTGAATGTGTTTGAGCCGAGTGTCGGCTTGGTGACGACGATTGATTTAGACCATCAAGCGTGGTTGGGGACGACGCGGGAAGCGATTGGTTTGGAAAAAGCGGGGATTTTTCGTGCAGGCGGGGCGGCGGTGTGTGCTGACCCGCAGCCGCCTGTGTCGTTGATGCGTTATGCGGCGGATTTGCAAGCACATTTGCATTGTGCGGGGCGGGATTTTCAGACGCAAGTAGCGGCGACGGGCTGGCAGTGGACATCGGCGCGGGGCAGTTATCAGGATTTGCCGTTGCCTGCGTTGCAAGGGGCGTTTCAAGTGCAAAATGCGGCGGGGGTGTTGATGACTTTAGAGTTATTACAAGCAGTTAGCACGGTTGAAGTGAGTGAAGCGGCGATTCGGGCGGGGTTGCAAGCGGTGCATTGTGCGGGGCGGTTGCAATGGTTGCCGTTACCTTTTCGCTGTTTAGCGGATGTTGCGCATAATCCGCAGAGTGTGCAGGCATTGGCAGCATTTTTAGAAACGCAGTTTGCAGGGCAGGCGGTTGAATTACATGCTGTTGTTGGGATTTTGAAAGATAAAGAATTTGGTGAAATGTTGCGTTGTGTTGCGCCGTATTTTGCGCAATGGCATGTGGCGAGTTTGCCCACGCCGCGCAGTGCGTCGGGGGAGGAGTTAGCGGCGCAGTTGCAGGAATTGGGGATTGAAGCGGTGCGCGTGTATCCGAGTATTGCGGCGGCATTGGAAAATGTGCGGGCGGAGTTTGGAGAGGATAAACAGCAGGTTGCGGTGGTGTTTGGGTCGTTTTATACTGTTGAGGCGGCGATGGTTTATTGTGAAAGTGTTGGTTAAAGGGGGTTGTCTGAACCCTAATTTACATAATTATCTTAATTTTCTTAATTTTTTGTAGGGTGGAATAGCGCAGCGTATTCCACCATTTCGCGCTTAGTGATTATAATTTGTTTTTGCTTAGCTTTGGCGGTGTTTCGTGGTGGAATACGCTTTGCTATTCCACCCTACAATATGATATTGCGTTTATAAAACTAGTTGCTATAATCAATGCAATGATACTTTTTTAGAAAGTAATCAGTTAAAAGTAGGTGATTCCATACCTTGAGTTGGAGCTTTAAAAGTAGGTGATTCCA
>CAZKST010000375.1:0-2206 GCA_964555395.1 uncultured Thiotrichaceae bacterium | reverse complement strand
TAAATAAGGGATAGAATCATCAGCAGTTTTCTCAATGCTTTGAGCAAACGCAATAGGGGAGAATAACAGCCAGAGGATGAGTAAGTGTTTCATTATGTGCGCTCTTTAATTAAAACTGCAAAACGTAAATAGTATTTTAATTAAGCGTAAAACAAAAAAATTGTATGTCAATTTTTTAAATTGTCTTTAATCTTAAAAAGATATTTCTTACAAACTAATAATTATCCCTAGTATTTTGTAAAAAAATACAAATTCCCCCAAACCCCAAAAAACCAGCTTAGGGGAAACTTTTCACCTACGCAACCACAATATTGACTAACTTATTCGGCACAACAACCACTTTTTTAATGCTTTTGCCTTCGGTGAATTTTTGCACGTTTTCATCGGCTAATGCCGCCGCTTGTACCGCGTCATTGCCTGAATCAATCGCCACTTCAATATTGGCGCGCAATTTACCATTGACTTGCACCACCACCATCACCGAATCACGCACCAATGCTGATTCGTCCACACGCGGGAACGCGACATCAATAATCAAACCTTCATGTCCCAAAGCTTCCCATAACACTTGCGTGATGTGCGGCACAATCGGCGATAACATCAACACAACCGCTTCTAAACCTTCTTGCACAACCGCCGCTAAATTGGTATTGCCTTCTGCTTTGCTCAGGGCGTTTAACAATTCCATACAGGCGGCAATCGCAGTATTAAAGGTGTAACGTTGTCCTAAATCATGCCCCACTTTTTTAATGGTTTCATGTACTTGACGGCGCAACACTTTCGCTTCTGCATTTAACGTGCTTACGTCCAGCGCAGACACGCTGTGTTGACGATGGCTATACACTTGTTTCCACAGCCGTTTTAAGAAACGGTGCGCACCTTCCACGCCTGCATCTGACCATTCAAGCGATAATTCGGGCGGTGCGGCGAACATGATGAATAAACGCACAGTATCCGCGCCAAATTCTTCAATTAAAGTTTGTGGGTCAATGCCGTTATTTTTGGATTTCGACATTTTAGTCATGCCGCCGTAAGAAACAGCTTGACCTTGATAAATGCCGCCCGTAATCCGTCCTTTATCATCGGTTTGCACTTCAACCACACGCGGCGATAACCATGTTTTTTCGCCTTTGTCGTTGCTCATGTAAAACGAATCAGCTAACACCATGCCTTGCGTTAACAAGCGTTTAAATGGTTCATCACTGTTCACTAAACCTTCGTCACGCATTAAACGATGGAAAAAGCGGGAATATAATAAATGCAAAATCGCGTGTTCAATGCCGCCAATATATTGGTCAACAGGTAACCAATAATTTGCACGTTCATCAAGCATTTGCGTTGTATTATCAGGGCAGCAATAACGGGCGTAATACCATGAGGACTCCATAAACGTATCAAAAGTGTCCGTTTCACGTTTGACCGCTTGCCCAAATTGCGGATAGTTGACCGTGTAAAAAGTCGGGTCTTTTTTCAGCGGTGAACCCACTTCGGGCATTTCTACATCTTCGGGTAATTCCACAGGTAAATCTTCTAACGGCACAGCAATTTCACCGTTTTCAGTTTCTAACATGGGAATCGGACAGCCCCAATAACGTTGCCGTGATACGCCCCAATCGCGTAAACGGAAATTCACCCGCCGTTGTCCCAAGCCTTGGCTTTCAACAAAAGTGGCTAAAGCTTCAAGAGCTTGTTCAAAATCTAACCCGTCAAATTGTCCAGAGTTAAATAACACGCCTTTATCAGTAAACGCTTGTTGTGAGCAGTCGGGTGCGTCACCGTCAGCCGCTTTAATGACAGCTTTAATCGGTAAATTGTATTTTTGCGCAAATTCAAAATCGCGTTGGTCGTGCGCGGGAACAGACATTACTGCGCCTGTGCCGTAGCCCATTAACACGAAGTTCGCCACCCACACAGGCACGTCTGCGCCTGTAATCGGATGGGTTGCAACTAAACCTGTTGCAATACCGCGTTTTTCCATCGTTTCCAACGTTGCTTCGGCGGTGCCTGTTTGCGCACATTCAGCGATAAAGGCAGCTAATTCGGGATTATTTTCAGCGGCTTTTTTGGCGACGGGATGCTCAGCAGCAATCGCCATATAAGTTACGCCCATTATCGTATCGGGGCGGGTAGTGAAAATAAATAAATCTTGGCTTTCAATGCTTTCAGTCGCTTTTAATTTAAAATTGACTTCTAAACCTAGCGATTT
>CAZKST010000374.1:0-2212 GCA_964555395.1 uncultured Thiotrichaceae bacterium | reverse complement strand
ATGGACAAAAAATTATTAGACATTCTCGTTTGCCCTGTTACTAAAGGCAGTTTGATTTATAACAAAGATAAACAAGAGCTTATCAGCAAGTCCGCCCGTTTAGCTTATCCTATTCGTGATGGCATTCCCGTGATGTTGCCCGAGGAAGCGCGGCAATTGTCATTAGAAGAAATGGATAGCTTGAAATAGGAGCAGATAATGCGTTTTTGGGTAGTGATTCCCGCCCGTTATGCGTCAACGCGCTTACCTGCAAAACCGTTGGCAATGATTGCAGGCAAGCCCATGATTCAGCATGTTTATGAAAATGCGTTGAAAAGTGGAGCTGAAGCCGTTGTCGTGGCGACGGATGATGCGCGGATTGTGGCGGCGGTGGAAAATTTCGGCGGGCGAGTGTGTTTAACCGCCGCGAGTCATCCCTCGGGGACGGATAGAATTGCAGAAGCGGCGCGTTTGTTGAATATTCCTGAAAATGGCATTGTGGTCAATGTGCAAGGGGATGAGCCTTTATTAAATCCTGCGCTTATTCAGCAAGTTGTCGCGAATTTAGCAAAATTTCCACACGCCCATGTCGCGACGCTGTGCGAACCATTAGCTGAAAATAGCGCGTTGAATAATCCGAATAGTGTAAAAGTCGTGCGTGACCAGCAAGGCTTTGCTTTGTATTTTAGCCGTGCGCCGATTGCATGGGTGCGCGATGAATTTACAGAGCAAACAATTGCTTGCGATTTGGCTAAATGGCAATTGCATTATCGCCATTTGGGTTTATATGGGTATAGAATGGATTATTTGCAGCATTATGTGCAACTTGCGCCGTGTGCATTGGAGCAAGCGGAGGCTTTAGAGCAACTCCGCGTGTTGTTTTATGGCGGTAAAATTCATGTAGATGTCGCCCAAGTCGCGGCGGGGATGGGGGTGGATACTGTTGAAGATTTGGAAAAAGTGCGGGCAATTTTAGAAAAATAATTCTAAAACGTGCTTAAATTCAGGGGTGTACCCACATTTTTTTATAAAAAGGCAGCATATAATGAAAAGCCAAGAACAATGGGTAAAAGTCTGTCAAAGTGAAGCCTTAACCAATGGTCGCCATTTAATTTGTGAAGCCATTTATAAAGGGACATTAGAATCCATTTTACTTTGTCGCTTTAAAAATCAATGTTATGCGTATATTAATCGGTGTGTTCACATGCCTAAACCGTTGAATTGTGAGCATGATTTAGTGTTTGATGCCACTGGACAATTTTTGCGTTGTTCTATGCACGGCATTATTTACACGCCTGAAACAGGTGTTTCACAAAGCACAATGTGTAATGGTGAGCAGTTGCAAGCGGTGAAAGTGACTGAAATAGATGGATTTATTTATCTCAGTGATAAACGAATTACGGCGTGATTTTTAAAAAGTGTGTAATTAGGCTTTTTTGTCTAAAGTGCGGCGCGCTTTACTGATAATTTTGCGCGTTGCTGCGCTGCAATTTGCGCTATTTAGCCATTCATCACACAGGTGTTGCACAAAAGCGGGTTGGCTTTTACTGGCATCATTGAGCCAATTCGCGACACTATTTTGTACATACACCGCTGAATCATTTTTTAGCGCGTTAAGTAGCGGCAACGCTAATTCAGGATGTTGTTTAAGTAATTCAATATGTTGACACCACACCCCACGCGGGCGCGTACTTTCAGAAGCAAAACGGCGCACGCCTTCATTCGCATCTTGTGTCCATTCTTTTAAATAAATCAGACTTGTTTCAACAGCTTGCGCAATGTCTGCCCGCATCGCCATCCATGCTAATTCCCGCACGCCGAAATGGCTATCCGCTGCAAAGGGTTTGATTGCAGTTAATTTTTCTGACAGGGTTAAATTATTATCAAAACTGACTAAATAGCAGGCAATACAACGTATTGCATCAGCAGGATGTTGTGCAAATTGTTGGCGAATTTTATGAAAATCGTTGTGATTATGTAATTGTAAATATAAGGTTTTTCCTAAAATTACAGTGGCTTGCATAGCTGTTTTTTTGGATAAATTTTGCAATGCTTGTAAACAGGGTTCAATGCAATTTTTCAGTTGTAATTCAGTCAAAACTTGCTGAATTAATTTTGAGAAATCAATGGCTAACCATTCGATTAAATTGGCTGTTTCTAGTGTGCCTTGATTGAGTTGTTGCAAAATCTCGGGCGGTATTTCGCTGATTTTGCGCGCACCTTTGCGAGCGGG
>CAZKST010000373.1:0-2282 GCA_964555395.1 uncultured Thiotrichaceae bacterium | reverse complement strand
TATTAACATTTACAATAGTAAGCTTTAAATTATTTGTGCGTTTGCAATAAATTTAACGCGAATTTAGCGAAAATAATTATAAATATCAGTTAATTACCAATAAAAAACAATAAATATTAAAATAATCAATAAATTAACAATGCTTTAATAAAAATATCAATTTATTTCAATATGTTATTAGCAAAAAATATTCTTAAATTCATCACATTTTGCGAAATGAACTCAAAAAAATGATATTATTTTGAGTATCATTATTTCTCTCAACGGCATTTTAACTACGGTTAGTTTAGCTTTTAAGCTTATAAGGAGTTTCTCATGTTATTAAGTATTGCAACGATAAAAACTTTTGCACTTGACCAAGTTCTTTCCTTTTTTGTGAAAAAAGCAATTGAGCATTTTGCTCCTGAAAATGACAAGGAACATTTAACAGGGCGAATGGAAAGCATGGAGCAAAATAATCATACATTTTTTCAGCATGAAAAACATAAAAATCAAGAGCTTTTAAGAGCACAATTGGCATTAACTGCTAAACAAGTAGATTTATTGCAACGCGCTGAACAACGTAAAGAACTTGTTTCACAAGTGCAACTTGAAATGCAAAAACAGGGGTTGGAATTAAAAGCACGCCAAATAGAAGAAAATCGGCAATATGGGCAAATGTATTTGCATACATTAGAAACTCAAATGCAACAAGAATTACAATTGCGGCAATTAGAATTGCAAGCGCAATATGACCAAAAACATTGGGCAAGTATTTTTAGTCGTGCCGAATTACAAAAAATTTTTAGTAAAAGTAATAGTTTATTAATGATAGTTTCAAAACCAGAAACAGAAATTTTTCCTAATCTAGCAACGCGTTTAGGCAATAAATTGAATATGTTTATGGGACGACAATTCCCAGAAAATGATGATATGAATCCCGTGCAATTTTATACAGATTTTTTTGAACGCGCTGTAAGCAAAGCAGATTTGATTAAATTACAAAGTGAATTAAAAATTCCAACAGCAGGAATTTATGTAGAAATTACTGAGCCAGAGGTATTTTTTAACATTCGTTTTGAAGGAATGGGAAAATATTCTGAAGAAAAACTGATAGATACTTTAGAATGGAATTGGGTGGAATATAAAGAACAACTCATGACAGAAACCGCGTGTGATGAAAAGACAGCTTTATCACTTGTTGAAGAAACTATTATTCAAGTCCACAAAGTATTAGCGGGTTTTTTAGCGGATTGGTATTACTTAAGTATTAATCCTTATCATTCACCCCGTTTATTAAGCAAAGAGGTAGAAATAGAACAACTACCTGAGCATTGGTTATTGCCTTGTATGCGTACTTTAATGGAAATGAAGAAACGTTTATTAAAAGTATTAACTCGCGGTTCTTTAATCACCTTTAAAGCGGTAAAAGCAGGTGTTTTTGAAAGTTGCACAGCTTACGAAAAAGAATTTGAAATTAATGGTATTTCATTAGTTTTGATACAAATTCCTGCGGGCGAATTTTTGATGGGTTCAGAAACAGGGGATGTTGATGAATTTCCAGTACATTCAGTAAAAATAACAAAGCCGTTTTATTTAAGTAAATTTCCAATTACGCAGCAGCAATGGCAAGCCATTATGGGTTATAACCCTTCACATTTTAAAGGCAATCAAGATTTACCTGTAGAAAATGTTAGTTGGCAAGAATGCGTTGCTTTTTGCGGAAAATTATCACAATTAACCGCTGAAGATTTTAGATTACCCAGTGAATCTGAATGGGAATATGCTTGTAAAGCAGAGACATCTAGCAAATATTGGTGGGGGGACATCATGGATACTCATCATTGTTGGCATGGTGCAAACTCAGGCAATAAAACCCATTCTGTTCGTGAAGCAACTGAAAATCATAGAAATCCATTTGGATTATGCGATATGACTGGCAATGTATGGGAATGGTGTGCTGATAGTTGGGAAAATAATTATAACGTCCCAAGAACTCAAGAAGCTTTTGTAAATAATAATGAAGCTTATGTATTGCGCGGCGGCTCGTGGTTTTGTGATGCAATGCTTTGTCGTTCAACCAGCCGGTTCAAAAGTGTTACAGGTTTTCACAATGTTGGTTTTCGGGTCGCGTTTTTTCCTGTTTGCTAATTAACGTGCGCTTGTGTTAAGTCTGTTAGACCTGCTAGGTTTTAGAAACCTAGCAGGTCTTTATTTTGGTTTAAATATCTCGCCAAATTCGCGTTTGTTTACAACAATCCCCGCTCAGTCAACGACACGCCGTACCCATCCCCCACCACAAA
>CAZKST010000372.1:0-2283 GCA_964555395.1 uncultured Thiotrichaceae bacterium | reverse complement strand
GATAGCAATACAATTACCCCTGAGCGGTGGTATGACGGTTTATTTGTCTCATTAGCGCAGCAATTGAATTTGTGTGATGAATTTGATGATTTTTGGGCAAAAAATCAGCATTTAACGTTGTTACAGCGTTGGACTGAATCATTACGCCACCTGATTTTAGCGCGTTTTAAGCAGCCTTTAGTTATTTTTATTGATGAAGTGGATATTACGCAAAGTTTGCCATTTTCTACGGATGATTTTTTTGCGGGAATTCGTGAATGTTATAACCGTCGGGTTGAAGATGTTGAATTTAGCCGTTTAACGTTTTGTTTATTGGGAGTCACTACGCCTGCTGATTTAATCAAGGATGTACGGGTAACGCCGTTTAATATTGGGCGAAATATTTTTTTAAATGATTTTAGTTTACCAGAAATGTTGCCTCTCGCTCATGGTTTGGGACGGGAGCAGTTCGTAGCGGAGTATTTGATTCAGCGGGTGTATCACTGGACGGCAGGACATCCTTATTTAACGCAATATGTGTGTGCAGCATTGGCAAAAGCGCAGGAAGTGCAAAGTGAAAGCGGGGTTGATAGTTTGTGTCACTCGTTATTTTTTGCTGCTCGCTCAAAAGAAGGTGACCGCAATTTAGACGCGGTGAGTAATTATGTATTGCGCGGACAAGAGAATTGTGCAGATATTTTGACGTTGTATAAACAAATCTTAGCAGGAAAAAAGGTTTGTGATGATAATACCAATCCATTGATTAATAGTTTGCTGTTGTCTGGTTTGTTGAAAGTTAAACAAGGTGATTTGGTTATTCGTAATAATATTTATAAACAAGCGTTTGATGGACAATGGATTGATAGCCACATGCCTGATGCTGAGAAACGGCGACCAGAAGCAGCAAGACGACATGGCTTAAGACTGCGCGTTTTTTTACAAAAGGTGGCGGTCGCGGGCGGAATATTTGCGATTTCTGGCGGAGCGGCGTTTTGGTATTGGGATAGTTATATTCGCGAGATTGAAACTTATTGTAATACTTATGCTAAACGTTTTGGCATTATGCAGTGTGTCGGTAAATTAGAAACACCGCAAGGACGCAATAATTCTTTTAAATTTATACAAATTGGGCGTAGCAATTCTCTTTACAGAGTGATGGCAGTTGACAGCTCAGGTAACTGTAATCCTCGTCATGAGGTAGGAACTTATCTTAAGCAAGTAGATTGGCTTGCGCAACAAAACCCCTTGCGGGAATGTCAATGGGAGTTTGGATTAGATGCCGATAATAAGATTGCGTATGAAAAGGCTTTAAACAAAGAAAATAAATTAGTTTGGAAATTGGTTTATTCCCCATCTTTAGATGGACAGACGCATCCAACACGCGCTCACTATGTAGGTGCAGATGGTTTTCCTAAATCACAAACTAACTCACCAGCTAAATTTGTAAAGTTTGAATATTCACCTGAAGGCGATGAGTTGGCGCGTTATTATGTTGATGATAACGATGCACCACAGATTGGAATTGATAAAGCTTATGGACAACTACAAAAATTTGACAAACAGGGTCTAGCTCTTGAGATAACCTCTATAGATGCTCATCATAAGCCAATGAACGACCAAGCAGGTAATTCAACACTGAAACTCATTTATGATGAAAAAGGAAATATTATTGAAGCTGCATTGTTTGATGCTGAGGGAAAACCGTTTTTATCTAAAAACGGTTATCACAAATTAATGCGTCAATACGATGCACGGGGGAATGTAGCAGAGAGTTCCTATTTTGGCATAGCTGGCATAGATGGAAAACCATTTTTATCTAAAAACAGTTACCTCAAAGTGACGCGCCTATATGATGCTCGGGGGAATGAAATAGAGAGTGCCTATTTTGGCATAGATGGAAAACCTATTTTAAATAAAAATGATGTCCACAAATTAACGCGACAATACGATGCTCGGGGGAATGAAGTAGAGCGTGCTTTTTTTGGCATAGATGGAAAACCTGTTTTACATAAAGAAGGTTATCACAAATTGACGCGCCAATACGATGCTCGGGAAAATGAAATAGAGCGTGCTTTTTTTGGCATAGATGGAAAACCTGTTTTATTTCAGGAGGGTTATCACAAATTGATGCGCCAATACGATGAGCAAGGAAATATGATAAACAGAGCTTTTTTTGATTTAGATGGACGAGAAATAAAATAATTCATACTATTACATTCCCCAAAACAGGGAATGTAATTTCCCTCAAATACGCCCTACTCCCTCAACAAAATCGTCGGTTCTCTGCGCGACATTAAACCGCGT
>CAZKST010000371.1:0-2286 GCA_964555395.1 uncultured Thiotrichaceae bacterium | reverse complement strand
TGATTAAGATGGAGTGCAATAGCTTTAGCTATTGCTTTTTAACCTTTTGATTGAAAATTACTTTAGCGATTACGCCACTGGCAATAGCTGAAGCTATTGCACTCCAGTTACAGTGCGTTGGCTATATAATTAACACAATAAAATCTTGAAAATTAAGGAAATTTTATTACATGCAAATTAAGGTTCAGACAAACCTAAATTCTTCACGACCGAAACAAACGCGTATATTGAATTTCATGACAACTACTTGCAATGGCTAAGGCGGGCGAAGAAGCCCCTATTTCTGTATCTGCAAGCTGTAAACCGATTTCAACACTCGGCGGAATTTGTGGAATGAGCTTTTGCAATAAACATTGCCCTGCTGTTTGTCCCAAAGGAATTAATTTAATAGCAGCTAACACACTGTTTTCTAACCATCCCCAGCAATACGCCTGCGCTGCTTCTGTGATTGGAATTTGCCAATAACAGGTAGCCACTGCAAACGCCGCTAATTGACTCTGCGCTAATTGCGCTTTCCATGCCGCCGCTGGTTCAATTTGCCAAGCAATTAATAAATCCGTTAATGCCCGTCCGCGTTGTTTTTCTTCTAATAAGAGTTCGTGACTTTCACGACTTGCTTGCAAAAAATCAATCCAATATTGCAGTTTTTCCCTATCACGCTCCTGTACCGCTTGATAACAACGCATTAATAACGGAACTTCTAATAAACTTACCGTGGTTTGTAATTGATAAAGTACCCATTCATGCAATTGCTCAGGCGAACGAATCCAGCCTTCTTCTACTGCCCATTCAATCCCTTGCGAATAAGTAAACGCGCCAATCGGTAAAGTTGGACTGACTAAATGCAATAAACGTAATAAATTAGTGTTCATGTGTATGACTATGCACGGCGTGGGAATGCGTTTGCCCCGCATACGCGCCCGCTTCTGGTTGAAAACTAGCTGATTCAACACAGATATTTAACCCTAGCAAGTGCACCATTTCATCTAATACATGATCATGTTGATAGCGAATAACGCCCGCCGTAATTTGCACGGGCACATGCCGATTGCCTAAGTGATAACACACCCGCGCAAATAACAGCAAATCATCACAATAAACAGTTGATAATTGTTCTAAAGCAGCTTGAATTAATACCAACTCGCCTGTTTCTGCACGCAAAATGTCGCCCGCATATAACACCGTGCCGCGTGGCAAAAATAAACCCGCATCGCTACCATCATCCAAAGCAACCCGTTGACGGCTGATAATGCGTCGTTCATACGCTAAAGTTAAGGTCGGCAAATGGGCAACGGCAGCGGAAGAATGAATTTTTTCAATGAGTTTTAACATGAATGATAAGGAGGTTGAAAAAGAACTATACGGGAAAAAGGCTTAAACTTCATGCAGTAATTGCTGTGCCATGTGCAAAATTTTACCGCGTGAAAATAAAAATTGCCACCGATTGCCGCCGCGTTGTCGCCATAAAACGGCTGAGCGAATAGCGGCTAATAATAAAGCGCGAACTCTATCGGCATTAGCTGCATTTTGTAAAAAGCGAGATTCGCCATGCACTTGAATACGATAGTCAAAAGTGCTGATAGTATTGCTATATAAGCGTGCAAAATGGCTGACAATTTCAGGATGGGTTAAATCGTAATGTTCAGTTAACCAGCGGGCGGTTTGAATCCCATCACTTAAAACATTTAACATAGCAGGTTGTTTGATGAGTTTACGTTCTAGCACAATCGCGCCAATTACATATCCCATCACTTCTAAATCACGGCGCGGCGCGTTATTTTTAGGGGGGACACGTCCTAATAATGCCGTTAGTCCCATTTTTACCCCTTGCAACCCTCCGTAAACAGCTTCGGTTGATTCAGCATCTTGCTGCAATAAACTATACAAACTTTGTTTGTAAGCTTCATCTTCAACAACACCATGACGGGCGACTTGTCTAACTAATTCAGCCGCTTGAAAAATGCCAGCAAGGGCAAGGGTTCTGTCTCTAATGCTCATAGAAGTAACATCATCAGTGAAAACAACGTTTTATATCATTCTTTTTGTTGTAAAAATAAAAAATTAAAACGTGCTAAAGCGAAAAATGCGTTAACTTGCAAACTAGATAAGTTAACAGAATTATTTTAGTGATACTATGACAAATAATAAACTTTATTTATTAAAGCGAATAAATTCTTTATAGAAAGGCGTTTGTAGGGTGGAATAGCGTAGCGTATTCCACCATGAAGCTCTACCAAATTGTCTGAACCTTAATTCATACAATTAACTTAATTTTCTTAATTTTTT
>CAZKST010000370.1:0-2323 GCA_964555395.1 uncultured Thiotrichaceae bacterium | reverse complement strand
ACCCGTTTAAGGTTTTACAATTTGTTTGAATCTGAATCTATGTAGGGTGGAATAGGCGTAAGCCGTATTCCACCATTTGGTTTATCATCTGTTTTTGCTCAGTATTTGCGGCGTTTCATGGTGGAATACGCTTTGCTATTCCACCCTACAATCCGCTCAATTTACATCACTTAAATTTACGCGCCGCTTCACAATTATCCGCTTCAACCCCACATAAATACGCTTTTAAACGCTCAATCCGCTCCTTAGTTTGGTTTTCTACACAACTAGAAACTAACATCGGATTCATGCTACCGCCTTCTGCATAAAAATCCGCTTCAAATTGACATTCCACGTTGCGTAAATCCAACCATTTTTTATTTAAACCATTCAATTTTTGCCATTTTTCGGCGGGCATCTGTGCAGCAAGTAAAGTCATCAACCGCCCCAATTTTTGCTCGACGGTCGTTGCAGCCCGTGCAGCACATTGATTCATATCTACTTGAGTATTCGCATTATTACAATCAATTGCAGGCTCTACTTCCACCGATAACGTATAAGCCGTGTTACCGCGACGACTGCCGAGCACAATTAAATATTCACCCGACGTGGGCAATGTTCCGCTCCATACACTTGCATTATCGTGTTCACCTACCCCCGCTAAAGTATCTTTGCGATTAGGTAAATAAATGTGAAAAACCGCATTATCTTCAGGTGAAATAACATTGATATTCATATACTGGTCAGCTTTTACACTGAGCGTATAATGTACTTGTTCACCGCGAATAATGCCCCCTTCAAGAACAGCCGAGCTTTCGCCTTTTTTAAAACGAATCGCAATTTCAGAACTTTTATCAGTCGCGTGAGCAGCTTGTACAATGACGCAACAAAGTAAAGCAACAAAACTATAAAACCAATAAACGCGGCACATACGAGCAAAAAAAACCATTATTTAATCTCAACTTCTAAACTGTAATCTGTAGGCATACCCGTTTTACTGCTGACCACAAATAAATAATTCCCTGATTCGGGCAATGAACCTGTCCAAGTCGTGGCATTGTTGATTGCATCCGCTAACGGCAAAGCATCACGGCGGCTTGGTAAATAAATTGCCACAACTGCGCTATTATCAGGAGATGTGAGTTTAACCGTCATTTTTTGTTGGGCGCGAGCATTTAAGGTATAACGCCGCTTTTCAGCGCGCATCAATGAGCCAACAACAATAGAAGACTGTTCGCCTTTTCTAAATTGAATCGGAATTCCCGCGCTTTTATTCACACTTTGCTTAGGACTAGCAAACGATTGTGCTTGTACTGTTGTCATATAACTGCTTAAAGTCAATGCGCAAATTAAACCTAATATTTGCAATCGCATCTTAAAACTCCTTATCAATGTGGTTATTCTTCAATTAAAACTTGCGTCCCGACTTCCACTTGTTCAAATAATTCTACAATTTCTATATTACGCATCCGAATACAACCTTTAGAACCAATCACGCCCAGCGGAACATCATCGGGTGTCCCGTGGATGTAAATATACCGCTTTAAAGTATCTACTTGCCCATAACGATTTTTCAAGGGCTCTAACCCTGAAAGCCACATAATACGGGTTAAAATCCAATCACGCCGCTGTGCCAAACGGGCGCGTAATGCAGGAGAATACAACTCACTTAATGGACGGCGGCAATCAAAAATTGTATTGATTGGCGCGTTGCCACCAATTTTAAGCTTGATTTTATGCCAACCGCGTGGCGTTCCGCCGCTACCCCGTTGCTCATTTGCGCCATTTGCCGCGCTAGAAATTAAATACTGCTTTAAAATTTTTTCATTTTCAATTAATTGTAAACTTTGCTGGCTTAAATTAATTCGCAAATAACGCATAAGATTTTAAACGCTCAAGTTATTAGGATTAGGAGTTATAGCAAACATACGATAGAAATTTGAATATGCGATGCTAGACAGCATGATTGTAAGAGCTCATCAGCATAGCGTCAAAGTCATTAATTTAAGCGAGCATGAGCGTTGTAGGGCGGAATAGCGAAGCGTATTCCACCATGAAACACCACAAGCATACAATACCCATAAAAACAAAGACCTGCTAGGTTTTAAAAACCTAGCAGGTCTATTTTGAATACATTCAAAAGTCTGCCAGACCTTCAAAGGATTGGCAGACCTGATTAAAATACTGAATTTAAATATTTATGGTAACCGCACCTTAAATTGCGTAAATCGGAGTGCAATCGCTTTAGCTATTGCTTTTTTAACTATTTGATTGAACAGTATTTACCTATTACGACACAGGCAATAGCTGAAGCTATTGCACTCCATTTAAAGTGCGTTTGCCA
>CAZKST010000369.1:0-2341 GCA_964555395.1 uncultured Thiotrichaceae bacterium | reverse complement strand
CGTGCGCCCTCTGTTTTTGAAAACTATGCCACTTTTGGCTCATTTACAGGACAGCAAACCGCCGACGGACGCTATATCAGCACCAGTTTCCGCGCACCGAATCCTAACTTAGAGCCTGAAAAATCTCGCGATTTTGAATTGAGTTTTGATTATCGTCCCGTCAAAAATCTGCAATTAGGTTTAGCCACTTATTATGCAGAAATTGAAAATATTATCCGTACTCGTACCACTGACAGCCCTGTCCAATTTTTACCAGGGGCTTATTTAACCACTACAACCATTCGCGATAATTTAGGCACAGAAAAGCACTACGGCGCAGACTTGTCTTTGAATTATCAAATGGATTTAGGGAATGGCTGGAATGGCGATTTATGGAGTAGTTACAGCTATTTAGATGGTGAAACGTGCTGTGATAATGTTGCGCGGGATTTACCTTATGTTGCTAAACATAAAGCTAAATTAGGCATGACTTTTAGTTATCAAAACCGCTATTTTATCACCCCGAAAGTTTACTGGGTAGGCAGAACCAATACCAACAAAAACGTCAGCAGCACCAGCACAGAGCGGCAACAATCTCCAAGTTATGTCGTTGCTAATTTGCATTTAGGGGCGCGCAATTTCTTGGGTGGGCTGTCAGCGAATATTGATGTTTACAACTTATTCAACCGTGAATATTACAACGCAGGGGGAGAAAGCAGCACCGCCTTTATTGCTACTCCGCAACCCTTGCGCACAATCATGTTTTCTATAAGTTACGATTATTAAAGTATCAATAGGGGGTAAGCTTATTTAAGCTTGCTACCTTACTAAACCTGCCAAATCTAAAATAAAGACTTGGCAGGTTTTTGTTATTATAGTAACCGCGCCTCTGAACCCCAATTTACTGTGTTTCATAATTAGCATAATTAAAAATTCTTGAAAATTAAGGAAATTGTGTTAATTATGCGAATTAGGGTTCAGACAAGAATGTAATTCATTATTTTATTTTTTTATAGTACGTTTGCTATAGGTTTCAAAAACCTAGCAGGTCTATTGGAGCAAGTTCAAAAATTTGCTAGCCCTGAGTTTTAAAACTTACTCCCCCCAATCGTGCGCTTGTTCCCATTGCCATGCGTGTTTAATAATAGTTTGTAAATCAGCAAATTCGGGTTGCCAGCCTAATATTTGCTTTGCGCGGGTGGCATCGGCGACTAAACGGGCGGGGTCGCCTGCGCGGCGTGTGCCCATTACAACGGGAATTTCACGACCACTGACTTGTTTAGCCGTATCAATCACTTCCCGCACAGAAAATCCTGCGCCATTGCCTAAATTAAAAGCGTTACTTTCACCGCCTTTTAACAAATATTGCAAAGCTAATAAATGGGCTTGACATAAGTCATTGATATGAATGTAGTCTCGAATACAAGTTCCATCGGGGGTAGCATAATCATCACCAAATACCGTAATATTGTCCCGTCGCCCAGAAGCAGCTTGTAAAATCAAGGGGATAATATGCGTTTCAGGTAAATGCCGCTCGCCTAATTGTCCCTCTGGGTCTGCGCCCGCCGCATTAAAATAACGCAAACACACAGATTTTAACTGATAAGCACGGTCAAAATCCGCTAACATTTGTTCAATCATTAACTTGGATAAGCCATAAGGATTAATCGGGGCTTTAGGATGTGATTCATCAATCAATGCTTGCTGCGGTTCACCAAAAATGGCAGCAGTAGAAGAAAAAATGAAGCGTTTCACATTATGTTGCACCATCATTTCTAATAAATTTAAAGTGCAAGCAACATTATTTTGATAATATTTCAAAGGGTGTTGAATAGATTCACCGACTTGAATAAAAGAAGCAAAGTGCATAACAATATCAAATTGATATTGCTCAAAAATATTTTGCAAATCAGCACGATTCGCTAAATTGCCAATTATTAAATCCCCACCCACCACTGCATCTGCATAACCATTTGATAAACTATCAAAAGTAACAACTTGATAACCTTGTTTTAATAACATTTTGACTTGATGCGAGCCTATATATCCAGCACCACCTACAACTAAAACAGTTGTCATATTTTCATTCCCTTATTGTTTAAAAACTAAAGCTCGCTAATCTTTACAATTTTAATGCCACTGCTTGAGGTTTGAATAATTTCAATTAAATAATCTTCTATACGCAAACTTGCACCCGCTTCAGGAATTATTTCTAAATAATTTAACAGTAAACCATTTAAAGTTCTTGCGCCTTCTGTGGGCAAATGCCATTGCAAAGTTCTATTTAATTCTCTTAAATGAATATTTGCATCTACAAGATAAGAACCATCGGTTTGAGGATGAATATCTGCGTGTAAAACTG
>CAZKST010000368.1:0-2346 GCA_964555395.1 uncultured Thiotrichaceae bacterium | reverse complement strand
CCTAAAGATTCGCCAGAAACGTCTGCCACAAAACCGTGTTCATTTAAAGCAACCGCCGTTAAACATACGCCATTGACTGCGATACTATCCCCTAAATTGACATCGGCGAGTGGTAAAATCCCTGTTTTAATGCTCAAACGAGCATCTACACCTAAATTTTCACGTTGTCCAATCCGTCCAACCGCTTGAATAATGCCTGTAAACATAATTTATCATCAAAAAAATTAGCGTCCTTTAGTGCTGACGCTGTTGTGTAAAAATTCCCATGTGCGTGTAATGTGTAACACGTCTGTTTCTTTATGAATTTCTTCTGAAAAAGGCGCGAATGGCGCGGCAAGTCGCACAATTCGTAAAGCGGCTTGGTCTAAAACCTCAGAGCCCGAAGATTTTTTAATGCTGACTTCGTAAATTGTGCCATTGGCATTTAACGCTACATCTAAAATTAATTTGCCCGATAATTTATGTTGGCGCACTTCTTCTGGAAAATTTAATTTGCCCACTTCTTCCACTTTGCGCCGCCATTCTTCCATATAAAGCGCGTATTTAAATTCTTTCGCACTGTTTCCTGATAAATGTTTAATCCGCTTTTGTTGTGAAAAATCATTAAATTTTTCATCCAGTTCCGCTTGAATACTCGCTACTGAATTTAAAGAATTAGCAATCAAAGTGCTGGCAGGCATTTGCGGCATGGGGGGAACATCTTCCGTTTCATCAGCATTATTATTGGCTTTAATTTCTATTTCTTCTACTTTTTTAAGCACTTTGGTTTGTGCTGTTTTATCAGTCGTTAATTCAGAAATATCAGGTTTTTGTGCGGCAGCCGCTTGTTTAGGCACAGGCAATGCCGTTGTTAAATGGGCAGTTTGGTCTGGAAAAGGTGCAATAGTCGGGGTGGCGGGGCGTTCTAACTTGTCACTTTGCCCACCGCCATCATGACTGGCTTGTGCTAAAAAATCGGCATCTTTGGGAGCTTTTTCGGTACTTTTTTGGACTAAAATGACTTCCATTGATGAGTTAATTGTTTGTTTAGGCTCTGGGAGTTTAAAGCCTACTGTTGAAATTACAAATACATGCAACGCAGCAGCAATTAAGAACGCAACCATTAAACGTTCAGAGTTTTCATCTAAAGATTCATTTAAAAAACGCATTGTTATTACCTAATTCACTAAAAAAACAGCAGTTAACTAGGGTGAATGAATTATATTAAGCGTGCAAGCTCAAGTTTAACAAACTTGTCAAGTTGTAAGCTACTTACTTATTTAGCTAAATCACGCATTTGATTTGGCGTTAAAAACCAAACTAAATCCGCTTCACCCGCTTCAATTGCATGTTCAAATCGCAATAAACATGCCGCCCCTTTTCTAAAAGGTAACCAAGTATCGGGACGACTTGATAAAAAAAAGGTGGTCATTTCACCCAAATCGGGTTCATGTCCCACTAAGCAAATTGTGCGATTTTGCGGCTGTTTTTTCAAAAAAGCTAAAATATCAATAATCGAGCCGCGGGGTGCAAGCGCACTTAAAGTATGAAAATCAGCTGAACCGTATTGCTCTTGTAATAAATGAGCGGTTTGCTGTGCTCGCACCAAAGGACTTGCTACAATTATAGAAATATTTTCTAACTGCGTTGCTAGCCCTTTGATATTTTTCCGCATTTTTTGCCGCCCTTTGTCAGTTAAAGGACGTAAATCATCGGATTGATTGGTTAATGCGGCAAATTCATCGCGTTCTTGTGCAATAGCATGACGCACAACTAAAACATCCATACTTTATGCTCCGTTTTTTAATTGCAGACCTGTTACACTATAAATCGTTATATTTTTCGTTTTTTTTATAGGAATCGCATGAGTCATTTTTTTTTAGAAGACAGTCAACAGACTGAAAAATTTGGCTTTTATTTTGCGCGTAGTTGTCAAAATGTCGCGGCAAACTCACCTATGAATAGTTTAGTCGTTTATTTAGAGGGTGATTTAGGAGCAGGCAAAACCACATTAACGCGTGGTATTTTGCAGGGCTTAGGACATCTCGGCGCTGTTAAAAGTCCCACTTATACCTTAGTTGAGCCTTATAGTCTAGCAGAATGGCAGGTTTATCATTTTGATTTATACCGTTTAGCCGACCCTGAAGAATTAGAATTTTTAGGAATTCGTGACTATCTCACGGCAGCAAAACCCACTTTATTATTATTTGAATGGGCAGATAAGGGCGGCGATTGCACGCCAGCAGCGGACATTGTGTTGCAACTCGATTACGCGGGACAAGATACGGATGACGGGCGCACTTTAGACAGTGTTGCTAAAACGGCATTGGGGGAAGTGGTGCGGAAAAATTTAATTGAATTCAGTAG
>CAZKST010000367.1:0-2351 GCA_964555395.1 uncultured Thiotrichaceae bacterium | reverse complement strand
GTTGCAAAATCTCGGGCGGTATTTCGCTGATTTTGCGCGCACCTTTGCGAGCGGGGAGCGTGTTTTTCATTGGATAAGTGAAGTAAAAAAAGCAGAGTTTTTAACATGTGCCGACAGACCTGCTAGGTTTTAAAAACCTAGCAGGTCTTTGTTTCAAATTAAATATTTTCCGAACGCAATTTAGTTACTAATCACATTCGTGATTGAACCACAATCAGGTACGGTCAAACCAATATCTTCGAAATAATCAAAACTAATAGCGCAATTATTGGTGCTGCCGAATACAGGTAAATTCGCTTGCGTGACTTGTCCCGCTGTGCGTGCTGGTGAAGTCGTTGCAACAACTTGATTTGCTGGCAAAACGGAATTATTTTGTAATTTGTCTAATAACGCATCCATCGCTTTATTAAAATAATAAGTCATGGGAATTTGTGTGCTGAGATTAAACGTTGCATTCATGCCATCCAAGTGGTTTGCATTTAAAATTTCTAAATAACGCACGGAAGCATTAACGCCTGTCCGTCCAACTACTTGACTAAGCGCGAAATATTGCCGTGCATGGAAATTCGCATTTGCCAATGGGTCATCACGCCCCTGCACAATTAACACGGGTTTATTGCGTAAATCTGCGCTCGCATAAGTCGCTTGCACGCCTGCTTGTACTTGTAAAGCTTGCTGCGCTAAAGTGCCGCTTAAAGCCAATCCAGTAGTGGTCGTTGTCGTCGTCGTTGTGTTCGTAGTCGTGGGCAACGCTGTGACTGCACTTAATTGCGTATTCAAGGCTAATTGTCGAATGCAACTTGCGCCTGATAAATATTCATCGGCGGTGCTATTGCTAGATAAGTTGTATAAATAATTGATACCTTTACCCGAATTACCATTGTTATTAATCAAACTGATAGGGCTTAGCGTTTGCGTGGGCACAGTGGTTGAATTAGAAGGTGGCATTCCGTTACTGCTGGCAAATTGGGCAGCTAATTCCGTTAAGGTCAGCGTTATCGGGCTATTTGAGGCACGACTTCCCGCTAAACTGTAGTCGCATAAATTATCTACCACGCTAAACCGTCCGTAACTGTTCGCCATGTACATGGAATTCGCTGCAAAATAATGGGCAGAATAGTAATTGTGAGCAATGGCGTTAACACTGGAAATCACACCGAAATTAATTAAGCGTTGTTGCGATTCGGTGACTTGCTCGGCTAATGTGCTAGAAGTCAATAAATTAGCCGCTTTTAATGCGGTGCAACGTCCTTTTGCGGTGTTGTTGTTGGTAAAAATTGCACTGGCGCAAGGTTGGTACAAATTGATAAAACTCATTGCATCTAAAAAGGATTTTGCATAAGTGGTGTTATACAATATCCGTGAGCCTTGCTGAATTAAAAAGCCTTCATTTGTCAAAGTTTTACGCACGTTGATAATCGGATTCACGGCTACAACGCCATCAATCCAACCTTGTGAATCTTGTTCGCCTGCGCGTAACACTGCGCCGCCCGCTGTGCCTAAACCCGCCGCGATAACAATCGTATTTGCTGAGTTTATTGTGGTGCTATTGCCATAGTTTTCGCTCATATTGAGCACATGAAAGGCGAAATTAACGGCTTCTAAAACGTTTTTGCCTGCGTTGACTTCAGGATTTTGCTGTGAATGCGCTGTTTTTAAGGCAACACGGGCAGTATTTGCGCTGCTATAGCTGCTTAAATCGCTTGTGCCATTGCCTTGTGCGGAGAAATGGGAGGTAACGGTGCTGGAATTAACAATGCGTGTGCCGTTTAATTGATTAACTGAGTTTGCCGTTAAATCATGTAAACCGATGCCCATGCCTTTATCGGTATAAGCCACTGCGCAACGATTTTTTAAACCCCATTCGCCAGCTAAAGCGACTCCGCCATAAATGCCGCGTGCTTCAGGGGATGCGGTCACGACGATACAAGGACGGTTTGTATCAAAGTTTTGCGGAATTTGCACCATCATCGCGACGTTTTGTTGATTTGTGCTTTCATCGTAAAATGATAAATATTCTTTACCCGCTACCATGCCGTTAGTTGTCGCGGTCGCAAAACGGGTGGGAACACCCGCGCCGTACAACGTGCCGTAACCTGCAATAGCGCGTGTATCTTGGTTAGCGCGATATTGGGTGATAATCGCAGCACGGCGTAATTCGGCGGCAGTTGGATTGGCAGAATCCGCATAAGTAATGTTACTGCTCACAATACCTGTTTGTCCTACGCCCGCTGTGAGCAAGTCGTCACTTATCCCGTCATAACTTTTCATCACTAAATTCTTGCTGATGGAAGACGGAACGGTGAAAGGATTAGTTTTAGTTGTATTCGTATTTGAACCCGATGAAGAGC
>CAZKST010000366.1:0-2364 GCA_964555395.1 uncultured Thiotrichaceae bacterium | reverse complement strand
CAATCATGCCAATTTACTAGCACAAGCAGGCGTGTATCAACAGTTAATAACGGCTGGTACTGCTTCAACTGTAGATTTACCCCGAGATTTACCCCTTTTTGAAGAGTCGTCAGAATTGTCAGAAGAGTCGTCAACTGTCTCCCAATCCCCGACTTTAGCAGACCTAACGCCGCTTAATTTATGTACATCTAAAACCCTGTGGACTGCCTGTCAAATTTTAGGACAACACAGCAGAATTACTTTTAACACTCCTTTAGAAACTGCGACGACCGAGCTGTTAGCACAACCATTAGCACGGCTTTTAACACACATTGCCGCCGACATACCCCATCGTCAAGTACGTTTAGAAGCGGATTGGTGGCAGCAAGACAGCGGTTGTTTATTAGGGTTTAATCATCAAGACAATCGCCCGTATGCTTTAATTCGCCACGAAAATTATTACCTAGCTCATGACTCACAAAATCAGACCACGCAGCAAGTAAACGCCGCTTTTGCCGCAATGCTTAAACCCAGCGCAATCATGTTTTATCGTCCGCTCCCATCGCAGCCCATTGGTTTATTAGATTTATTACGCTTTACACTGCACGGACACGCCCCCGCCGCCGCAATTTTACTGTTCATCAGTCTGCTAACGGCGGGACTTGGACTCTTATTACCATGGGCAATGGGACATTTAATTGAAACGCTTTTACCGACACGCAACGCTCCTCAATTACTGTATTTAACACTTGGTTTGAGCAGCATTGCGGTTGTGTCGTGGTTATTAGCGATATATAAACACTTTATTTCACTGCGGATGGGCGTATGGATGGAAGTCATCAGCCACAGCGCACTCTGGGACAGAGTCTTAAAATTGCCAACGGGATTTTTTCGCCATTACAGCGCAGGCGATTTAGCAAGCCGTCTCAGTGATATTGCAGCCCTGCGCCAAAGTTTAAGCGGTGCGACTTTAGTCGGCTTATTACATGGACTATTCGTGATATTTGCCCTTACACTCATGGCTTTATACAGTGTACCGCTGATGCTATTAGCGATACTGATGGTCAGTTTTGCGGTCGTTCTCGCACTGGTCGGAGGAATGCGCATTGTGCATTATGAGCGGCAAATCAGTGAACAAGCGGGGAAATTATCGGGGTTATTACTGCAATTATTTAACGCTATTCCTAAACTGCGCGGCAGTGGCGCGGAAGAACGCGCTTTTAATCAATGGCACACTGCCTTTACTCAGCAACAAGCCAACGTTTTACAAGCTGCAACTTGGCGTAATAGCCTGCAAGCGGCAATGGGATTATTCACTTTACTCAGTTTAATTGCAATTGTCACAGCGGTGAGTTTAGGCGGCTGGGCAAGCCATTTGACAACCAGTCAATTTTTTGTTTTTAACGCCGCGTTCGCCATGTTCACAGCGTCCATACTGACCTTGACCTACACGGGATTAGGATTACTGTCTATTGTGCCATGGTACGAACGCGCCCAAGCGATTTTACACGCGCCTTTAGAACGGCGTGGCGGTCTCTCTATACAATTAGAGGGCAACATTACCATCGACAAACTTAATTTTGCCTATCATCCTGAACAACCAGCAATTTTGCGCGATGTCACTTTACACATTGCATCGGGGGAATGTGTTGCACTTGTCGGCACTTCAGGCTGTGGCAAAACTACTTTACTGCGTTTATTGCTCGGCTTTGAACAGCCGACGAGCGGACATATTCGCTATAACAATCATGACATTGCTGACATAGACTTAGCCGAGTTACGTCGTCAAATTGGAGTTGTTTTACAAAATGGACAACTGGTGGAAGGCAATATTGAATCTAATATCATCGCAGGTCGCCCGTTCACTGCTACAGATGCGTGGCAAGCGGCGCGCCTCAGTGCAATTGCAGAAGAGATTACCGCGCTACCGATGGCAATGGATACCCTTCTAAATGACCGTGCCGTCACTTTATCAGCAGGTCAACGACAACGTTTATTATTAGCGCGAGCATTGGTCCATAAACCGCGCATTCTACTCCTAGACGAAGCGACCAGTTCGCTCGATTATCCCACCCAAGCCCAAATAATGCGCAACTTACGCCAACTGCGCATCACGACTTTATTTATTGCGCACCGTCTCAGCGCGCTCACTTATGCTGACCGAATTATCATGTTGCAAAACGGCGAAGTGGTTGAACAAGGCAGTTATGCTGAGTTACTCGCCAACAACGGCGTATTTGCACACTGGCTTCAACAGGGCACATAAAATCCATTTGAACTCTATGAAATGTGTTGCTACACAAGGTTTTTAAAATCTGGAATTAAAGCAATTTAATAACATGATTAAAACGTTATTTCTCGCCACACAATTCTATCAAAGCCAAA
>CAZKST010000365.1:0-2377 GCA_964555395.1 uncultured Thiotrichaceae bacterium | reverse complement strand
AGCCGTTATTAACTGTTGATACACGCCTGCTTGTGCTAGTAAATTGGCATGATTGCCGCGTTGAACAATTGTCCCCGCTTCTAATACCCAAATTTCATCGCAATCGCGTAAAGTCGACAGCCGATGACTGAGAATTAAACAAGTACACCCCCGCCGCCGCAGATTGGTATAAATCTGTTGTTCTGTGACCGTATCCAACATGCGAGTCGCTTCATCAAGAATTAGAATGCTCGGATTGCGTATCAAAGCACGCGCAATTTCTAAACGTTGCAACTCACCGCCGCTTAAATTATTGCCATTTTCTAACAATGGACTGTCATAGCCCTCAGCACGGGATTCAATCAATTCGTGAATACACGCATCACGAGCGGCTTGCAGTAAATCCGCTTCTGCAATATCAGATTGCCACAAGGTCAAATTATCGCGAATACTGCCCGCAAATACGCCGCAGTCTTGGTCAACTAATGCTAAACCACGATTAAAAGCCTTGCGCGAAAGGGTGGCTCGATTGCGCCCGTCGAACAGAATATCGCCATGCGTGGGCGCATATAAACCCGCAATTAAGCGTGCTAAGGTAGATTTACCACTGCCCGAAGCACCGACTAAAGCAATGTGCTGACCTGCGGGCAAAGTTAAATTAAGCTTATGCAGTATTGGAGGAGCTAAAGCACCAAATTTAAAACTGACCTGCTGCAATTCAACTGCACCCAATAATGGCGCGTCTATTTGTGTCGGTGTTTCGGTCAAGGCGGCATCGGTGGGATGCGTCAATACATCATCTAAACGTTGCACATCTCCATTTAACGCCTGAATTTTTCCAATGACTTCAAATATTCGATTGATTGCACCGCTAAAACTCATCGATAAACTTTGTACTGCCACCAACGCGCCCAGCGTCAGCGTACCGTTCATAATGCTCCATCCCCCCAGCGCAAGAATACCGATACTGAGTAAAACAGCCAATAAATTGGGCAAGGTGCTGAGTAATAAGGTGCTGTTTGCCCAGTGTTGTTGATGATTGAGTAGCGTAGCGTGCAAACCACTCCAACGGCTGAAAAAATGGGCTTCATTCCCTGCTGCTTTTATCGATTCAATCAGAGATAGACCATTCATGGCGTTTGCTTGCCAACGGCTTTGCGCTAATGCAGTTGGGGGACTTAATTCAGCATGACGACGAGTCAAAAAATGCAACAAAACACTGTTTAGCAATACAAAAATAAACGTAAGGAATGCAATTTGAAGATTGAACATGAGCATTGTCAACGCATACGCTAACGCCATCAACACCGCCAGCACCGTATTAACCGCTTCGCCCGCTAGCAATGCTGCAAGCCGTTGATTTAGTGCAACTCGCTGGAGAATATCTCCCGCCGAGCGTTGTACATAAAAATGGAGCGGTAATCGCAACACATGCCATAAAAACTGCCCTGACCATTTAATATTTAGATGCACTTGAAAATGGTTAAGGAGTTGCATTTGTCCCCAGCCTAAACCTGTGCGCAGGAGAGCGGTAAACAACATGCCCATCAGTAGGATAGGGAGTGCGTTAGACAGTGTGTCAGTATGTCGCGTTAACCAGTGTTGGTCAATAAATAATTGTAGCAATACTGGCATTAATATCTGTAAAGACAATAGCATAAGCCCCAATAACCCCAGCCATAGCAAAGTTTGCCAATGTGCGTGTAAACGTTGTGCTAACTGTTTCAATAGACTGGGTTTATTATCACTGCGGGTAAAGGTAGGGCTTGGGATAAACTCCAGTACAACACCCGTAAAATTTGCATCAAATTCTTGCGTACTAATCTTGCGTCGTCCCGTGGCGGGGTCGTTGAGATAAACGCAATTTTTGCCAAAACCTTCAATCACTAAAAAATGATTAAATTGCCAAAAGGCGATTAATGGCAATTGCATTGCAGCTAATTGTGCGGGTTCGCGGCGATAGCCTTTAGCCCGCAAGCCATAACTGCGGGCGACATGAATTAAATGACTGGCTTTGCTGCCATCGCGATTAATACCGCATTCATTACGCAAGGTTTCTATAGGCACATGCCGCCCGTGATAAGCCAACACAATTGCCAACGCCACCGCGCCACATTCAGCAGTTTCCATTTGCAACAAAGTGGGCGTTTTAATGCGACATCGTTGCCAACTGATGGGCATAGTGGGCAATAAAGCCCGCCATCCATTGCGGGGTGTAGTGACTATTACCCGTTGGTCTAGCGGTTCGGGCGCGTGATGGTGACGAAGTGCGGATTCACGGAATAGAGAGTTCAAGGGTATTAAATCAGCCTTGAGTGATAGGTTGGATTTTTGAACGTGTTCAAAAGCGTTGTAGGGTGGAATAGCGCAGCGTATTCCACCATAGAATTCTGCAAAA
>CAZKST010000364.1:0-2396 GCA_964555395.1 uncultured Thiotrichaceae bacterium | reverse complement strand
TTTGCCTATTATCGCAATTATGCAGACCACCAAGCTTTAAATTTTTTAAGTACTGATAGTTTAAGCACACACGCCGAATATAATTTTTTAAAAGACATCTCAGCACAAGCTCCTGTTCGCCCTTATTTTGTAGATATTGATGGCGATAAAGATTTAGATGCGTTTGTCGTGATTAGTTATAGCGATGTTGTCTATTTTTATGAAAATGTCGGTAGTCTTCACTATCCACACTACATAGAGCAAAGCCGCCAACCTTTAGAGAAAGCAAAAGAATCTGTACGCAAAACCTTTGCCTTTGGCGATATAGATGGCGATGGTGATGTTGATATGTTAATGGGCGCAAATGATGGCACACTTAGCTATTTTCGCAATGAAGGCACAGATTTAGCGCACCCAGATTTTCAATTATTGGCAGTGCAAGATGATAATCCATTTACAGCCATCAAAACCGCAGAAGATATTACGCCTGTCTTAATCGATTTAGACCATGACGAAGATTTAGATTTAGTCATTGCGAACGGCTCAGGTTCATTGATTTACTTAGTGAATACTGGTGATAAAAACTATCCTTTCTTTGAGCAAGTCAGTAGTGAGCATGAACCTTTTGCAGCGATTGATTTAAAAAATCAAGACTCAGAATTTAGCTATGCGGGGCCAGCAAATCCCACTTTCAGCGATTTAGATAACGATGGCGATGCTGATTTATTGGTTGGAGAATCAACAGGCGAACTCAGCTTTTATGAAAATATTGGCACAGCAACCCAACCGTTATTTGAATATCGTCCTGACTCCATTTTTAGCTCATTGGTTGAATTACAAGCTGCCGCCGCGCCGTTTTTTGTCGATATAGATGGCGACAAAGATGATGATTTATTCATTGGGCAAAGCAACGGCACAATTCAATATTTTATCAATGCGAGCCAAGCGGTTCCTCCTTTACAAGCCAAACCTAACGGCGGCATTTATGCCTATTCTCCCAATGTGCAATTAAGCTGTACTCATTGCACAAAAATTTTCTACTCCTTTGATAAAATTAATTATCAAGAATTCACGCAGAATTTTTTAATTACCCAAACTACGGATTTATGGTTTTATGCCGTTGATGAGCAAGGCGCGTATTCATCGGTCTATCATGAATACTATCTAGTTGATACAACTAACCCTATTGTTTCTTTAGAATATCCATTGGGCAGCAATACCGCCGCAAAATTAGATTTAGTGTCTGGTTATGCGGAAGATGAAGGTTCAAAAATTGAACGGGTAGAACTCCTAATTTATAGCGACCCCTTATATCTAGTAGATAATGTGGACTATCCTTTTAGCAAACAATTTACTTGGTTTACCGTTGCTTATGACAATGAAATATTGCGCGATTCTGATAGTTGGATACGCTATATTGAAGCTGAGCCTAATTACCTAGATGCACAAACTATTGATTACTCAATATTAAGTATTCCCTTAGGCTCATATCAAATTTTCGCCCGTGCATTTGACCAAGCGGGCAACGCCTCTGAGTTAAAATATGCCGAGCTGTTCAAAGTCAATCAAGCCCGCGCCGATATTAGCTTAGAACTTAGCAGCTCCACCTTATTAAACGGCGGCGTGGTCAATGTCACTGGACGCTTAAGCAGTCGGCGATTCCCACCCATTAATGAAGATTTAACGGGACAAGTCATTGAATTGGTGATTACTGCGCCCGATGGACAGCAAACCAGTTTGATAACCACGATTGAATCGGATATCGGACAATTTGAATTTTTGAGCGTCGGCAGCACGGACAGCTTCCCTGATTTCAGCGGCTTTACCCAAAGCGGACAGTACAAACTCCAAGTCAAATTTGCAGGCACGGATTTATTAACCAATGCAGAATCCTCACAACAAGCGATTTTAGTCGGACAATCAGCGGGTTATGCGCTGATTATTCAAGGCAAAATTGCGATTAATGAAGGCTTAGACGCGCACAATAAAACCACCAATCGAGTCTATCGGCAATTACTTAGTCGGGGTTTTCATAAAGATAATATCTATTACCTCAACTACAACACTAAGCAAGACGTTGATAATAATGGTGTATTAGACGATATTGACAGCGCGCCCAGTGTAGAAAAATTCAATGCTTTACTGACCGACATCAAAGCAAAATTGAACGCATCACCCGCGCCGTTTTACCTGATTTTAGTCAATCACGGCGACGCAGAAGGCAATTTCTACCTTGACCAAAAAGGGGAAAATACCCGCTTAACGCCCGCCCAAATTCAACAATGGTTACTCAGTTTAGAAACTGATTTAACCCCTACTGCCTTAAAAGAGCCACGAATTTTAGTTTTTGGTTTCTGTTATTCAGGTGAAGTGGTGGATGAATTAAGCCTTGCGGGGCGAATTGTGATAACCAGCAC
>CAZKST010000363.1:0-2407 GCA_964555395.1 uncultured Thiotrichaceae bacterium | reverse complement strand
GCAAAGCATATTCCACTATGAAGCTCTGCCAAATTGTCTGTCTCCTGTCACACAATTAACGTAATTTCCTTAACTTTTTCATTAAGTTAATCAAGAAAATTATGTGAATTAAGGTTCAGACAAAACGGTGGAATACGCTTTGCTATTCCACCCTACAATTTTCATGCGCGCTTAACTACCCTACCTATTTGAAAAAAAGAACATCTCGCCGAATTCAGATTAAATTACATTCAAAATAAACGCATTGCACCTCATTTTTGGAAGAAATATATGTACAAAATATCATCTGCATTAATTATTTTTTGCTTGTCCTATCAAGCTTTTGCAAGTGAAGGTCAAAATATAGATAGTTTATTAGATATGAGTTTAGATGAATTACTGAATGTTTCTATTACTACCGCTACCAAAACTGAACAACCTTTTTTGCGCACCCCTGCGGCAGTATATGTAATTTCAGAGGCAGAGATTCGGCAATCGGGCGCAGTAAGTGTGCCTGAATTGCTGCGGATGGTGCCTGGTATGTCCGTTGCTCGCATCAATGCCCATTCTTGGGCAATTTCTGCGCGGCTTTTTAATGATTACTTTGCTAATAAATTACTAGTGATGATTGATGGACTCAGTATTTATAATACTGAGTTCTCAGGGGTTTTTTGGGAAGCTAATGAGGTAATGTTAGAAGATATTGCCCAAATTGAGGTGGTGCGAGGACCTGGGGGAGCAGTGTGGGGGGCAAATGCAGTCAATGGTGTGATTAATATCATCACAAAATCGGCTGATAAAACAAAAGGTAATCTAGTTTCTATTATTGGTGGAACGGAAGATAAACGGATTAGTATTCGTCATGGTGGGCAGTTAGATGAAAAGGGCACTGTACATTATCGTGTGTATGGACAAAGTGCAAAGCGTGATGACCAATTCAGTAAATATCCGAATGAGGATAAGCGCAGTCAAGTAGGTTTTCGTTTAGATGGTAAGTGGGATAGTCAAAATCGTTGGAAAGTTCAAGGTGATGGTTATGTAGGTAAGATAAATCACGTTACACCCAGTTTAAATAATCAACCCGAAACCATAGATCAGCACGGTTATAATTTATTAGGTCGTTGGGAGCATGAGTTTTCTAAGGGTAATCAATTGAGTGCACAAGTTTACTATAATACTTACGACTATGATTTCGCCTCATTCAATATGTTTAATCAAAGTTTTGATTTAGAAATCCAACACCAATTTTCATTATCACCCGCACAGCAGTTAGTGTGGGGAATGGGATATCGCTATACAGATAGCGACTTACGCGATGCTACTGATATCGAATTTCGTCCAGCGCAGAGAGATTTAAATTTATACAGTGTTTTTATACAAAATGAACTGACTGTTATTCCCGATTTTTTCACGGTAACGGCTGGCGTTAAAGCTGAACACAATAGTTATACTGGCTTAGAATGGCAGCCCAGTTTACGTCTGCAATGGCTATTAAGTGAAAATAGTTATACATGGTTAGCCGCTTCGCGTGCTGTGCAGACACCATCACGTCAAGATGTTGATTTGTTTTTACAAACAGAGCTACCCCCTAATTTAAATCCATTTCCCTTTCCTATGCCATACGGTCGTCAAACGGGAACAGGTAAAGAAAATGCTAAAGCAGAAATTGTGCAAACCTATGAGGCGGGGTATCGGCAACGCTGGAATGAGAATTTAGCGACAGATATCAGTGTTTTTCGTAGTGATTATAGCAATCTTCTCAGCACAATGTTTTCAGTCGTTTTTGATCCTGAATTAAATGCAAACGTAGGTTTATCAGAATACATGTTTGCTGGAGAGGGAGATACTTATGGTTTTGAAATTGATACTAATTTGATAATTAATGAAACATGGCGTATGCGTTTAGGCTATACCAAACATTTATCACGCATAGAAACGGTATTAAAATCTTTCACAAGAGAAAACCGCGATACTTTTTCATTACTTTCGCATTGGAGTCTTACAGAAAACACTTATTTAAACCTGTGGTTTAGATACACAGATGCGGATAATAACGGATTGAGTCCCATTGCTGGCTACACAACAGCAGACTTACGTTTGGGCTGGAAACCAATGAAAGGATTGGAATTGTCAATCACAGGACAAAATTTATTAGACAGTCATCATCCTGAAGCACCTTCTAACTTCATAAAAGAAGCAGCAGAAATTGAACGCGCCGTTTATGGACAGATTCAGTGGGAGTTTTAGGATAGTAATCGCGCTTTAACTGGAGTGCAATAGCTTCAGCTATTGCCAGTATCGTAATAAGTAAATAGCGTTCAATCAAAAGGTTAAAAAAGCAATAGCTGAAGCTATTGCACTCCTTTTAAAATATGTTTGCTACATATTACTGTGAATTGCTTATTTATCTTCAAAAACCCAGCGCGTT
>CAZKST010000362.1:0-2408 GCA_964555395.1 uncultured Thiotrichaceae bacterium | reverse complement strand
AAATGGGCAAAAGTAGCACAAGAAATTGCTCAAACTGCACCGAGTTTAGGAGACTATGGGGAACAACTTAAAAAAGATATGAAAGAATTTCGGGAAAATTTTGAGTTTAAAAGTGAGAACGAAAAATAAATTGAACATTGGTAAATCTACCTTTTCTAATCCACTTCAATAAACCGTAAAAAAATTGCCATTTTATTCAGTTATACTATACCTCTTTTATTTTCAAATGCTGCACTGCATCTAAAGTACATACATGATATGCCTGCGTGCTATATTAGACTTGCTGCAAAGCGGCTAACTCCTTAAAATACTGACTCGCTTACCGCTTTCTCTAAAATGAACTGTCGGTTTTTATTATAAATACGTTAAAAAAATAAAATATTAATCAAACTCAATATATCGTTAAATAGAGTGATGGGTATCCATAACACGCTTTCACCTATCCCTAACAAGAGCTAACAAACTTGGAGACCGCTTTTGAGACATTCAGCATTATTAGCGTTGGCTGATGGCAGCCTGTTTTATGGCGAATCTATCGGCGCACACGGTCAAACTGTCGGTGAAGTCGTGTTTAATACGGCAATCACTGGCTATCAAGAAATTTTGACCGACCCCTCATATTTTCGTCAAATCGTGACGCTGACTTATCCTCATATCGGTAGCGTCGGTGTCAACAGCGAAGACGCTGAAGCGGATAAAGTTTATGCTTCAGGTCTGATTATTCGTGATTTACCTTTATTAGCAAGTAATTGGCGGATGACTGAAACACTCCCCGATTATTTACGCCGTTATAATGTGGTGGCAATTGCGGGTATTGATACTCGCCGCTTAACTCGCCTTTTACGCGAAAAAGGCGCGCAAAATGGTTGCATTATGGCGGGTGATAATTTATGTGCTGAAACCGCTTTACAAGCTGCGCGTAGTTTTAAAGGCTTGAAAGGGATGGATTTAGCCCAAGAAGTAACAACAGCACAAGCCTATCAATGGACAGAAGGGGTGTGGCATTTATCCCCACAACAACCTGCTAAACCCCGTTGGAAAGTGATTGCTTACGATTATGGCGTAAAGCGCAATATTTTACGTTTGTTAGTAGAACATGGTTGTGAAGTAACGGTCGTTCCTGCCAAAACGCCCGCCGCCGAAGTTTTAAAACATAATCCTGATGGCGTATTTTTATCAAATGGCCCCGGCGACCCTGAACCTTGTGATTATGCGATTGCCGCAATTAAAGAAATTGTTGAAAGTGGTGTACCAACCTTTGGAATTTGTTTAGGGCATCAATTATTAGGTTTAGCCAGTGGTGCAAAAACCGTTAAAATGAAATTCGGGCATCATGGCGCAAATCATCCCGTACAAGATTTACAAAGCCGTCAAGTGTTAATTACCAGTCAAAACCATGGTTTTGCTGTGGATGAAAGCAGTTTACCCAATCATTTACAAGCAACCCATCGCTCATTATTTGATGGTTCATTGCAAGGTATTCAACGGACAGATAAACCCGCTTATAGCTTTCAAGGACACCCTGAAGCCAGTCCGGGCCCACACGATGTCGAGCCCTTATTTGGACACTTCATTGAATTAATGCAGGCATATCGCAACTAATTGCTGTTGTGATGTTTTTGTTAAAACCTCAGAGATTAATATCTCTGGGGTTTTTGTGCGAAATTAGCCACAACATACGATTTGTTTTTTAATGGTTTAGACTTTTCAACCGTTTTTTCTCTTAACCCCGCAAGTAAAACGACAATGCCAAAACGTACAGATATTCAAAGTATTCTTATCATCGGCGCAGGACCGATTATCATTGGGCAAGCCTGCGAATTTGATTATTCTGGCGCGCAAGCCTGTAAAGCCTTAAAACAAGAAGGCTATCGCGTTATTTTAGTCAATTCTAACCCCGCGACGATTATGACCGACCCCAATATGGCGGACGCGACGTATATCGAACCCATTCAATGGGAAACCGTCGCCCGCATTATTGAGCGTGAACGTCCCGATGCTTTATTGCCGACCATGGGCGGACAAACTGCGCTGAATTGTGCCTTAGATTTAGCCCGTCATGGGGTATTAGAAAAATTCAAGGTGGAAATGATTGGTGCATCACGCGAGGCAATTGATAAAGCTGAAGACCGTGAAAAATTCCGTCAAGCGATGCAAAAAATTGGCTTAGACATGCCGCGCTCGCAAGTGGTGAAATCAATGGCGGAAGCCTTAGCCGCCGCCGCGATGTTGGGTGATTATCCGTTAGTCATTCGTCCTTCTTTCACGATGGGTGGTAGCGGTGGCGGAATTGCCTATTCTGAAGAAGAATTTAAAACCATTTGTCAACGCGGTTTTGATTTATCGCCGATTCATGAAGTATTAATTGAAGACTCTGTGGTCGGTTGGAAAGAGTATGAAATGGAAGT
>CAZKST010000361.1:0-2447 GCA_964555395.1 uncultured Thiotrichaceae bacterium | reverse complement strand
GCAAGCCGAAGAATTGCAAACGCAACAAGAAGAATTGCGACAAGCTAATGAAACTTTGCAAGCGCGTACTTTAGAATTAGAACGCCAAAAAGATTCTATTCGTGAGAAAAATCTTTCTTTAGAAAAAGCACAGCTCGCGATTGAAAACAAAGCGCGTGAATTAGAATTAGCCAGTAAATACAAATCGGAATTTTTGGCAAATATGAGTCATGAATTACGCACGCCTTTAAACAGTATGTTAATTCTGGCGCAATTATTAGCAAAAAACAGTTCTCAAAATTTGACTGAGAAACAAATTGAATATGCACAAACAATTCAATCCTCAGGCAGTGATTTGTTGATGTTGATTAATGATATTTTGGATTTATCCAAAGTAGAAGCGGGCAAAGTTGAAGTTCATCTTGAAAATTGTGCATTAGCAGAATTGTTAGAAACCTTTAAGCAAAAATTCCAACATTTGGCAAATCAACAAGGTTTAGATTTCCAAGTCAATTTAGCGGGTGATTTGCCTGCTTCAATTCGCACAGATTCCCATCGCTTAAAACAAATTATTAATAACTTGTTGTCTAATGCGTTTAAATTTACTGCGCAAGGCAGCGTTATTTTACAAGCCAAACGTGCAACACCTGCGGAGTTAACCACGCATCATTTACCCGCGCAACAAAGCTTTGTGTATTTGAGTGTAAGAGATTCAGGGATTGGAATTCCCAGTAATAAGCAGCAATTGATTTTTGAAGCTTTCCAACAAGCAGACGGCACAACCAGCCGTAAATATGGCGGTACAGGTTTAGGGTTAGCGATTTCGCGGCAATTAGCCCGTTTATTAGGCGGGGATATTAAATTAGTCAGTGACGAAGGCAAGGGCAGCACTTTTATCCTATTTTTACCAGAGCAAACTGCGGGCGGCAATACAGAATCCATTATTGACCATCCCACCGCGAATGTTGCGCCCAAAAATACCATTAATACCGTTGAAAAACGTTCTATCGTTGCACCACCGCTCTTAATGAATACAGCATCAGAAAACAGCACAGCAGATATTGCGCCTGTGGCTACACTTGCCGCTGAAAGCAATACTATCGTAGTGGTAGATGAGTCGGTAACGACCACGTTGGCAGATGACCGCATGAATTTAGTCAGCGGCGATAAAATTTTATTGGTGATTGAAGACGACCAACGCTTTGCCGATGTGTTAATTGATTTAGCGCGCGAAAAAGGCTTTAAATGTCTGTATGCGGGTGATGGCAAAATTGGTTTGCAATTGGTAGAAAGTTATTTACCTGATGCCATTATTTTAGATGTAGGCTTGCCAAAAATTGACGGTTTAACCGTTTTAGAGAAATTAAAAGACAATCCTGATACGCGCCATATTCCTGTACATTTCATTTCAGGGACAGACCAAAGCCATGATGCACGCCGTTTGGGCGCGTTGGGGTATTTGTTAAAACCTGTCAGCATGAATGAGTTATCAGATACTTTTGAAAAATTGCGCGCCTTTATCAGTCGTCAATTCAAGAAGTTATTGTTAATGTCTGATAATGCAAAACAGCAAAATTTAATTGTACAAGTGGTTGGCAGTGATACGACTGAAGTCATTCTTGCTACGAATTTAAGCGATGCGCAGCAGTTTTTACACATTGCTTATTTTGATGCAATTGTGATTGATATTGACACTCAAGCAGAGCAAAGTTTCAATTTGCTAGCGTTTTTAGTTAAAGATGACTTGTTAGCGCGGATTCCCGTGATTTTATACGGTAATCGAGGTTTAACGATTGCAGAAGAACAGCAATTACAGCAGTTTGAAGATAATTTAGTGGTTAAAACGGTTGCGAGTCCAGAACGTTTGTTAGATGAAGCCACTTTATTTATGCACCAAGTGGCGGCGAATTTATCTTCTGATAAACAAACGATGTTGATGAAAGTACATGATAAAGAAGCAATTTTAGCGCATAAAAAAATCATGATTGTGGATGATGATATGCGCAATACTTACGCGCTGATGACGGCATTAGAAGAGAAAGAAATGGAAATTATCATTGCAAACAATGGTAAAGAAGCATTAACCGTCTTAAAAACGACCATGGTGGACTTGATTTTGATGGATATCATGATGCCAGAAATGGATGGTTATGAGACCATGCGCGAAATTCGAAGCCAAGTGCGTTTAAATAAAATTCCGATTATTGCTTTAACCGCCAAAGCGATGAAGGACGATAAAGCGAAGTGCATTGAAGCGGGGGCAAATGATTATTTGAGTAAACCGATTGAAGTTGACCGTTTATTGTCTTTGATGCGAGTATGGTTGTATCGTTAATTAAGCATTTTAGATAGGGCAGAAACCTGCTTTGTAGGTCTACCAGTTCTCGCAGGACTGGCAGACCTAACACAAATCTCTAAATATATAGCAAACGCACTTTAATTGGAGTGCAATAGCTTCAGCTATTGCC
>CAZKST010000360.1:0-2487 GCA_964555395.1 uncultured Thiotrichaceae bacterium | reverse complement strand
AATAATCATTTGCCCCTACATTACAGGTGGAATACGCTTCGCTATTCCACCCTACCTGTTTGAAAAATAAAGAACATCTTGTCGAATTCAGGTTAATTCCGTTTTGTAACAATATCACCAATATCTTCTTGTAAACTATCAACTTCCTTTTTAGGGACTGTTGACATTTCCATAAAATAAGCTAAGAACCAAAACAGGGCTACGCCTAACGCCCAAAATAAAATTTGCCATGCCCATAAAGAAGGAATGCCAAATAACCATGTTTCAGGATGACGAGGGTCACCGAAAATCCAGTTACCAATCACTGAACCAGGCCCTACACCAATAATGAACCAAGCAATCATGAGAATCCAAGCAACAGGAACCCAGCGATATTTATGCTCGGAAAGTCCTGCATGTTCTTGTAATAAATCATGAAACATTGCCCGATATTCACGGTCTTCTTTGCGTTGTGTAAAGAAAGAAACAATAATCGCCAGCGGTAAATTAAATAAAATCCCCCAACCTGCTGAGTGGATAGTTAAAGGATAACGCCCCCACCAAGGGGTAATACCGAGTATAGAAAATACATAACCACCAATTGCATCAGTCATCGTGACAGCAATCAACCCCGCAATTAAACCTACAATAATCCCTTCGCGGGTCAAAAATGACCACCAACAAATACCAATAAGTGCGGGATACATTTGTAATCCATACGCTACCGCTAACCCACCTAATAAAACCAGCGCATCATTACTGCTTGAAGCCACCGCTAAGGCAGCTAAAGTGATTAAAACAATCGCAAAACGTCCTAATAGTTTTTGCATTCCGTGGGAGGCTTTAGGGATAAGAAAGCGTTTGAATAAATCACGGGTTAACATGCCGCCCGCCGTGGACATGTAAGCGGAGGCGGTAGATTGCATCGCGGCTAATGCACAAATGGCTAAAAATGCGACTAAGTAGGGGGCATCGTCGGCTAATAAGTGGATTAATGCAGGCACTAAAGCTTCTTGACGGCTGGGCGTTTGCATAATATCGCGGTCGCCTAATACTGAACCTAGCATGTTATTGACTGCTTCAGGGTGGGCAGTGATGAACGCAATATTAGCCCCTAATAAATGTCCGCCTAAGCCTTGTATCGCGGTGAAAACAATTAAAATAAAACCAATCCCAAACGCGGATGCCCATACTTGCTGCGGTGCGAAAGGACGGGGGTTATTATTAGAAAATGCCCACATACTAAAAGCGGGTGAGGCTTGAATTCCCATTAATGCAATTAAGTAGGTCATGGTCATTGTGCCTGTCCACGCGCCGCCCACGGCTTGTGAACTGTCACTAACCCATTGAATAGGCCCCGAGAGACTGATGTAATGACTATAACCTTCTGGAGTTAATTTGGTGTCAAATTGACTTAATAGGGCAATCCCTGTTAATAAATTATGAATACCGCCAACATAATATAAAACGATGCAACCAATTAAAACGATACCTAAAGCTAATAAAATTGCTTGAATAGTGTCGACATAAGCAACAGCGCGTAACCCGCCCGAGGCGACATACAATAAAATGACAGAGGATAACATCCACATGCCAAAATCAATGCTGAGCATCCCATCCGTTAAAATATTGAATAAATAGCCAGAAGCGCGTAATTGCACGCCTAAATAGGGAATAGAAAAAACTAATGCAACAACGACAATCAACACCCGCAAGGTTTCAGAGCGGTAGTAGTCTGAAAACATTTCCCCTGGTGTGACATAGCCAAAATGTTTGCCAAGTAGCCATTGCCGCTTTAAAAATAAAATACCCGTTAATGGAATCGTTAACGCATAAAACGAGGCATGGGCATATTGCAAGCCATCGCGATAAATTAAGCCCGGATGTCCAATAAATGTCCACCCAGAAAAGGAAGTTGCAGTTGCTGCGAGAATATAGACCCAAACAGAAATTTGCCGTCCTGCAATAAAATAATCACTGGCAGTTCGTGATGAAAATGCACCTTTAATGCCCCAAAAAATACAATACGCCCAATAAATTGCAACAAATACAAACAGCCAAATTATCTTCGGGTCCATCGCTCCTCCTTTTATTTCCTCTGTTTATGATATTGGCAAAAATGCTTTTTAATTTGTAAAAAAATCAAGAGATAATCATAATACCGTTTTTTATTACGTTAAGCTTTAATCATCACTTTCCCTAAAAACACTTTATGCAATCTTCTTATACAACCGTGATGAAAACGATTCTTTACTTTCGCGTGAAATTTTACGCTTTTTAATTAAAAATGCGTTAAAATAACTCCCTAAAATTAAATTAAATTTATATTATTAGCAGTTACGCAGTTCAAATAAAAGTAGGATGGGCTGACGTAAGAAAACCCATCAACAAGGTTAGCGTGCAAGGATAAACGGACATTAAATCAAGCTATTCTGTGAATAAGTGCCGATAAATAGTCTTGATGGGCTTCCTATCGTCAGCCCATCCTACTCGGTTTTTTTATTCAAC
>CAZKST010000359.1:0-2496 GCA_964555395.1 uncultured Thiotrichaceae bacterium | reverse complement strand
GTATCTAAATGCGAAAATGGGATAAAAGAAAAGTTAAATTACCCTGCTTTTTTAAATTTTAGGAACACAAAAATTATAACGACGATTACATCGGATAAGGATACAATTTTAGTTTATTGGATTAGCGGTGAAGTTGAGTGGCATGATGAATTTGATTTTAAGAAAAGCTTTGTGTGCACATTAGCAGAAAATATAACAGTTACGCCTTCTCGTTGGGGTTTTGACTTGCAAATGTAAATTCAAAAGAAAACGCATTTTAAGCGTTTTAATTCCCTATTCTATAAAACAAAAAACCCACTAGATTTCAAAAACCTAGCAGGTTCAAATCAGAATACTTTAAATTATCCCTCTGCCATCTCTCTCACATCTTGCGTAATTTTCATTGAGCAAAAATGCGGACCACACATTGAACAAAAATGAGCAGATTTTGCCGCATCTTTTGGCAAAGTTTCATCATGAAATTGCTTTGCCTTCAATGGGTCAAGACTCAAACTAAATTGGTCTGTCCAACGAAATTCAAAACGGGCTTTTGACATCGCATTGTCGCGAATTTGTGCCGCAGGATGTCCTTTGGCTAAATCCGCCGAATGTGCCGCAATTTTATAAGTCACAATCCCTTCGCGCACGTCGTGTTTATTTGGCAAGCCTAAATGCTCTTTTGGCGTGACGTAGCACAACATCGCGCACCCAAACCAGCCAATCATCGCCGCGCCAATCCCAGAGGCGAAATGGTCATAACCTGCTGCAATATCAGTGACTAAAGGTCCTAAAGTATAAAAAGGAGCTTCATCACACACTTGCAACTGTTTAGTCATATTTTCTTGCACCATGTGTAAAGGCACATGTCCGGGCCCTTCAATCATGGTTTGCACGTCGTGTTTCCATGCAATTTTAGTTAATTCACCTAAAGTTTCTAACTCAGCAAATTGTGCCGCGTCATTCGCATCCGCAATCGAGCCAGGACGTAAACCATCTCCTAAAGAGAAAGAGACATCGTAAGCTTTCATAATTTCACAGATTTCTTCAAAATGGGTGTATAAGAAATTCTCTTGTTGATGCGCTAAACACCATTTCGCCATGATTGAGCCGCCGCGTGACACAATGCCTGTCACTCGTTTTGCCGTTAAAGGCACATACGCCCGCAATACGCCCGCATGAATGGTAAAGTAATCAACGCCTTGCTCGGCTTGTTCAATTAAAGTATCACGGAAAATTTCCCAACTTAAGTCTTCCGCTTTGCCGTTGACTTTTTCCAACGCTTGATAAATGGGGACAGTGCCAATCGGCACGGGCGAATTGCGCAAAATCCATTCGCGAGTTTCGTGAATATTTTTGCCCGTGGATAAATCCATCACCGTATCGCCACCCCAGCGAATTGACCACACCATTTTTTCAATTTCTTCAGCAATTGAAGAGGTTGTCGCTGAATTACCAATATTAGAATTGATTTTAACCAAGAAATTGCGCCCGATAATCATCGGTTCTAATTCGGGATGATTAATATTGGCGGGAATAATCGCCCGTCCGCGTGCCACTTCTTGGCGCACAAATTCGGGCGTAATTTCACGCGGCATCACTGCGCCAAAACTTTCGCCCGCGTGATGATTGAGTAAATGCGCATCTGCGAGGGTTTGCCGTTTTAAATTTTCGCGAATTGCCACGAATTCCATTTCAGGCGTAATGATGCCACGTTTGGCATAGTGCATTTGGCTAACATTCGCGCCCTGTTTAGCGCGACGTGGTGGGCGTACATTGGGAAAACGCAAATTCATCAGTAATTGATTATTTAAGCGTTGTTGTCCGTATTCAGAAGTGACTTGATTTAATTGCTCAGTATCTTGCCGCTCGGCAATCCACGCGCTACGAATCGCGGGCAAACCGTGTTGAATATCAACTTGATAATCAGTGTCTGCATAAACGCCAGTGGTGTCATAAACGGCAATCGCTGGATTTTGTTCGAGACTGCCATCAGGGCGTACGGTATCGCTTTGTTGAATTTCGCGCATTGGCACGCGAATATCGTCGCGACTGCCTTGTACATAAATACGGCGTGAATTGGGGAATTGTTCAAACACAAAAGCGCAATTACTGATTGCGACTTCGTTGGTGGGGGCTTGGAAAATCAATGGGCTATCTGCATTCATGTCGTCTTGCCTTGAGTGGTTATTTTTGCTAACTCAGTTAGCGAAGAGAAGGCAAAGAGACAAACTTTTGGCATTCGCTTCCCTACGCTAATGTGAATTAGGTCAGGTTCAAAGGGTATTTTCTCAGTCCCGAGCGTGCGGGACACCCCTAGCGTGTTGAATTGGGATTCAACATTAATAAAGGATTATGCGTTAAAATCAAAAACTAAACAATGACACACTGCATTTTTAGCGAATTTAAGATGATAAAACTATTCAATTTTAATTTAACTTTCCCACAGCATTGGTTTTCAACCTATTGCTGGCTCTGCGAAACGCCTTCACCACACATTATTTGTGAGCAATGCAATGC
>CAZKST010000358.1:0-2514 GCA_964555395.1 uncultured Thiotrichaceae bacterium | reverse complement strand
AAACTGGCATTTTTACCTAATACAACCCCGTTAGGATTGATTAAATAAAGGTCAGCATTCGGAATTTCACTGCGAATTGTGCCATCAATGTTAGAAGCTTGATTACCTGTTACACGACTAATCACATTAGAAACACTACTATCACCTGTGAAAGTCGCTGTTTCATTGGTTTGAATACTAAATTCGGAAAAACTGTGAAATAAATTCCCGCCCCGTTGCTGTCCTAAATCAGCCCCAATTACATAATTAGGCGCAGATAAACGGGTCGCTTGTCCCACTGTCCCATCAGTTGAGATTTGTGCAGATACAGGATTTATCAGCAGCATAAAACATAAAGCAACTGCTTTTATCCCATTAAAAAATCTAAAAAAACGAGAAAACATCATAATTGTGTAATCTTTAAAAAGAAGAAGAGAATAAACGATTATTAACATTATCGCATAAATTAAAAAATAGATAAGCTATTAAATTGATTTAGTATTTTCTATCTAAAAAAACAAGAGGATAAATTGATTAAAGCGGAGAGCAATCATTTCAGTAATTGCTTTTTTAATTACGGTAGGTGTTGCGCAATGGCGCGCTTATAGCAAAGTTCAGATAAAAGTAGGATGGGCTGACGATAGGAAGCTCATCAACAAAGCTAGCAGGCAAGAATAAACTGACATTAACGCAAGCAAGCTATAGTCATCGCACCTTAAATTGCGTAAAGTGGAGTGCAATAGCTTCAGCTATTGTTCTTTAACTATTTGATTGAATGTGATTTCATCTACTACGACACTGGCAATAACGGAAGCCGTTGCACTCTTTTAAAGTGCGTTTGCTATAATTCATTCTTAGCGATAAGAATTTGTTTTTACTCAGTTTTTGCGGAACGTCGTGGTGGAATACGCTTCGCTATTCCACCCTACAATACTTACGCTTGCTTAACTTAATAGTTTTGACTACACACCTTGCACGTTTGATTTTTAGCTAATTGAATTTCTTGAAAATCCATTGTCATCCCATCAATTAACAATAATCGCCCAATCATAGGCTCGCCGATGCCAATGAGCAATTTTAAAGCCTCTAAGGCTTGCAAACTGCCCAAAATCCCCACCATCGGCGCAAAAATACCATTTTCACTACAACTTTGCTCAGTTTGCGTGTCCTCAGAATATAAACAACAATAACAAGGGCTTGCTGCAATACGCGGGTCAAAAACGGATAATTGTCCTTCCATGCGAATCGTGGCTGCAAAAATAAGCGGGGTGCGGGTGATTCGACTGACACGGTTTAATAACAAACGAGTTGTTAAATTATCAGTACAATCAATGATTAAATCAACATCCTTTACACACTCAATTAAAGCTTGTTCATCCAAACGATGCGCCAACGGCGTAATTTTCACATCAGGATTCAAAGCTAATAACTGTTGCTGCGCAGAAATGACTTTAGGCAAGCCTATTGTTGCAGTGCAATGCACAATTTGGCGTTGCAAGTTACTTGCATCAACCACATCAAAATCATTTAAAACCAAATGTCCAACCCCAGAGGCGGCTAAATACATCGCAACAGGCGAACCCAAACCGCCCAAACCGACAATTAACACTTTGGAATCTAACAGTTTTTGCTGTCCTGCAATATCAATTTGTGGCAATAAAATATGGCGGCTATAGCGCAACAATTGTTCATCATTCATGAGCGATTTACATTTTTTAAACGGTGTAATAAACGTTCACCAAATTCAGGCGGTAAACGCGCTTCTATCGGCAAATACCAATGGCGAGCGGTGGCAAAAGTTTGACATTTAACCGCATCTTTTTCCGTCATAATAATGGGATAATCATCAGCAAAATCAATTTCATGGGCTTGATAAGCGTGATGGTCTCTAAAAATATGCGGTTGCACTTTTAACGAATGGTCACGCAAGCGATTAAAAAATTTTTCAGGATTGCCAATGCCCGCCACTGCATGGACGGTTTGTCCATGAAAATGCGTAATTTCATAGGCAATGCTAGGATTTACTAAATTAATCAATTCTTTAGAAACATACTGCATAGAAAATTCATGACTAGCCGTCGCGCCGCGTGTCACGCGAAAATCAATTTTTTCTAAACGATTCAAAGGCTCACGCAAAGGGCCCGCGGGTAAACACAGTTTGTTACCATAACGGCGTATATCATCAATGACCGCAATTTCTATATCGCGTTGCAAAGCATAATGTTGCAAACCATCATCGCTAATAATGATATTACAATCAAAAGTTTGTAAAATTTTTTGCGCGGCTAACACCCGTTGCGGCGCAACCGCGACAGGGCAATTTGCGTGCTTTGCGAGTAATAACGGTTCATCCCCCACGCGGGCGGGCGAACTTTCCAGCGTGACTAATTCAACCTCATTTTTCAACAAGTTACCGCCATAACCGCGACTAATAATCGCGGGTTTATAGCCCTGTTGTCGTAAAAAATGGGCTAACCAGATAACGAGCGGCGTTTTACCCGTTCCGCCCACCGTCACATTGCCGACAATAATCAC
>CAZKST010000357.1:0-2522 GCA_964555395.1 uncultured Thiotrichaceae bacterium | reverse complement strand
AGAATTTAGGTTTGTCTGAACCTTAATTTGCATGTAATAAAATTTCCTTAACTTTCAATATTTTATTGTGTTAATTATGAAACACAATGACATGCTTCAGATAATTTTGTAGTGCGTTTGCTATATATGTTTATATTCGCTGAATTCACATTAATAGTATTGAAATACAAGACTTGTATAGTAAGACGAGATGGAATTTTTTTAACATAACAATATTCACAGTAAAAACATTGAATAGCCGTTGAAAATATTAAGCAACGCAAGTTCGGCAAAAATAACTAAAAATTTCAATGGAATATTGTCACCCGTTTATTTTATCCCCTGAATTCTCCCCCCTGTAAACGGAAAAACAAGCACTTACCTACCCAAAAAACCATTCAGATTATATGGATACTTAGGGGAATCTAATAATTGCTTGAAAGAACTTAATATTCTCAGCGAACTCGCGTTAAGCAGGTTTTTTTAATAAGACTTGTAGAATTCAGGATATTGCAACATGAACTTAAAACAACGGATTATCTGGACAATCGTTTTACTCTTAAGCATAACTTTAAGTTGCACAATTATTTTGCTTACATGGAATGCTCAAACAACTTTGCTTAAACAAAAAGAACAAGATGGAATTATTGTCGCCCAATTACTCGCCCAAATTTCTCGCTCTTATGAATCCATTCCTAAAGAAGTTGAGCAAGTTCTTGGTGAACAAATGCTTGTTGAAGCAACCTTAGCCGCTCATTTAATCGCCATTGCAAACCAAGCGGGTTTAACTGAAACTGAGATTAATCAGCATTTACGACAAATTACTGATAATACAGTGTTAGATGAAATCTGGATTAGTGATGAACAAGGACTTTCGCGATTAAATACCAAACACATATTGTTTAATTTTCATCCTGACCCGAATGTACAACCACAAGCTTATATCTTCTGGGATTTATTGAATGGCAAAAAACAAACAGTCATTCAAGAAGCAATGCAACGAGAAATTGATAAACAACATTTTAAATATGCAGCGGTTGCAGGCATTGATAAACCGCGTATTGTGCAAGTGGGTTATCATGCTGAATTAATAAAACAGTTAAAAAAACAATTAGGCTTAACTCGCATGATTGAGCAATTGCTTAAAGTAGGACAAATTGAAGGTATTTGGATGTTAGATAATCAATTGACCGTTTTAGCAATGGGACATCACGTTAAAGATTCAATTGCCAGTATTGTACATGAAAGCCATTTACCAGAAGCATTATCACCTGATGATTATCAACATCATTTAAATCCACAAGAGTTTAGTTTCTTAAAAACAACCTTAGAAACTAATCATCCAATTAGTTATATAGAAAATCATGTTTTAAAAGTCATTGCGCCCTTACATGACCATGATGGAAAAACTATGGGAGCTACTTTAATTCATTTATCTATTCAACAAGTGCAAGAAGCGTTACAACAACAAATGTTTATTGCCATCATTATTGCGGTTTTAACTTTAGGTTTAGGTATTGTAGCCGCAATTGTCTTAGCAGAACGTTTAAGTCGTCCTTTGCAGCAATTAACCTTAACCGCCGAAGCCTTAGCCAACCAAGAATGGCATCATCCTATTCCTGTGCAGCGGACGGATGAAATTGGACGTTTAGCGCGGGCTTTTCAAACCATGACTATCAATTTAAAAGATGCTTTTGATACTTTAGAAGCCAAAGTAGCAGAACGTACCAATGAATTGCGGCAAGCTAATGAAGAAATTCAAGCATTAAATGATTATTTGCAAGAAGAAAATGTGCGCATGGAAGCCGAATTAGAAGTTACTCGTCAATTTCAACAAATGATTTTACCTAAACATCATGAATTAGCGGCGATTCAAGAATTAGAAATTGCGGGATTTATGCAGCCTGCTGATGAGGTGGGCGGTGATTATTATGATGTTTTGCATTATGGTGAAAGAATCCGCATTGCTATCGGTGATGTCACCGGACATGGATTAGCCAGTGGAATGTTGATGTTAATGGTACAAATGGCGGTTAGAACTTTATTTATTAATGATGTTTGTCAACCCAAATCATGTTTAATTGGGTTAAATCGTGCTATTTATGACAATATTCAACGCATGGGAACTGATAAAAACCTAACGCTTACTTTAATTGATTATTATCATGGACATGTAGATATTTCTGGACAACATGAAGATGTTTTAATTGTGCGAAAAAGTGGCGTAATTGAACATATTGATACAACTCCCTTGGGTTTCTTTGTGGGGGTTATTAAAAATATTGATTCTATGGTTAATAATATTGAAGCCTATTTAGAATCTGGGGATGGGATTGTGTTATATACCGATGGTATTACTGAAACGATGACTAAAGATGGTCATTTATATGGTTTAGAACGCTTATGTCATATTTTAAGTTATTATTGGCAATTATCCGCGCTTGAAATTCAACAAGCGGTAATTGCAGACTTAAAATTGCAAGCGGAGAATGAACATTTTTTAGATGATTTAACTTTGGTCGTGATTAAGAAAAAATAATAAG
>CAZKST010000356.1:0-2544 GCA_964555395.1 uncultured Thiotrichaceae bacterium | reverse complement strand
GATTTTCCCTCATTAGTCGTGTTGTGAATTCAACGCGACTTGCTCTTTAATACTTTTACTTTTGGTTTATTTGTTTATGAATTCTAGCTCTGATTCTCATCCGTCTGCGGATGTCTCCACGCCCGCCCCCGCCACGCCGTTAGCAACCGTTGCCGCGGCAACCGCACCCCGCATCGCGCCACAAGCGCGCAGTTTTGCCCGCCAGCGTGCGTTACAAGCTTTATATCAATGGTTGTTGACGGGAGACGATATTGGTCAAATTGAACGGCAGTTTTATGAAGACCAAGAAATGGACCAAGTGGATAATCTTCATTTTCGGCGATTATTACACGGCATTCCAGAAAAAATCACTGAGCTTGACCAGTTAATCACCCCTTTAATTGACCGTCCCTTAGACCAATTAACCCCCATTGAACATACCATTTTACGCATTGGCTGTTATGAATTGCGTTTTTGTGGTGAAGATGTTCCTTGGAAAGTCGCCATTAACGAATCCGTTGAATTAGCTAAAAAATTCGGCGCAGAAGAATCATTCAAATATATCAATGGGGTATTAGACAAACTTTCGCCACAAGCCAATAAACCCAAAATGCGGGTAAAACCGACTCGTAGAAAAAGTTAATACGGGTTAATGACAAATTAACGCGCTTATTTAACACTGTTGACACGCACTTAATGAATAATAAGTTAGATGTCATCAGATATATTTTTTTAGTGTAATGAAATGGGATTTCAGGTGGACTGACTTAAGATTTACACTATAGTTACTACTATCTTCATTTGTTTTTTTAGGTCTCTTCCCAAGGTAGTTAGACTGCAATGGAATTTAAAACCGAAGCTGAAGCCTTTTCGATTTTGCAAAACCCCCCCGAAGACCATTTTATATGGATTGCTGCGCTAGATTACTTACTCAATCAAGCTTCTGGCGTGACACGTCTGAAAATGATGAATCAATTTGAGTCTTTAACTCCCGAACGGCAAACTGAAGTAAGACGGCGATTAGATATTTACCAACAAACCCGCCAAATGAGTATGCAGGCAAGTCCTGACATGTACAGACGGCGGTGGGCAGAATACTAAGCGTTTATTGTTGATAAGGATTACCCCACTCGGTGGTGTAAATAATTTCAAACTCTAAGGTTGCAGTGGCAAATGTTTCAATGGCGGAAATGCTTTCAATAGCAACTTCGCCATTGATAGGTAAAGCGGTTAATTCTCTACAGTCTGGAATCTGCCCGATAGTAGCAGCAATATCTTGAATATCATCAATTAATTCATCCAACGAAACATCTCCCATAATTAAAGAGCGTTCAATATCACCCAATAAGTGATTGCTCACAATTGCGGGATGTTCTCCTTCAGTTTTAACAACGGCTTCTACTTTAATATGCAAAGTGCGCACTGTGCCGCCAAAATTATTACGGTGGCGAATTTCACTCATTTCCCACACGACAATCGCAGGAGCTTGACAATGCGCAACCATGGGTTCATGTCTAAAAACCCGACCTTCTCCAATATTGGTTAAATAACCATTGAGCGTATGGATACTTTCTAATTGGGCAATAATTCGTTCAATAATTTGTTCGCGGATGGTTTTCATGCGTATAGGCTGGAAAAAGTGACAAGAAAATTTAAAAATGTTAGAAAGTTTATCAATTATTGCTATGAAATAGGAAGTTTACAATGAATCAACCTAGTTACCGCGAAATTTTATACGAAGGTTTATGGAAAAATAACACCAGTTTAGTGCAATTATTGGGTTTATGTCCTTTACTAGCTGTAAGCACTAATCCTGTCAATGGTTTAGGTTTAGGTTTAGCCACAACCTTAATTTTGATTTTGTGCAATTTAACCGTTTCCCTCGTTCGCCAATATATTCCCAATGAAGTACGCATTCCCGTTTATGTGGTTTTAATTGCCTGTATTGTTACTTCAGTCGAGTTGTTGATTAAAGCCTATTTTTATGATTTATATAGCGTATTAGGAATTTTCATCCCTTTAATTGTCACTAACTGCTTTGTGATTGGGCGGGCGGAAGCCTTTGCTTCCAAAGTGACCCCCGACCGTGCAGCATTAGATGGCGTTGCAATGGGTGTGGGTTTTACTTTGGCGTTAATGGTTTTAGGCGGAATGCGTGAACTTATTGGCACAGGCACAATTTTTGGGCAAGCAGATTTAATGTTTGGTGAAGCGGGCAAATGGTTATCTATTACGCTGTTTGACCATTCCCACGGCGTATTGCTTGCGATTTTGCCGCCGGGTGCATTTTTTGGATTGGCATTAATGGTCGCCGCCAAAAACTGGCTTGACCAACGTCAAACTAAAACGATGACAGTCCATCAAACAACGCCTGAAGCGAACCCAGTCGGCTCTACGCTTTAACGTAAATTAAGCAAGCCTGAGAATGGTAGGGTGGAATAGCGAAGCGTATTCCACCACGACATTCCGCATAAGCTGGATAAAAACGAATTACAAGCGGTACGGGCGAATAATCATTCGCCACTACACTGGATGGTGGAATACGCTTCGCTATTCCACCCTACA
>CAZKST010000355.1:0-2562 GCA_964555395.1 uncultured Thiotrichaceae bacterium | reverse complement strand
TAATCTACATGCACGACAAATCCACGATTTACCCAACCGTGAATATCTTTATAGCCTTTAACTTCGCCCATCACGTCAATTTCCATCCAATCGCCACTTTCTTGACCTGTCGCTTTTAAACGGGTGCCGCGTGGTAAAGAACTCGCTGGATGTAAATCAAATTGCGCACCTGCCCCTGTGCGAACGTTTAAATTAGAAGTGGCTTCATAAATGCCATCATCTACCCCATCATCCGCACGCCCATATAAGCGCGAACGGAAGCTATCCATTGGAAATGCTGGACCTGGGTCAGATTTGCGACCGGGTGCGATGTCGTCGTGACCAATAATATCTTCCAATTTATAAGTTTGTACCAATAAAGAAGCTACTTCTAACGCGACAAATAATTGTTCAGGGGTGTACATTTGCCAGCCACGCATCACACTTTCATTTTTGTGAATGGCTTCTAAAACTTGCTCATTGGGTACTTTTGTACCAAACCACGCTTGCCATGTTGTACCAATTTTAGTTAACACGCCCGCATTGTCTAATTCAATCCCAATAGAAAAGTTATTCATCCCATTTAAACCTTTCCATTCGCTTTTGCCTGCGTGCCATGCCACAGTATCAAAAGGCACTAATTGTGTGATTTGCCCACTGCGCGAAATAACTAAATGCGCAGAAGCTTTAGCAGTAGGATTTGCTAACCAATTAACAGCGTGGTCAGCACCAGGCCCTGCTGTGTAGTGCATAACTAAATATTTTAAATTCGTGATTTTGCCGCCAATATTGGGACTTTGACGGTAAGGAATCGGTGTATTGTCATCATTTACCAAGCGGTGATTTACAATTTTCATGAGCCATCTATCCTCTTTACATGAATGAATAATTTCAAAACAATACCCACGATAGCAAAACTTATCAAGGCTTTTTGAAATCTACGTTAGAATAATGAACAGTTAAACGCTATAGTAATTTTGCAAAAAATCAAGCAATTTTTCGGCGGGTTTTCGCGCCAATAGACGCATGAGAACACGATGAATCATTGATATTATTGACTGGGTGATACAAATTTATCCCTCCTTATGTTTAGGAAGCTTCTATGTCTGCCTCTTCTGCTCCCGCCGCGTCGCGGATTGCCAATGCGTTAATTCATGAAACCAGCCCGTATTTATTGCAACATGCCACAAATCCTGTGCAATGGTATGGTTGGAATGATGTGGCTTTACAGCTCGCAAAACAACAGAATAAACCTATTTTACTCTCAATTGGCTATTCTGCGTGTCATTGGTGTCATGTCATGGCGCATGAATCGTTTGAAAATGAAGAAATTGCGGTTTTAATGAATGAATTGTTAATTAATATTAAAGTTGACCGTGAAGAACGTCCTGATTTGGATAAAATTTATCAATTAGCTCATCAATTTATGACCCAGCGGTCGGGCGGTTGGCCTTTGACAGTATTTTTAGACCCGCATACTTTGCAACCTTTTGTTGCGGGGACATATTTTCCCCCAACGCCTCGCTATAATTTACCTGCTTTTTCTGAAGTGATTAAACGCGCTGCAAAATATTATCGTGAACGCTATAACGAAGTGCTCAATTATGGTAATGCGGTGAGTGATACTTTACAACGTTATGATTTATCGTTGCTAACCACTGATACAAATATCCATTTAAATGCAGAACCTTGCCAAACAGCGATTAAAGAATTGCGGCAAAATTTTGATGAGCATTGGGGCGGTTTTGGACGTGCGCCTAAATTTCCGCATTTTAATCAATTAGAATTACTGTTAAGCACCGCAAACGCCTCTGAAAATGCGCAAAAAGCGGCGGCGGAAGAAGTTGCATTAACCACTCTCCGTAAAATGGTATTAGGTGGCATTTATGACCAATTAGCTGGCGGTTTGGCGCGCTATTCAGTCGATGAAATGTGGATGATTCCGCATTTTGAAAAAATGTTATATGACAATGCGCCGTTCTTATGGACATATAGCGCGGCGTGGCAAATAACAAAAGAAGCGTTATTTGAGCGCGTGATTCGTGAAACAGCGGAATGGGTGATGCGCGACATGCAAGCCCCTGACGGCGGCTATTATTCTACGCTTGACGCGGATAGCGAAGGCAAAGAAGGCAAGTTTTATGTCTGGACACGCGAAGAAGTGCGCACTGCATTAACTGAAGTAGAATATCGCTTATTTGCTTATCATTTTGGCTTAAATATGCCTGCTAATTTTGAAGAACATTGGCATTTACATATTTATCATGATCGCCAACAAGTCGCGACTAAATATGGACTCACTTTGGAAGAAGTAGATAAAAACTTAGAGACTGCCCGCGCCAAATTATTGGCAATTCGTCAACAACGCATTGCACCCAGTCGCGATGAAAAAATCTTGACTGCATGGAATGGCTTAATGATTAAAGGCATGGCAGTTGCGGGGATGGTGCTGCAACAGCCGCGTTATATTGATTCTGCGCAAAAAGCGTTAGATTTTATTCAACAGCATTTATGGGTAGAAGGGCATCTCGTCGCGACTTATAAAGATAAACGGGCGCGGTTAAATGCGTATTTAGATGATTA
>CAZKST010000354.1:0-2568 GCA_964555395.1 uncultured Thiotrichaceae bacterium | reverse complement strand
CCTTACTCCGAAATTGTTCTGCAAAGAACAATGGTTTATCGTGTTGAGCAGGTGTTTTTAATCCATCGGCAATCAGGCTTATTAATTCAACACGTTCACCAACCCGATATTGAAAATATTGGCGATAGTGCGGCAATTTCGGGTATGTTTACCGCAATTCAGGATTTTATCCGTGATTCTTTCTCGGGTGCGAGAAGCGAAGAGCTGGACAGTGTTGATATTGGTGAATATACCGTTTGGTTAGAGCGTTCGCCCAATGCAGTATTAGCTTGCGTGGTGCGGGGCGTTGCGCCGTATAAATTGCGGGATGTAATGCGTTCTTTATTGGAAACTTTGCATGTGCGTTATGCAAAGCCTTTAGAGCGTTTTGAAGGGGATAGTGAAGAATTTGAAAGTGCTATCCCTTTATTATACAAAGCATTACAATCTGAGAAAAAAGCCGATTTTGCAAAACCGACTAAATTTTTTTCTACCCCTTTAATCATTGTTTTGTTGTTATGTACTTTAATGCTAGGGGGGGCGGGTTATACGTACTATAGTCATCAACGTGCTTTAGAGTGTTTCTTAGCAGAACTTAAAGATACTAAAGGCATTGTTGTTACAGAAACCGCTTGGCAATATGGCACAATGACCGTGCATGTTTTGCGTGACCCTTTAAGTCCGAAAATTGAGCAATTGATTGAAGATAGTGAATTGCAGGGTTATGTCACTATTAAAAGTCGTCTATATCAAGATTTAACTGATGAATATATTTTGAAGCGGGCAAAAGCGCAATTGCAGCCACCTGATACTGTGCATTTTGACGTTTATCAAGGACATTTACAAGTCAATGGACATGCGCCTGCTGCATGGATTACAGACTTTAATCAACGGGTTAATTTAATTGCGGGGGTTACTTCTGTTGATATGCAGCAATTAGAAGAAACCGATTTGTTCTTGCAAAAACAAGCCATGCAACAATTAAAACCGCCTGCGACGGTGTTAATCATTGTTAAACAGCGACAATTAAGTTTAGAAGGCGAAGCTTTAGAGCAAGATTATTATCGTTTGCAAACTGCGGCTAAACAAATTCCAGAGTTTGTTAATTTTGACTTTTCAAATTTAATCAATGTTTCATTAAAGCTACAAACATTAAAACAAAATATTGAAAACGTCGTTTTCTATTTTGATGATGATATTAATTTGTTACAAATAGATAAAAACTTTGAATTGTTTTTTAACTCTTTTAAACCCTTAAACGAATTAGCAAAACGTCATCATCAGCGATTACAATTTACTTTAACGGGATATACTGACGGTTTGGGTACACAACAACGTAACGAATATTTGAGCAAACAACGTTCTGAATATTTATCTAATGAGTTACAAAAACGCGGTGTGGCAGCAGATTTGATTAAAGTCATGACTCCAGCAAATTTACCTTTTGGTGAATTTGTTCCAGATTACAGTCGGCGGAACGTAAGGATTAAAATTGATATTAGCTCTGAAGATGCAGCAGCAAACTAAGTTTATTGTAGAATCATCAATCGCTTTTTTGCATCTTATCAACAATAAATAGGTTATAAACGTGGCAATAATACAAAAGAAAATCTGTATGATTGGTGATTTTTCAGTGGGGAAAACTAGCCTAGTCGCACGTTATGTCAATCAAACATTTTCAGACAAATATTTAACAACCGTTGGCGTTAAAATCGATACTAAACAAGTACAATTACCTGACCAACGCGAAGTGAAATTGATTTTATGGGACATTGCTGGGGCAGACAGTTTAACCACTGCTTCAGCCACTTATCTGCGCGGCGCGGCGGGTTATTTAATTGTGGTAGATGGCACGCGCCGTCCTACTTTTGACAGTGCGATTAGATTGCAACAAGCTGTTACACAACAAATTGGCAATAAACCTTTTTTAGTGTTGTTAAACAAAGCAGATTTAGAGTCACAATGGGAAATTAATGATGCACTACTTAAAAGTTGCTCACAACAACAAGAGTGGCATTTTTTAAAAACCAGTGCAAAAGAAGGTTTAAATGTAGAAAATGCGTTTCAACAATTGGCAACACTCTTGCTTGATGGTAAATAGTATAGAAAATCACTCCGTATTACGCATAGAAATTTAAGTAACATAGGAAAAAATGATGCCGACTGTACCTTTTAGTATCATTAAATATGCACGCACTTTATGGTTATCCGAAATGGTTTTAACCTATTTGCATGTAGATGAGCAGGGATGTTTAGTCAGTTGGGGAGGGCATCCGCGCCATTATGGTTTAACTGATTTAAAAACAGGTATGTTAGCCAGTGAACAAATTGCTTTATTAGAAGGCTTATTGCCGATTAAACATACCGAAGTTCTGGAATTTGTTGGTTTAAGCTGTGGGCGTGTTGCACATATTCATCTATTGCCTTTTAAAAATGGCACATGGATTTTATTATTTGATGCTACTGCTGAGCATGACCGCCAACAAAAAACGCAACAACAGGCTAATGAATTAAGTATTTTAACCTATCGCCAAAGTCGTTTAATGGAAGATTTAGAAACGATGCGGGAAAAATTAGAGCAAGAAAAAC
>CAZKST010000353.1:0-2587 GCA_964555395.1 uncultured Thiotrichaceae bacterium | reverse complement strand
AAAAGATTTAGTGTAAACGTATTTTTTTAATACCGCCCACTAAAATGAGTGTATGGGTTTTCGCATCTAATGCGTATAAAATCCTATAAATTTCTGTGGGTCGTTCTATATTTAATTCGCCCATTTGTGCCTGCGGTGAAAAGGATAAATTGGCATATTCAGCGCGTGTTTGTTCAATGGAAATACTTAAAAAAGTGCGTTCTTCTTCAGTTAAATTAATCCACCATTCAGCAAAATCGGGGGTTGATTTGACGGCAAGCATAACTCATTCCTATAGTGATTCGTTTTAATATTTGCTGCAAAAAAACTAACTTGATGTTAAATTTAATTGTTATATCTTTTCATCTTATCATGTACAACCCAATTAAAAAATTTTATCCACTTTGAGTAGATTAGTTTTGCCGTAAATACAGATGATACATGATTTTCTTCCCCTTCTTTTAGATAATTGCACTTTCATGATAGGACTATTCTAATGGCAAAAGCAGAGCATTTGGCAATTTTGCAGCAGGGCATGAAAGCATGGAATGAATGGCGCGCAAAATCGGGGGAAAGCGTGGATTTATCAGGCTGTGATTTATCGGGTATGAATTTAACAAAAGCGGATTTTTTTAGAGCGAATTTGCATAAAGCGGATTTAAGCAATGCGAATTTAGCGGGCGCGAATTTATCAGGTGCAAATTTAAGTGAGGCGAATTTAACACAAACAAATTTTAGTAAATCAGATTTAAGTGAAGCGAATTTAAGCGAGGCGTATTTAGCTAAAACTAATTTGACGGATGCGAATTTAAGCGAAGCGAATTTGACTAAAGCTTATTTGATTTCTTCATTTTTATCTAATGCAAATTTAAGTGAAGCGAATTTATTTAGAGCTAATTTGTATGAGTCGGATTTGTTTAGAGCTAATTTAACTGGGGCGAATTTGTTTAAAACGAATTTAACGGAAGCAAATTTAATTGAAGCGTATTTGACGGGCGCGAATTTGTTTAAAGCCAATTTGATGGAAACCGATTTGACGGGCGCGAAAGTGGATGATACTTTTTTTGATAAAACTGAATGATGTGAGTTTAAAATAATTCGTTTTTTTTAAAACAGAGACCTGCTAGGTTTTAGAAACCTAGCAGGTCTTTTTTTATTATCTCTATACAAAACTTGCTAAATCAATGATGATGATGCTCATGTGACATGTTGCTTTCAGTATTATTGTTTTCAGCAGCAGGCGCGTGTTTATGAGCGTGTGGCATGAATAGCATCATTAAACCAAATGCAATGAGAAACGCACCGAGTAATTGTTTAACCAGTGGTTTTCTAATCATTTGCATAAACCATTGTGCGGCTGTTCCCACCACTAAAAGCATGGGCAATGTGCCCAATCCAAAAGCGAGCATCAGTAGCGCACCTTGCAAAGCACTGGCAGAAGTCAACGCCAACGCTAACGCACCATACACTAAACCGCAAGGCAACCAGCCCCATACAAGCCCAATGCCAAAGGCATGAGCGGGCGATTTTACTGGGAAAAAGCGTTTGCCGAGCGGTTCAATCCATTTCCACACATACGCGCCACCGCGTTCTAACACCACTAAAATCCGCCACCATTCTGCTACATATAAGCCTAAAGCAATCATAAACAGCGCAGCAACCCATTTGCCGACTAATTGCGGTTGGGGAAGTGCGCCCATAAATTGCGCGCCTAAAAAGCCTGCTAACATGCCAGCAACGCTATAGCTTAAAATGCGTCCTGTGTTGTAGCTGAGTAAATAGGGGAGTAATTGTTGAGGTGATTGTCGCAAAGATGCGGGTAAACCCATTGTCAGTGCACCGACAATGCCGCCGCACATGCCGACGCAATGCACTGAGCCAATTAACCCCATTAAAAAAGCAGCAAGAATGGAAACGTCATTAACTATCATGATGTTAGTGAGATTTTGGAGAAGTTGTATTTGAAGGGGTTGTATTAGTCGCGACTAAAGAAGGTTTTAACAAGGTTTCAGGCGCAAGCGGTACTTGCGTTGCTTGTAAAATCCGCCAGTCATCAGCACTTAATAAAATGAACCAAGGTCCCTCTACTAAAGTGGGTAAAACGGCTTGATAAGTATCATTTGCAATTCGTTGTAATACCACGTTTTGGTCTAAACCCGCTTTGGTGCGATGGCTAAAACTGAGTTGAATGCTATTAGGTAAAGTGTAATTCGGTGCGGCTTTTAAATATAACCACATTAAATTGCGCTCTTTATCTACATGTAAATTCGCTTCTAATTGGTGAGCAATAGCAGCTTGGTCACGTTCCAAAGTTTGATTGATTTCTAAGCCTTTTTTGTAATAGTCATCGACCACCATGCCATCGTTACTAGAGATAGCTAAATAAATCATGACTGCGCCAGAAACAATCGCAAGGGATGGAAAGAAAATAACGAACCAAACATAAGGTTCTTTATACCAAGGTTTTTTAACAGAATTCGAGATATTCATAGGAGTTCAACGCAGGTAAAAACAACACAATGACGTAATACGTCATCCTCTTTTTGATGCGCTGACAAGCATAGCATGAAACTTAGTGAGGCGTTATTTAGTTCAATTAAAAGTTAGG
>CAZKST010000352.1:0-2591 GCA_964555395.1 uncultured Thiotrichaceae bacterium | reverse complement strand
GCATTAGTGGTAAATGGCGCGCCATTGACTAGCAGTTTAAGCAATAGCGATTTGCGCTCCCATCGGCGCGCCGCAACCCCCGCTAAAGGTTATAAACTCAGTTTAAATGCAGGTGAAAATATTACTTTGCAATTAACGGCGGGGTTTGATGCGTATTTATATGTATTTAGCGATGCCGCCGCTAGCACTTTGATTGCTTCTAATGACAACGCCAATGCTAACACTCAACATGCTGAAGTGGTTTTTACCGCGCCCAGTAGCGGGGTTTATTATGTAGAAGCAACGACTTATGAACGTACACAACTCGGCACTTTTACCTTGACTGCGCAACGCGGCACGATTAACCACCCGCCGATTGTTAAACCGATTCTGTTTTCACCGAATGATAATGTTGCTCCTGTCACCGTCAGTTTTAACGATTTGAGCACGGATACGGATGGACAAATTAGCGAACGTTGCTGGCAATTTGGCGATGGAAGCGCGGTGCAATGCACAAATAGTGCACTGGTTACACACACTTATACTGAAGCAGGGCAATTTACCGTCGGTTTAACTGTGCGCGACAATAACGGCTTGAGTCAATTTATTGAAACGGTGGTTGCAGTAAAAACTCCTGCTACAAAAAACACGGTAACGCTTAGTGTTGGCTCAGTTTTAGATGGAGAATTATCGCCGCGTGATACGCTCGCTCGTTTACGTCCTAAAGCCTATACTGACCGCTATCTCATCAGCGCGCCGACGGTGGGTAAAGAATTGATTATTAGCATGAAATCCAATGCTGTTGACAGCTATCTTTATTTATTTAATGAATATCATCAACTAATTGCAGAAAGTGATAATAGCGATAACGACAAACACGCTTTATTACGTTATACCCCTCAAACTAGCGACGACTTAATTATTGAAGCCACAAGCCATTTTGATGGCGAACAAGGCGTTTATCAAATCAGTAGCAGTTTAGTTTCAGCAAGTACGCCTGTCACAATGACTTTAGAAAGTGCGGCGAGCACAAATAACCCCTTGCAAGTGCTGCATGTTGCGCGTTTACCCAACAGTTTTAATGCTCAAGGTTTTGCATGGGATTTTGGCGATGGTAATGTCGCCAGCACCAGTGCCGCCTCTGCCACGCACACCTATGCACAAGCGGGCGTGTATAACGTTGTTGTTTCTGCAAAAGGTAATAGTACCGTTATCTCTAGTCACACAATTAATGTCAGTGCAACCCAACGCACGCCCATTCCTAACTTTAGCGTCTCGCCTTTATTTGGTGACCGTCCATTGCAAAGTTTTTTCACCAATAACACAGTGAGCACAGACGGACAAACGCCGCACTATGTATGGCGATTTGGCGATGGCACAGTGTCCACCACTTCAGAGCCTACGCATTTATTTGAAAGTGATGGGGTTTTTAATGTGGTATTAGAAGCCACTTCTCCCAGCTCTCAACAAACGGCGGCTTATAGTTATCCTGTAGCCGTGATTGAAAGACAAGCTAAAGCGTTGGCAACGACGGGGATTGCTCGCGAACGTCCGCAAGTGTTATTAGCGGGGTTAGAACCGATGTTGATGGATGTATTGGATACCCATTTAACCGTTTTTGCGATTGTGCGACAAGGCGATTCTGCGGTGCGCACGGTGCGCGTAGCACAGAACGGCAGTTCATTTTCATTAGTGTTACAACACACTGAAACTTATGCCAATGGTGACCAGCGTTTCGAGGCAATTTTGCCGATTAGTTGGGATGTGTTGGGGAATAGTTTAACTGTGGGGAATTGGTTAGGCTCACAAGCGGGGCAGTTTTATATTACTGCAATTGCACAAGATGATGAAAATCATAGTTTTCCCAATTTAGAAATTGGAAAAAACGCTGTTATTAGCGCGCCTGCCACTGTAACAGAGATTCGCCCAAATATTTTAGCCAATAGCTCAACGATTAAACGGAGCAGTCCACAAGTGTTAGGTGCGGGTTTTGACCCTGTGTTAGTGGATAATTACGCCGAAATGACCAGCACCATTCACCCCGCCGACCGCGCCCAAATCACGGTAACGGCATTAGTTCGCACGGGGGATGCACCGATTAAGCAAGTGCGGTTACTTAATAATGAAGGAACTTTTCAAGCATTGATGATTCCCAGCAAAACCTTAGCGAATGGCGATAAACTTTATACTACCCATTTATTTTTTGCATTGTCCGAATTGCAAACGATGAGTTTAAAAGACTTATGGGGCGCACAGGCGGGACAATTTAGGGTTGAAGCGATGGATTATGCGCAACAAACACACCGTTTCCCTGAATTAACCATGGGAGTTTTTAGGGAATAGGATGTAAATAAAAAGATTGTAGGGTGGAATAGGCGCAAGCCGTATTCCACCGTTTGTTTGCTTTATCCTCTGTTTTTGCTCAGATTTAGCGGAACGTCTTGGTGGAATATGCTGTGCTATTCCACCCCACAACGACCGAACGCTGTTACATAATTAACCTAATTTCCTTAATTTTTTCATTAAGTTAATCAAGAAAATTATGTAAATTAAGGTTCAGACAAATCCTGACTTATCATCTCCCCCGTCTGCGCATCCCACACGCGGGCGGT
>CAZKST010000351.1:0-2592 GCA_964555395.1 uncultured Thiotrichaceae bacterium | reverse complement strand
ACTACACCGCCGCCAAACCGCGCTCTAAATCTGCTTGAATATCTGCAACGTGTTCTAAACCAATCGATAAACGCACTAAACTGTCTTGAATGCCCGCCGCTTGCCGCTCTTCAGGCGATAAACGCCCGTGTGTCGTGGTTGCAGGATGGGTAATTGTGGTTTTAGTATCGCCTAAATTGCCTGTCAATGATAACCACGTTGTCGCGTCTATCATGCGCCAAGTTGCGGCTTTATCGCCTTTAACTTCAAAAGCGACAATCCCACCGAATCCGCTTTGTTGCCGTTTGGCTAATTCATGTTGTGGATGACTGACTAAACCGCTGTAATGCACGCGGGCGACTTTGGGATGTTGCTCTAACCACGTTGCAATCTCTAAAGCATTGCGACTGTGGGCAGACATCCGCAACGCTAACGTTTCTAAACCCTTCAAAAATACCCACGCATTGAATGCGCTCATGGTCGTGCCCGTCGTGCGCAACACGCCATAAACATCTTTGCCCATCAAAGCATCTGTGCCGACAATTGCACCGCCTAAACACCGCCCTTGTCCATCAATATATTTAGTTGCCGAGTGAATCACCACATCTGCGCCTAAACTGAGCGGACGCTGTAAAGCAGGCGTGCAAAAACAATTATCTACCACTAACAAACTGTTATAACGGTGCGCAATTTCAGCTAAGGCTTGAATATCCGCAATTTCATTTAAGGGATTTGAAGGCGTTTCTAAATACAGAAAACGGGGGCGATATTTCTCAACCGCTTGCTCCCATTGAGATAAATCAACTAAATCGACAAAAACCGTTTGCACGCCAAAACGCTTTAAAATCCCATTGAATAAATTCGTGGTTGTGCCAAATAAACTGCGCGAAGCCACTACCGTATCCCCTGCTTGCAATACGCCTAAACACCACGTCAAAATAGCCGACATTCCAGAAGCTGTTGCGATGCACCGCTCGCCGCCTTCCAATGCCGCTAAACGTTGTTCAAACATGCGCACGGTAGGATTGGTAAAACGAGAATAAATATTGCCTTCCACTTGATGGGCAAAGCGTGCGGCGGCTTGCTCAGCATCTTCAAACATAAAGCTAGAGGTTAAAAACAACGCTTCACTATGTTCACCTTCCGCACTGCGGGCTTGCCCCGCACGCACGGCTAAGGTTTCAAATTCAAAAGCGGTTTCTTCAGGCGTATGCGGCACTGAGGGAATAGAACGAGTTGGTTTCATTATGTGTAAATCCTAAATTTCACTCAAACTACGACAAGTAGAACCAGATATTATGGCACAACATTATTTCTATAAAGCGATGGATACGCACGGGCGCACAATTCAGGGCTATATCGATGCGAACAATATTTCTGATTTAGAAGCCCGTCTTGACCGTATGGGTCTGGATTTAATTTCTTATAAGCTCAAAACAACACGGCAATGGTACGGCGGGCGGGTGTCACGTTTAGAGTTAATCACTTTTTGCTTTCATTTGGAACAACTCACCCGCGCTGGTGTGCCGTTGATTGTCGGTTTATGCGATTTACGCGATAGTTTAACACCTTCTCGTTTTCGGGATGTGATTACTAACTTGATTGAAAGTATTGAAGGCGGTGAGCAGTTATCGGAGGCAATGCGCCATTATCCCGATGTATTTAATACGGTGTTTGTGAATTTAGTGCGGGCGGGAGAGGAAAGTGGACATTTAAGCTCCGTTTTTTTGCATTTGTCGGAAGGTTTGAAATGGGAAGATGAGCTTGCCTCGCGAATGAAGAAAATTATTATGTATCCGTTGATAGTCGGCGGCACAATTATGGCGGCGGTATTTTTCTTAATGATTTATTTAGTGCCGCAGTTAATTAGTTTCTTAAAGAATTTAGGTAAAGAACTTCCTTTTCAAACAAAATTGTTATTGATGATATCAGATACTTTTGTCAATTATTGGATGTGGTTAATTAGCTTTCCTGTTTTAATTGTAGCTTTAGTTATTATTGGTGTGAAAATGAGTCCTTCTTTTCGCTATTCTTTAGATAGGATTAAATTAAAGTTGTGGTTTATTGGTCCTTTAATGGAGAAATTGATTTTAGCGCGTTTTGCGACGTTTTTCGGTTTGTTGTATGGCGCGGGTGTGACGGTTTTAGATGCGTTGGAAATTACCAGTGCTTTATCAGGTAATAAAGTAATTGAAGAAGCGTTATTAAAAGTAAAAGAACAGATTTCTGAAGGGGTGGGCATTAGTGAAAGTTTTGAGAAAATAAAATTATTTCCGCCTTTAGTTTTGAGAATGGTTAAAATTGGAGAAACAACGGGCGAGTTGGAAAAATCTTTGTTTAATATTAGTTATTTTTATAATCGTGAAGTTAAAGAATCGATTGAGAAATTGCAAACAATGATTGAGCCGACTTTAACGGTTGTATTAGGCGGGATTTTGTTGTGGATTATGATGGCGGTATTGGGTCCTGTGTATGATTCTATTGGTGAGTTTGTAAGTAAAGGTTAAAGTTTTTTTAAAACAATTGGAGGTTTATGATGGTTGATGAAGTCACGGCTTTATTGCAAGAGAAATTAACGGCTTTAGAAAAAGCGTTAGTGTTAGAAACAGATGC
>CAZKST010000350.1:0-2620 GCA_964555395.1 uncultured Thiotrichaceae bacterium | reverse complement strand
GAATCAATAACCGCCGCAACCAATCTGGCATAAACCCTGTTTTAAACCAAATCAAGCGCGCTAAACGTCCTAACAACAGCAAACGCGCCGCCTGTTGTCCAAATAATTGATACCCCAAAAATAAAGTCATCTGCCAGCGCAACTCATGCCACACCGCACACGCACACAACCACTCAAAGCCACGCTCCCCCAAAAAGTCGCGCAACTGCTGCAATAATACTTGCGCCTCCGCCGCCGTCGGCTCTTCGCGTCCCAACCAACGCAACGGATTATCCGCCAATATCGACGGCATTGGACTGCCATCCCATTGAATTTGCTGCTGATTACCTTGTGCTTGCAACAACGCCACCAAACCCTTTAAACCCGACTCACTCGCAGGCAATACCCAAAAACTCGCCCGCAACAACGCTCGCGCTTCCCAACCGCGCAAATCATGCAAAGTCAACACACTGCGCACATCCCATGCTAACAACGCCCGCACCCACACATGCAGCTCACCATAACCATCTAACAAACCCGCGCCATCCGAAAAAATCAACAACCGCGCCGTGCCATACATCGCAAATAACCGCGCTAAATTCACCCCGCGTTGCGGATTTTGATAACAAATTTGCGGGTCACCATGAAAATAAAAGCGCGTGACTTCTACCCCTTCACTTTGCAACCGCGCAACTAAATTATCAACCAATGCCGCGTGATGGTCACTAAAACTTTGTTTATCCACTAAAATCAAATATTCAGGCGTGCGTTTCATCCGCGCAAAAACGGGCGAAAAATAATTACCCGCCCGCAAAGTCTTTTCAATGGTCGCCATCACATCTAAATCGTTTGTCTCGACCAGCTCATGCACCCGCAACTGCTGGGCAGTCTGCCCAAATTCCACCGACTGAAATAACCGCTGCTGCACTTCCTGCACATACACGGTCTGCGTCGCAAACTGCTGCGTCACCGCATAACGATTTAAAAATTGCTGCGTTCGCCACCGCAAAAACAGCAAATAAAACAATAAAATCGCTAATAATCCCGCAAAGGACAACGCAACATAAGGAGAATTACTAAAGGCTAAATTTTGAAAGGTATTAGGCGGTTCTTTAAAATCAGCTTGTTGTTGCTGAATGGGCTGACCATCATCGCGAAGGGGTTTAGGATTTGGCGGGGGGGTATCAGGTGAAGGAGGTTTCTTAATTTCTTCTTGGGGTATTTCTACAGGTATTTCATTTGTATTAGATGCAGACGTTTCAAAAAACCTATTTAGATGCCAATGACCCGCACCGACAATGGCACACACTAACAAAAAAACTAATATTCCAAATCGCGTTATTTTCTTTTTTACTTGCTTTATTTGTATTTCTTGTGCAGACGATAATTCAGGAATTTGAATAAATGTTGACCACCATTCCTCAAAATGTTTACTAAATAATTGTTGTTCAACAGGCGAATGACATAACAAAGGACGCAAATAATTAAATAACTGTTGCTTTAGCTCTGAAAGCTCACTGCTCAATTTTCCTTGCATTGCCAATTGCACTAAAACCTGCTCAACCCGCAAATAACTTTCAACGCCTAATTGAAATTGTGCTTTTCGCAAATGCTCAAATAAGAATGGCAAACTAGAAAATAAAACGCTGTAATCAAACATATCGTTTTTACACTCCTTTAAAATTTTCTATTAATCCATTCTGTCACTGTTTTAAAATCATCATTACGTTTAATTAAACAACTTAAACTATGAAGCAAAGCATTTTTATCACTCAAAATACTTTTTCCCTCTTTTGCATACTGATGCAAAACAATTAACCAATTTAACAATTCCGCCGTTGCAGGTAATTTACCTAAAGACAAAGTACGAATTTGCAAAAATATATCAATTGCTTTACCAATTTCTATTGTTGAATCTGTACTCGACAATTTCAATTGCTCAAGCATTGCAGGTAAACGTTTCTCTACAATCGCCTGCAATTTTTCAGTTGGAAATTCAAGATGATGATAAACACACCGCCGCAAAAAAGCCTCTGGCAAATGTTTTTCTGAATTGCTAGTTAAAATAACAATTGGAGCTAAAGCAGTTTCTGCTTTTAACAGTTGTACATTTAACTCTGGAATTTTAAAATACAAATGCTCAATTTCATTTAAAATATCATTGGGAAAATCACGCGGAGCTTTATCAACTTCATCAATCAACACCACCGAACGGCGCGGCTGAGTATGCTCAATAGTATTGGGAATAGCGGGCATTAAATGCGCAATTTCCGCAAGTGGGCGCGTTAATAAAATCGCTAAACCGAGCGCATTAAATTTTAAAAAATCCAAAGGCTGCACAGCTTGTTTCTGTGTTTGTCCTGCATGAAAAAAACTTAAAGAATCAAACCAATAAAATAAATCTTTAGCTTTACTATCTGATTTAGTTTCAAACTTTAAAGGCTCACCCAAACCCAATTGCCATGCTAAATGATACGCCAATTGCGTTTTACCCGTTCCCGCTTCCCCTGTTAATAACAAAGGCTGTCCTAACATTAAAGCAATATTCACCGCCTGCACTAATTCCTCACTCGGCAAATAATCTTCTGGCGCGTTATAACTATTAAAACGGATGGTTTGTGAAGTATTATAAATCATAAAT
>CAZKST010000349.1:0-2654 GCA_964555395.1 uncultured Thiotrichaceae bacterium | reverse complement strand
GTTAACTTTACAAAAAACTTGTGAAATTTCAGCGTGTTCAATTTTTAATGGCAATTCTTCGCCATCACCAGTTTTAATTCATCAGGCGCGAAATCATCGACCGCAATGGCGCGATTAACCGCTTCTTCAGTGATTTGTAAGCGTTTGATTTCATCAGGACTTAATAGCCCTTCGCTTAAGACAAATTGATAAATTTCAGCCGTATTAAAATGTGGTTTATCAAATAAATGTTTGGCTTTAATCACTTTTTGCAGTTTTCTATCTAATTCGTCCGTCGCAACGACCAAATTAAACGCATGTTCTAAACGTCCACTAATATCTTGAGGGTCGGTATTCACAAACATCCCTTGGGTCAAACGCTCCCGCGTGGGGGATGGCGATAATAAAATAGCTGCCACTCGCTGGGTTAAACAATCACAAGCGGCTGTTTTATTAGGTTTAATTAACAAATGACGTAATCCCCATGCTAACCACGGCACAGGATAATTAGCCAATATTTCAGCAAATTTTTGTTGAATTTTGCTTAACCCCTGATTAAATAAAAATTGAATTAACACTTCATCTTCTGTTGGATGACCTTCCAACTCAAAACGTTTTAAACAACAACTTAATAAATATAATTCACTGAAAATATCGGCAAAGCGTCCTGATAACATTTCCTTAGTTTTTAATTTGCCACCTAAAAGTAATAAAGTAATATCGGCAAGCGTCGCGAAATTGAGACTATAACGATGCAATTGTTGATACCAACCGTGCATTGCAGGAGCGGCATTGAGAGGCGGTTCTAAAAAATAGCCAGCGGTCAAATTATGCACAGCACAATGCACAAGATTGGAAAATAAAAAGCCAACATGTGAAGTGAGCGCGTGGTCAAATGCCGCTAAATCTTGTTGTTCGGCGGCGTGAATTTCTTTTAATAAATAAGGATGACAACGAATTGCGCCTTGTCCAAACACAATGAGACTACGGGTTAAAATATTCGCACCTTCCACAGTAATCGCAATCGGTACAGATTGATAACCATGCAATAAATAATTGCGCGCCCCATCACAAATTGCCCGCCCGCCGTGAATATCCATTGCATCGCTGAGCGAACGCCGCATTGCCTCCGTTGCGCGATATTTTAAAATGGCTGAAATCACTGAAGGAGCTTTGCCGCTATCCAAAGCGGCGGCTGTTACCCGCCGCGCCGCTTCTAATTCATAAGCATTCGCCGCTAAACGCGCTAACGCTTCTTGAATCCCCTCAAATTGCCCAATTGAAGTTTTAAATTGTTTACGAATCCGCGCATAATCACCGCTAAAACGCGCTGAGTACAACGCCGCGCCCGTTGCCATTGCAGGCAAAGAAATGGCGCGCCCTGTCGCAAGGCAATTCATTAACATTTTCCAACCTTGCCCCGCCGTTTTTTGTCCGCCAATCAACATTGTTAACGGAATAAAAACTTCTTTACCCCATGTTGGACCATTTTGAAATGCTTGGCGGGCGGGATAATGCCGCCGTCCGATATTCACGCCGCTGTGTGTGGTAGGAATTAACGCCAAACTAATGCCGATATCTTCTTGTTCACCCAGCAAATGCTCAGGGTCATATAAATGAAACGCGAGCCCTAACAAAGTAGCAACAGGGGCTAAAGTGATATAACGTTTATCCCAAGTCACTTTCATTCCAAGCACTTGTTGTCCTTGATATTCGCCATAACACACAATGCCAAAATCAGGAATTGAAGCCGCATCAGAACCCGCGTTAGGGCTAGTCAACGCAAAACAGGGAATTTCTTCACCAATGGCTAAACGTGGCAAATAATAATTTTTTTGAGCTTCTGTGCCATATTGCAACAATAATTCAGCGGGACCGAGCGAATTCGGCACCATCACCGTGACCGCCGCGCTTGCACTGCGCGTGCCGATTTTGGTAATCACTGCTGAATGCGCTTGCACTGAAAAACCTAAACCGCCGTAGCGTTTAGGAATAATCATTCCAAAAAAGCGTTGTTGTTTAATATATTGCCAAACTTCGGGCGGTAAATCCTTAAGCTGGTGAGTGATTTGCCAATCATCCAACATTTTGCATAAAGTTTCGGTTTCATTTTGCAAAAAACTTTGCTCTTCCGCGCTCAAACGCGGCACAGGTTGCGATAACAACACTTGCCAATCGGGACGACCGCTAAATAACTCAGCATCCCACCAAGTGTTGCCTGCTTCTAAAGCTTCTTTTTCAGTGCGGGAAAGTGGCGGCAATAAACGCCTATACCAATTCAGCAATGGGCGACTGAAAAAATGGCGGCGCAAATCTGGATAGCTAAACGCGGCGAGCCCAGCCCATGCTAACCATGCAAAAATTAATAGAATTGAAAAACTGATAAAATAACTACTGACAACCAGCAAAACGCCTAATGTAACAGTCCATCGCAACAACGAAGCTTGTTGATATGCCAATATTCCGATACTAATTAGGATGGCAATGATGAAAAAACCGTTCATACCTTCCTCCTTTTTTTACTTTAAATTACATACTAATTAAGTAAAGATTCAGGCTAAATAGGCATTTCTGCAAGGGGATTTAGTGAATAGTTTTTTCAAGCTTCAGGGAGCAGTGATATTAACATTTACAATAGTAAGCTTTAAATTATTTGTGCGTTTGCAATAAATTTA
>CAZKST010000348.1:0-2658 GCA_964555395.1 uncultured Thiotrichaceae bacterium | reverse complement strand
GGTTTTATTTTTATATAATGATTGCTAAACTATACAATACACTCACTTTATTAAATGAGAAACAAAATGAAAAATAAATTAGAAGATTTAATTCATCAACAGCTTTTTGTTAGTAATTCTTATCAAGATATGATGAATATGCAGGGAAGAAAACAACAAGATTTAACTAAAACTATTATCTTTTTAAAAGAAATAGAAAAACAAAACAAATTTGTTAATAATTTTATTAAATCCTCTATTGCAGAAATACAAGCAAAACTAAATACACAACTAGAAAATTTACCGTTAGCAGAAGAAAAACAAACACTATTTGCTGAAGATGATGAAGTAATGTCGCATTTTCAAGATAGTTTAAAACTTAATCGCCGCTTAGGGGAATTACTTGCAAAATGAGTTTTAAATTTCTCAGTCTTGCACAAGTAAAAAAAATACATGACTATTCAATAGAAGCCTTTGGAGGGATTCACGGCATCAGAGATGAAAGAATGTTAGAAGCTGCAGTAATGAGACCACAAACGGGTTACTACAACACTTTAAATGAACATGCAGCAGCATTAATGGAAAGTTTATCGCAAAATCATCCATTCTTAGACGGCAATAAACGCATTGCTTTTTTTGCAACAGATGCTTTTTTAAGAGTAAATGGCTATCAAATTATTTGTGAGAATGAACAAACTTATGTTTATTTTATGCAACTTTTTGAACAAAATAATTTTAAATTTGATACTTTATTGAAATGGCTTAATACTCACGTCAAACAAATTTCTTAATAATTCTAAAGCATAGGAGTTCTTTAATAATAACTGACTTACTTCCTTTAGATAATTAACGCGAATTCGGCGAATATAAATATACATTGTTTGGAATCAATCCACAAAGCGCAAGCTTTGTTAAATGGCTAGTGTTTAGTGCTGTACTGGACTTGCTGGGCTTAGGGTTGCGTTTCTTGGCAAGCATGGCACGTTTTAGAGCTAATCAAGAAATAGACCCCGAAGCATTAAAACGCGAGTACAACAAAAAAGTTGATGCTGTGATGACCTTATACGGTGTAGAAGGTTTAAAGGGTTTATTCAATGGCAGCGCGCCCGCTTTGACTTATGCCAGCGTAGAAACGACTAAACGCAACCCCCCCGAAGAACGCAAATTTGACGACTTGCCTATGCCAATGACAGCCCGCGCAGAACCCACAGAACCACCTAAAAAGTTTGGGTTCGGATTTATGCCCAATGATAACGTTAATAACGACACAGTTAGCCAACTGGTTAACCATCAACCCATCCATAACGAAATGGCAACCAGACATGAAAGCTACGAACGGGTAAGCAATGAAACAAGCGGCAAAGCAGGAAAAGAAAGAATAGGAAAAATTGATAGCTGCATTGAATGTAATGATGACTATATCGTGAAATCCCATCATCAAATTCGTTGCCCTGAATGCTCAACTAAAGCCCGTGAACAGTTTGTTAAAACTGGTTTAAACCGATAAGTAACCTTTTGTCCCGTGTCATCCTACAGAGTGCGCGGGACTTTTTTTTGCGGATTTTTAGCAATGAAGACACTCACAGAAATCATCGATATTTACACAGATGAAGCGATGAATCACAAAAGCCCCAACACAATTAAAATGCAGATTCATCAACTCGAGTATTGGAAACTCAAAATAGGGCATCTAAACATCAAAGAATGCACAGCTAGAGACATCATGATAGCGCGAGATGAATTAGTTAAAACACATCGCGAAAAAGCCACAGCGAACCGTTATATACAAGCCCTTAGCCCAGTGTTCACATACGCGGCAAATGTGCTGGAAATCATAGATAAAAATCCCATTAGACAAATTAAACGCTACCGAGAACAGCCCCGTTTAAGATTCTTAGATAAAGCTGAAATTGATAGATTATTAAGCGCAGCCATTCAATATACAGAAAGCCCGTATTTATACGCGCTCATCTTATTGGCATTAACTACTGGAATGCGTAAAGGTGAGATTCTTACGTTGAGATGGACAGACATACAAGGCGACAAGATTATTTTGCGCAACACCAAGAACGGCGACATGCGTATTTTAAACATCGCGGATAAAGTGCTGGAGACTTTAAGAGAATTAACCGCTATCACGCCCACAACAACCTACATTTTTGAGGGTAAAACAGGCAAACCATTTTTTTTAGCAATTTCAGTATGGAAAAAGTTAATCAAAAAGGCAGGGCTTAAGAATTTCAGATTTCACGATTTACGCCACACCGCAGCGAGTCACTTGGCAATGAATGGAGAGAGTACGATAACGATAGCGGAGATATTAGGACACAAAACTTTAGCGATGGTTAAACGCTACACACATTTATCGAATGAGACGCAGCGGCAGGCACTAGCAAAATTAGCGGAGCTTTGCAAGTAAGTAGGTTAAGGGATATGGAGCGGGTGATGGGAATCGAACCCACGCTATTAGCTTGGGAAGCTGCAAAGCATAATTTGTACGCTAAATTGCTTAAAATTAATATAATCGATCGATACCTAACAGCATTAATTAAGACCTCCCCTTTTTCACATCCTGACAAGAACTAAACCCAATATCAATATTTTTACCGCCTATATGAACCTGTTTAGTCGATAAAAATGTGTACTCAGGTTGTATAGCTTTACCCTCACAATCATAAA
>CAZKST010000347.1:0-2681 GCA_964555395.1 uncultured Thiotrichaceae bacterium | reverse complement strand
TTTTAAGCCACGCGCTCCAACACCGCAATATAAAAACCATCAAACCCAAACGTTTGTGGTAAAAGCACTTGCTCATTCAGCAATTTAAAACTTTCCCCTTTTTCTGCTAAAAAGGTCGCGATTTGTTGCTGATTTTCAGAAGGCAAAATACTACAAGTGGCATAAACTAATTTTCCCCCCACTTTGCAAATTTTGCTGTAATCTTGCAATAAAACTTGCTGTTTAGCCCTAACATCAGCTAATTGCTCCGCGCTTAATTTCCATTTTGTATCTGGATTACGACGTAAAACCCCTAAACCAGAACACGGCACATCTAATAAAACACGGTCAGCGGAATCATATAAACGCTTAATAATTTTGTGATTTTCAATAACTCGCGTTTCAATAATTTGCGCTCCCGCACGGCGTGCCCGTTTGCGTAATTCTTCTAATTTCCACGCTTCTGTATCTAAAGCAATAATTTTGCCTTTATTTTGCATTAATGCCGCTAAATGCAGCGTTTTCCCACCCGCGCCTGCACAGGCATCAACCACGCGCTGACTGGGTTGTACATCTAACGCCTGCGCGACTTGTTGCGAGGCAGCATCTTGAATTTCAAATAAACCTTCTTTAAACGCAGGATGTTTAAAAATATTTTGCCGCTGTTTTAACACTAATCCCGTTTCACTAATCGGCGTGGTTTCAATATAACTTTGTTGCAGTATGGTGCTTAATTCAAACGGTTTTATTTTTAAAGTATTTGTTCGAATGACCACAGGTGCAGCTTGATTTAACGCTTGTAAAGTCGCCTCCCATTGCTCACCCAATTCTTGCGCGCCAATCGCATCTAACCAATCAGGAATGGATTCACGCACTGCGCGATTTTGTTTAACTTGTTTCTCGCGTTTAAGCATTTCTTCAGTGGGTAAATTGTCAAATTCTGCCCAAGGCGGCAAGGTTTCACCTTTTAACACCCACCAACAGCCTAAAACGTCCCATAATTGCTGTGGATTGGCTTGTTTATCCAATACCGTCCATAATAAATGCCACCAGCGCACAATGTCGTACACCGTTTCGGCTAAAAAAGCGCGGTCTCGACTGCCCCAACTGGGATTTGATTTTAATAAACGTTCAATCACACGGTCAGCATAGTGGTGTTGATAAAAAATTTGGTCTAGGGCGTAAACAACCCCCGTCGCGAGATTACGATGCAATTTCATTGGATAAGTAATTGATATGGATGAAGAGTCAAAAAAGATGAGTTTAGAAAAACAATTAGTGCAAATTTTTCGCGATTTACCCGCGTTTGAACAGCAAACTTTATTCTCGTTTGCTCAATTTCTTGCACAACAAAACACAAAATCTGTGCCGTCGGTGCCGAGTCAACCGCTTGATATTCCACGTCCTGAAACAGAATCGGTGATTGCTGCGATTAAGCGGCTGAGTAAAACCTATCCAATGCTAGAACGTAAATTGTTGTTTAATCAAACTTCTATTTTGATGACTCAACATGTTATGCACGGACGGGAGCGTAAGGAAGTGATTGATGAGTTAGAGCAGGTTTTTCAACAACATTATCAGCAGTGGTTAATCACTCAAACGGCGGTTTAAAAAGTGCAGTGTTAAATAAAGCGAGAACTTAACTACACTTTTTAAAACCAATCGCATTTAGTCAAGGATTAAGCGCGAGATAAATATTCACCTGTGCGAGTGTCAACTTTTAACATATCACCAATGGAGATGAATAAAGGCACGCGAATGACTGCGCCAGTTTCTAAAGTGGCTGGTTTGCCGCCGCCGCCAGAGGTGTCACCGCGTAAACCGGGGTCTGTTTCAGTTACCGCTAAAATAACGAAGTTAGGCGGTGTAATCACTAACGGTACGTTGTTGTATAACGTAACGATGCAGTCTTCTTGTCCTTTTAACCATTTGGTTGCATCGCCCATGGCTTCTTTGGATGCTTCATATTGTTCAGAAGTTTCATGCACCATGAAGTGGAAATATTCGCCATCGCTGTATAAATATTGCATATCCATATCAACAATGTCTGCGCCTTCTAAGCTATCACCAGATTTGAATGTGCGCTCAATGACCCGTCCGCTTTTTAAGTTGCGTAATTTTACGCGGTTAAAAGCCTGTCCTTTACCCGGTTTAACACATTCGTTTTCAATGATGGAATAGGGGTCGCCGTCCAACATCACTTTTAAACCAGATTTAAATTCGTTTGTACTAAAAGATGCCATAGTTATTCCTGTGGTTAAAGCGTTTAAGTGAAACGCGCTATTTTTGTCTAAATGAGGCGTTTTTGTCGAGTCAATTTTGTTATCGAAACTATAATGATAATCTAAAATTCGTTAAAATTTGAGGGATGTATCACGTTTTTTCATATAAATAAAGTTTCAGATAAAATAGCGCGCATGAGAATTGTAGGGTGGAATGGTGAAGCGTATTCCACCACGACATTCCACAAAAGCAGGATAAAAACAAATTTCCCTCGGTAAGAGAAAATAATCATGCGCTCCTACTGCATAGTGGAATAGGTACAAACTGTATTTCATAATTTTGTTTTTACTATTTTTTTGGACTTTGTGGCGTTTCACGGTGGAATACGCTTTGCTATTCCACTCTACGATTTAGGAAAATTAAGTTAATTATGAAAATTGTGGTTCAGACATTTTAAAATAAACTTTCCCCCGCTTTCA
>CAZKST010000346.1:0-2722 GCA_964555395.1 uncultured Thiotrichaceae bacterium | reverse complement strand
ATGAAAAAATTAAGGAAATTAAGTGAATTGTGTGACAGAATTCAGACAATTTTGTAGCGTTTTTTGGTGGAATACGCTTCGCTATTCCACCCTACATTTGCGCTTAATTTAATGGTTTTGACGTGGAAACGAAACAACGAGACAAACCGCGTAATCTCTATTTAACCGCTAAAGATTTAACTTATCTTCTTGATTTTCATGACAGACACACATTTAAACACGCGCCCAGATAATGAATGGGTTTGGGTCATTGATGACGATAAATCCATTCGCTGGGTGTTAGAAAAAGCCTTGCAGCAAGCACAGATTGCGGTGAAAACTTTTGAAAATGCGCAGCTTGCATTAAACCAATTACAACATTCTTCTTTGCCGAGCGTGATTGTAACTGATATTCGAATGCCAAGTATGGACGGCTTAAACCTGCTGGAACACTTGCAACAGCATTATCCAATGATTCCCGTCATTATGATTACCGCCTTTTCGGATTTAGCCACCACAGTGACCGCGTTTCAAACGGGGGCGTTTGAATATTTGGCAAAGCCGTTTGATGTGGATTACGCGGTTGAATTGGTGCAACGGGCGATTAATCACAGCCAACAACGGCGGGCGGCGGCTTCTGATACGGTTCAATCTGAAGTAGAAAGTGTTACACCGCAGACGTTAATCGGCACATCTGCGGCAATGCAAGAAGTATTTAGAGCGATTGGGCGGCTGTCGCGTTCGCATATCACGGTGTTGATTACAGGCGAATCGGGCACGGGCAAAGAATTGGTCGCACGCGCATTGCATCGGCATAGTCCCCGCGCTGACCGTCCGTTTATTGCCTTGAACATGGCGGCAATTCCGCGTGATTTACTCGAGTCAGAATTGTTTGGACATGAGCGCGGCGCGTTTACGGGCGCGGTCAATCAGCGGCGCGGACGCTTTGAACAGGCGGATGGCGGCACATTGTTTTTAGATGAAATCGGCGATATGCCTGCGGAATTGCAAACGCGCTTATTGCGGGTGTTATCGGATGGGATGTTTTTTCGGGTCGGCGGATATGCGCCGTTAAAAGTGGATGTACGGATTATTGCCGCGACTCATCAGAATTTAGAAGCACGGGTACAAAAGGGCGAATTTAGAGAAGATTTATTTCACCGTTTAAATGTGATACGGGTGCAATTGCCGCCTTTGCGTAAACGGCGGGAAGATATTCCGTTGTTGATTCGGCATTTTTTACAGAATGTTGCTAAAGAATTACGGGTTGAGGCGAAGAGTTTAAATGCTGAGGTGGAGCGGTATTTGTGTCAATTGGATTGGATGGGCAATGTGCGACAATTGGAAAATTTTTGCCGTTGGTTGACAGTGATGGCGGCGGGACAGGCGGTGTGTTTGGAAGATTTGCCACCCGATTTACGTCCGACGGCGGCAATGGGGTTATCTTTGGAAACGGCTTTAGGAGAGACTGAGGCGGAGGAAGCGGGGGAGCATTTACGCTGGGAAACTTATTTGCAGCAATGGGCGGAGCAGCGTTTGCAGGCGGGCGTGGAGAATTTATTGAGTGAGGCATTGCCGCGTTTTGAGCGGGTTTTGTTGCAAGCGGCGTTAAAACAGACGCATGGAAAACGGCAAGAGGCGGCGCGCTTGTTGGGCTGGGGACGGAATACTTTAACCCGCAAATTGAAGGAGAGTGAGTAGTTAGCGGGGAATTGGGGGCAATATGGGCTCGGTTGAGGTGGTTCGGTTATTTTGGGGATGGTTGTTTTTAAACCTGTTTGCCTTGCCGTTGACGGTGTTGTTAAGTTTTTATCTGGTGGTGATGGGTGGGAGTCATCCAGCGCGTCCGCGTGTGTGGTCGGTGCTGGGGATGGTGTTGGGGTTTGTGTATGGTGTGCCGTTGGCGGTGTTGGTGGGATTGGTCGCGGCGGCGGGCGTGTTAGATGGGATTTTGTGGGGAATGGGGTTTGGATGGGTGCGGGTGTCTTGGTTGGGGGTATTTTTGGCGGCGGTGTTGTTAGTGGTGGCGGGGAATGTGTTTGTGGATAATTTGTATCAGTTTAGACGGGGAAATTATGGGCTTTCTGTGTGGCTGTTGTTGATGATTTTGGGATTTGTTGGAGTGGTGAATTGGGTTGGGGGATTTGAACCTTAACCCACTTAATTTCCTTAGTTTTTTAATTAAGTTAATTATGCAAATTAAGTGAGTTAAGGTTCAGACAGGAATATTTATGTAGTGTTTCTACTCTATTTTATCGCGTTCTCTTTCGCTATCTGTTTCAGCTAAAAAAACAATCATCTCTTTTCCTAATCGCTTTTCCATGATTTCAGATGCAAATTTTAAATTTACACAAGTTTGATACCAGAAACGAAGTTTTCTTTTAAGAGTAATTTTTTTTAAATCTATTAAAATCGCTGTCAATAAAGCAATGAAAGAGGTAATAAATGCAAAACAAAAAATAAAAATTACAATCAAAATTGCTTGATACCATAACATCCCTACTTTAATCATTTCTAAAACTGCGACTGCGACTGCGCCTGCGAATGCGAATGCGACTGCGCCTGCGTCTGCGTCTGTGACTCCGAGTACGAATGTGAGTGCGAGTGCGCCTACTCCTGCGAGTACGCCTATGCCTACTCCTGCGCCTGCGACTGCGCCTACGCCTGCGAATGCGCCTGCGAATGCGCCTAAAAATATCATTATTGAAAAAGATTGAAATAATTTATGTTTTTTAAATCGTTT
>CAZKST010000345.1:0-2743 GCA_964555395.1 uncultured Thiotrichaceae bacterium | reverse complement strand
ATTTTACTTGTTAAGACACTGGCAATAGCTGAAGCTATTGCACTCCAGTTATAGTGTGTTTGCTATAATAACAAGTTTGGTTTTTGTTCTTACTGTTTTAACTATGCCCCCCAAACCCCCGCGCCGCCAAGTCCGTGCAGAACAGCACGCCCATCATTTTCTTAAAAATTTTTTGCCGTTAATGACTAAAGACAATAAACGGCATGTTTCACTCGCCCATCAAGTCGCGCTGTTTTGGGGGCGGCGACAATTTTTATTAGCTTTTATGCTGTTGGTCATTGCTATTTTGCTGTGGCGGGCGGTGTATTTGCAAATCATGGATAAGGATTTTTTGCAAAATCAGGGAGATGCGCGCCATGTACGCACGGTCAGCTTGCCCGCTTATCGCGGCATGATTGTTGACCGTCACGGTGAACCGCTTGCCGCCAGTACAGCCGTCGAATCGGTTTGGGTCAATCCTAAACAATTCAGTCAAGCAAAAGAGCAATGGCAAACCGTCGCGAATGTGCTGGAAATGTCGTTGACTGAATTAAACCAATTGATGGAAAACCGCGCCCAAAAAGAATTTGTGTATTTAAAACGCCATCTTTCACCGACTTTAGTCGCGCAATTGAAAAAGATGAATATTGTCGGTTTATTTTTACAGCGAGAATATCGTCGTTATTATCCGACTAGCCAAGTCGCGGCGCATGTCGTGGGCTTTACTAACGTAGATGAAGAAGGGCAAGAGGGATTAGAAGCAGTTTTTGAAGCGCAATTAAAAGGCGCAGCAGGTGCAAAACAGATTATTCAAGACCGCTTCGGACGCATGATCGACGAAGCAGGCGTTATTACCATGCCCAAAGAAGGGCAGAATATCACTATTAGTTTAGATCGCCGTTTGCAATATGTTGCACACCGTGAATTAGCCGCTGCGGCGCGTAGGAGTAATGCTAAAGCAGCATCTATGGTGATTTTAGATGTACACAGCGGCGAAGTGTTAGCCATGGTTAATCAGCCTGATTATAACCCCAATAATTTAGCTGACCGCGTTGCTAATCAATATCGCAATCGGGCTGTGACAGATGTTTTTGAACCCGGTTCAACCATGAAACCGTTTGCAGTGGTCGCGGCATTGGAAAGTGGGCAATATAAAGCCAATAGTTTTGTCAATACCAGCCCCGGCTCATTGCAGTTTGGCAAATATACCATTCGCGACGGGCGCAATTATGGTTCAATTTCTTTAGCAACCGTGTTACAAAAATCTAGCAACGTTGGCGCGGCAAAAATCACGTCTTCTTTACCTGCGGAGCGGGTCTGGAGCACTTTACATAAATTAGGTTTTGGAGAATTAACAGGCAGCGGCTTCGTTGGGGAAATTGGCGGTAAATTAAGCGATTATCAACAATGGTATCCCGTTGACCATGCAACGATTGCATTCGGTTATGGAATGAACGTCACGTTATTACAATTAACAAGGGCTTATGCTGCTTTAGGCAATGGCGGCAAATTACCTCCTATCAATTTTTTACGAGTTGATAACCCACAAACTGGCGTGCAAATTATGCAGGAAAGCACCGCAAAAAGTGTTTTAGCCATGTTAGAAACCGTGTTAGACGATGGCGGTACGGGCACAGAGGCGCGGATTGAAGGCTATAGAGTTGCAGGAAAAACGGGAACAGCGCGTAAATATGGAGAAAGTGGTTATAGTGACCGCCATCGTGCATTATTTGCGGGCATTGTGCCAGCAAGTCAACCGCGTTTAGCGGCAGTTGTGATGTTAGACGAACCCGAAGGGGATTATTACGGTGGACATGTTGCCGCCCCTGTTTTTGCAAAAGTGATGGCGGCGTGTTTGCGGTTGTTGAATATTCCGCCTGATGAGAAATAATAGCTAAAACAAAAGACCTGCTAGGTCTTGAAGACCTAGCAGGTCTGTTAGTTATGTACAATTACCAACAATAACCATAACATAAATCAGCATTAACATCGTCTAAAGAGCCGTATCTATACCATTCATCACCTAAGAAATAGTAGAAATCTCCCATATAAACCGCTAATGCACTGTTAGTTTCATCGTAAATGCGATAATAAATGACATCGCCATAATCATCATACATTTGTTCAGTAACACGACTTGGCGCAAATAATACTGGATAATCGTATTCTAACAGGTTAAATAAAATTTCAGCGCGTTGTTGCATCATGCTGTATGAATTGGGGTTTGTATAGTAAGTATTAACAGGAATAATATCGTTACTATCCGTGTTAAACGGTGTTCCAAAAGTTTGCACCCAATACCAGCGACCGTTAGAATCACTTTGATAACCCACGCCTAATTGAGTAAATGAGCTATCCAGAATATTAGCGCGGTGTCCTTCGCTGTTCATCCAGCCTACCATTACATCAGTAACACTGTCATACCCTGCGGCAACGTTTTCACCTGCGGTTTTATAGTTATAACCGACACGTTTCATACGGTCAAAAGGGCTTGAACCATCTGAACCATAGTGACTCATAAATTTATTAAACGCCATATCATCCGCTTGCGTTTGGGCGGCTTGCGTCAATTTATAAGAAAGCACTAAAGGACTCAAACCATATTGAGCCCGTTCAGCGTTGACAGCCGTTAACATATCTTCCATAGTATTTGCAGAGACCGGTGCTGTCATAAATGACAATAGTAGTCCAAAATTCAAGACTAATAATGCTCTCGCGACAGAAGAAAAAAGGGAGTTAAGAGACAACATTTGCATTTCCTCCT
>CAZKST010000344.1:0-2751 GCA_964555395.1 uncultured Thiotrichaceae bacterium | reverse complement strand
TTTGCCCAGCCTTGGCGGAACGTCGTGGTGGAATACGCTACGCTATTCCACCCTACACCCTACAATTCCCATGCTTGCTTAACTTAATGGCTTTGACGCTCCCGCGTGAGAGCGAGATAAAAAGTGAACTGCGTAACTTCTAAAATTTTTGAAAAAAATAAATATCTCGCCGAACTCGCGTTAAGCTAGTTTTGATTTTATTTACTTAAGACTACAAAACTCTCTCGCATTTTTGTAGTCTTATTCATTAAAAATTGTATTTTTACAAATCTGCTTAGTTTTTGCTTAGGTTTTTAACCTATACTTTATCGGTGTTTTTTAAGTAAAACGTTGAGATAGTTATTATCAAAAATTACTATGTAAAACCGCCATTCTTAAGGAATTTCAGTGTCTTATCAGATAAAAATTTTTGGTTCGCTGGATGGACAGGAATACTATCAAGCGCAACACGTTCAAACCTTACTGCAAAATCATCAAACTACGTTACAACATGGGCAAACGTTTACCGGCAGACCCACGACTAAAATTCATTGTAGTGAGCATGATGTTTTAAAACTGCGTACAGAATTGCAATTTGATTTATTGTATGCAGAACGCTGGGTTAAACAAACTTTAGAAAAAGAACAAAATTATGGGGTTCATCCTCCGCAGAAAACGTGGTTTTTAGCGTTTCCCGCCGCAGATGAGCGTCCAATTATTGGCAATATCTGTCCCCGTTTAATGCCATTGCATGAAGTCTTTAATCAATTAGAAGCCTCTCCTGAGCGTTGCTTACCGCTGCTCAATAAAATGGTGGATTTATATTTTGCCGCCGCGCAACATTTACGCCGCTTAGATGAGGGTTTATCTAATTTTGCAATTGATGCTGAAGAAAATATTTATTATTTAGACGATGATATTTATAGCTGGGATAAGTTTTTATCTTTTGCGCACATGCTTGGCGTATATTTCCGCTCGCTCAAATGGTTAGAGGGCGAAGTAGCGGTACAGTTTGGGCAAGATATTCAACAAGCCATTATCCAACATTTTGCAGATATTCAATATATTAGTGTATTAGCAGAACAACTGCGGGATGTTTTTATCCCTGCTGAAAATCGCCGAATAGCGTTAACTAGCTTTATTCAAGCCTTAGAAAATCGTCAAGTCACTTCTATCCCAAGTATTACCGCCGCGCCAACCAACACCACAAATCCCACCGCCGCTATCATCCCATCAAATACGCCAGCATCTGCACCGCTTGCGCCTGCTGTGATAACTGCACCAACACCACAAACTATCCCTTTAGAAAACAATCGCTATCTAGCGTTACTTGCCGACATTCACGGCAATATCACCGCGCTAGAAACCGTTTTTGATTTTCTAAAAACACAAGGTATTGAACATGCCATTGTATTAGGCGATATTGTCGGTTATGGTCCTTATCCCAGCGAGTGCATTCAACGCATTCAAGACAGCGGTTTTACAGTCATCAAAGGCAATCATGACCACGGTTTAGCAACGGGCAAATTTGATGTGGGTTTTTCCAAAAGTGCTGCATGGGCGTTAAATTGGAGTTTACCGCACGTCAGCCAAGCTCAGCGCGAATGGTTACTGAATTTACCGCCCGTCTTGCATCATGAACACTGGTTAGCGGTGCACGGCGCACCAATAGACCCCACCTTTTTCAACGCTTATGTTTATCACATGACTTATAGCGATAACTTGGATGTGTTAGCCCGCAAAAAAATCCCACTGTGTTTTCATGGACATAGCCACCAAACCCTTGTCCATGGCAGACAGCAAGACACGGACAAAGTGATAGATGGTCGCGACATTCAAGACGTTGACTTGAGTCCTTACAGTCACGCGCTCGTGTGTCCGGGTTCCATTGGACAACCGCGCAATCAACGCGCTGGGGCACATTTTGCCGTTTACGACCAACAAGAACAAACTGTGCACTATTACAATCTCAGCTATGATACGCTTGATTTATTTAGCAAAATGGAAGAAGAACAATTTCCTGAAATGGTAAAACGTCTTTTTAGAGTTTAAACGATAACGATGGCGATTTTCGCCATCATTCTGTTCCCTGTCGTAATAAACGCAACTGCTGCAAATTCACCACTTGAATTTGTCCCTCATTTTCCAGCACCAGCCCCGCCGCTTTTAATCGCCCAAACGCTCGCGAAAAAGACTCGGGAGTCAAGCCCAAACGCGAAGCAATCACTGATTTACTCACAGGAAAATCGCTTGATTCTTGTTCAACCATCGCCAACAAAAAACCCGCGACCCGCTGTTGCGCATTTTCCAAACTAAGCGCATGAATATCTTCAATAAAACTATGCAAACGACGGCTTAAACTGGCTAACAACTTTAAAGACAACGCGGGACAATGTTCAATTTCATGCAAAATCACACTGCTCGGAATACGCACAATTTGACTCGCTTCCACTGTTTCCGCATAGACAGGATAAGGACGCTGCAAAAATACCACTGCTTCTGCAAAAGTTTCACCCGCTCGAATTAACTCAATGACTTTCTCTTTACCCTCATTGGTCAAACGATACAAGCGCACCATGCCATGTAACACCAAAAAAAAATGATGTGCCACATCACCCGCCGAGAATAACAATTGGCGCGCAGGATACTCCTGTTTATACGCACCCCGTGCAAAAGGCATTAAATCAGCATCGGATAAACTTTCAAATAACGCGGCACGCCGTAACCATGATAATTGCTCTTCCACAATGCCTCCCGTTTAAATGTAGGGTG
>CAZKST010000343.1:0-2755 GCA_964555395.1 uncultured Thiotrichaceae bacterium | reverse complement strand
CCGAATTTAGTTAAAAATTAACCAATCCGTTTTACAACATAACGACCAGGCGCGGGTTCAACCACTGGATAATCTTTGTTACCTAATGCTTGAGGAGCAGCAACTTGTTCGCCGCCTTGTTTCTTCAACCATTCGCTCCAATGTGTCCACCAGCTGCCTGATTTAGAGGTTGCAGTGGCTAACCAGTTATCCGCCCCTTTACCAATTTCACCATTAACCCAGTAGTTACGCTTGTTCTTGTTCGCAGGGTTGATAACGCCTGCAATATGTCCGCTCGCGCCTAATACGAATTCAATTGGACCAGAGAATAAACTGGTGTTAATAAAAGTCGTTTTCCAAGGTGCGATATGGTCGTCAATTGTGGATAAGAAATAGCTAGGCGTTTTGATTTTGCTTAAATCAATGGGGCAATCACATAACACTAATTTGTTAGGTTTAACCAAATTATTTTCCATGTACATGTTACGCAAGTAGTAAGTGTACATTTTTGCAGGTAAATTGGTTGGGTCACTGTTCCAATAGAGAATATCAAATGGCGCAGGCGTTTGACCTTTCAAATAGTTATTAACAACATAAGACCAAATCAAATCATTAGCGCGTAACATGGAGAAAGATAAAGCTAAATCTTTACCAGACAATACGCCAGAATGTTTAATCATTGCTTCACGTTGAGAAACTTGCACTTCATCAATGAAAACACTAATTTCACCTGGGTCAGAGAAATCTAACATTGTGGTGAAGAAAGTAGATGAATTAATCATCGCTTGTTTTTTCTGTGCATGTAACACAGCTAAAGCACTGGCTAAAATTGTCCCGCCGACGCACCAAGAAACAGCATTGATTTTCTTAGAACCGCTAATTTCTTTAACTGCATCAAACGCTTTTAATACGCCTAAGCTGATGTAATCATCCCAACTATATTCACTATGTGTGGATTCAGGATTAATCCAAGAAATTAAAAAGACGGTGTTACCTTGGTCAACACAGAATTTAACAAAAGAATTACTTTCTTGCAGGTCTAAAATATAGAACTTGTTAATGCAAGGAGGCACGATAACGACAGGAATGCTGTTAACATTTTCAGTTGTTGGACTGTATTGAATTAATTGAATTAATTCATTTTCAAAAACGACCGCGCCTTTAGTGGTTGCTAAATTTTTGCCAACTTGGAAAGCCGCTTCATTGGTCATGCTAATCCGCCCTTTTTCCATATCAGCGAGCAGATTTTTTAAACCTTCAATTAAGCTTTGTCCTTTACTTTCAATTGCTTGACGAATAACTTCAGGATTAGTTGCCGCAAAGTTAGTGGGGGACATTGCATCAATAAAATAACGAGTATAAAACTTTAATTTCTTTTGATTTTCTTCGTCTAAATTGGTGTTATCAGCAGCATCTGTCAACATTTTAGAAGCCACTAAATACGATTGTTTCAAGTAATCGAATACAGGATTTTCTTGCCACTCTTTAGCGGAGAAACGGCGGTCGCTTGGGTCGGCTAAAGTATCGGTCGCACCTTTTACCCCTAACATCTTCATCCACAAGTTGATTTGTTCTTTTTGATAATGGTTTATCAATTCCATCCATGCCTTGGGATTTTCGAGCGATTTGGTTGTCCATGCGCTCCATGCTTTGTTGAATTCTTTCATCATTTCTTGCCCTTGGGCGGCAGCGAAACTTTGCCAGAATTCATCATTTTTCTTAATGAAAGTTTGAAAAATATCTTGTGGATTGTTTGGTGGGGTTTGCTCAGTAGCCATGTGTACTCCTACAAATCATGCGCGAGTGAAAAGTGTTAGCGAGAGTTAACGCTGTTGAGTTGGTCAGCATCTTCATAATCTCGCCCATTATACCGCAAAACAGCATAACGACAATCAATAAGCGGTAATAATCCGCGTTATTTTATTGCAATGCAAAATAAACGGGTAAAAGGCAGTAAAGTTTTACCTTGTGTGTCCTTTGGATAGGCTTTTGCTAATAGTTGACTATAGTCTGCGGCAAAGCGTTGATGCAATTCAGGCGGCAAAATATCCAAAATAGGGCGTAACCAACTGCCTTTTATCCATTCAAAAACAGGCTGTTCTCCTGTCAAAGCGTGGTAATAAGTCGTTTGCCAGATTTCCACAGACTGACAGAGCGGTGATAATAAATTATAATATTCTTGAGGAGTTAATACCGAAGTGGGGGGCGGTAAATACGCTGTTAAATACCTTTGCCAAAAATCTTGTTTTGCAAGCTCAAATAAACTGGTATGCGTAGGAAAAGCAAAATTATTCGGTACTTGCATTGCAAAAACGCCATTTACAGCCAAATGTGTCAATAAAAGCGGCAATAATTGCGCATGATTGGGCAACCAGTGCAGTGCAGCATTAGAAAACAGCAAATCAAACGGCGCATCAGTCGACTGCCATTGCGCAATATCCGCTAATTGCCAATGAATTTGTTCATCTTTTAGCGATTGTTGCGCCGTCGCCAGCATATCGGGCGAGCTGTCCACGCCGATAATCTGCGCATCTTGCCATCGTTGCCTCAAATAAGGAATAACGATTCCAGTACCACAACCGACATCCGCAATTTTGCTCGCCGTTGTTAAAGGAATGCGCCCGAGCAAATCCAATGCAGGACGCAACCGCTCAGAAGAAAATTGTAAATATTGAACAGGATGCCACGTCGCCATTCTTTCTCCTTGAAAATCTTGTTTTAAATTCTATGTTTATTTCAACTCCGCCAATTCCAATGCTGGGAATAAATGCACGGC
>CAZKST010000342.1:0-2757 GCA_964555395.1 uncultured Thiotrichaceae bacterium | reverse complement strand
CCGCTTTAGGATTTTTAGCAGCAGATAATTCTGTCAATGCTTTGACTTGTAAACGTGTTAATTTGTTCAATGCGTCAAGCTGCTTTACTAATTCTTCTTGATGAATAATCATCTTGGAAAGCCCCAATAACACCGTCCCAATCACAATTCCGCCAAAAGCAGAGATAACATAAAAAGTTTTTGACTCTTCCAATACGGTAAATGCAATCAGTAACAAAATGTATGAGATTACAATTGCAAGTACTCCAAAAATCGCAATAATGCTTTCTACTTTCATCATTTCCCCCATAAGCGCATAATAGCCTGACAATTTATATAGACACTCAAATAATTCAATTTGTGATTAATTTCCATCCCTATTAAGATTAATCTACATTGATAATGAAAAAAATCCTTTTGCTCAAAAACAATAATCTCTTTTCGCTATGAAATTAAAAACTCTCTTGCGTACATCTACTTTTAGACTTGCCTTGATTTATATGTTGTTATTCGGCGGGTCGGTTTTGCTGTTGTTCAGTTTTATTTATTGGGCAACTGTTGGTTATATGGCGCAACAAACGGATGCAACAATTGAAGCTGAAATTCAAGGTTTAGATGAGCAATATCGTCAACGGGGATTAAATGGTTTGATGAACGTGATTCAGGAACGTTCTAAAAATGCAGATAATTCTGTGTATTTTTTCGCTATGCCTGATTACACGGCATTAGCAGGTAATTTAAACCGTTTTCCTAAAGAAGCTATCGGCGAAAATCCGTTAAAGCAAGGAGAATGGTTAAATTTTGAGGTGAAATTACAAAATGGGAAATCATACGAAGCGCGGGCTCAATATTTTAGTTTAATCGGCGGTTTGCATTTGTTGGTTGGGCGTAACATGTATGAATTACATGCGACTAAAAGTATTATTATTCGTGCTTTTATCGGTGGTTTTATGATTACCCTCGCGTTAGCGTTGGTCGGCGGCATGATGATGACATGGAGTATTGCGCGGCGATTAGAAAGTATTAACCAAACCAGCCGCGAAATTATGACGGGCGATTTGTCGCGGCGGATTCCTACACGCGGGACAGGCGATGATTTTGACCAGTTAGCCGATAATTTGAATTTGATGCTTGACCAAATTGTGCATTTAATGGAAGGCATTCGCCATGTTACGGATAATATCGCGCATGATTTGCGCACGCCATTAACCCGTTTGCGGCAGCGTTTGGAGCAAATGCGCAGTAAATCAAATGAATATCCTGCTTATTTGGATAATGCTTTATTAGAGCAGGCGATTCAGGAAGTTGAGCAATTATTGTCCACTTTCAATGCGTTATTGCGGATTACGCGCCTTGAGTCTGGTAGTTTAGTGTTAAATTCACAAAATACGCATCCTATTGATTTGAAAATGATGGTGCAAGATGCGGTGGAATTATACGAGGTAATTGCGCAAGAAAAACATCAGCGGTTAACCTGCAAATTGTCGGATGGTTTAGAGATTTTTGGCGAGCGCGATATGTTATTCCAAGTGCTGGCTAATTTGTTGGATAACGCGATTAAATACACGCCAGAACGGGGTTTAATTTCGGTATCAGCACGCCGTGAAAATAATGAAATCCATTTAGTGGTTGCTGATGATGGCGCGGGCATTCCTGAAGATGAACGCGATAAAGTATTGCAACGGTTTTATCGTTTAGAGCGAAGCCGTAGCACGGTGGGTAATGGTTTAGGTTTAAGTTTAGTCGCGGCAATTGTGCGTTTTCACCACGGTGAATTGCGTTTAGAAAGTAATGAACCTGGTTTGCGTGTGGTGATTGTATTTACACAATTGCCACCAACGCCAGCGACTTAAGTTTGAAAACAAAAACCTGCTAGGTTTTTAAAACCTAGCAGGTTTATTTGAACGGATTCAAAGGTCTGCCAGTCCTCGAAAGGACTGGCAGACCTCATGCAAATTAATAGGGTTTTTGCCCAACAATATTGCCAGCGGGGGAATAGTTACATACCCATACTTGGGTTTTATTATCACAAATGGCTTTCCCACAACCTACTTCGGTTGAGTTTTTCCAAACAACTTGTGTGTAATGTCCACAGGCTTTACCAGCGGGTGCGTTACAAGTGTTATCCGCGTAGTTGTACCATTGCTTCTCGCTTACCCAACTATTGACTGCCATTTCTTCACTGACATTTTGCACGCTTTCTTGCCAAATCCAATTACCCTTGGCATCTTTGCTGGTCGCGCTTTTGGTTGCACTTGCCCAAAATAAATTTTCACCCGGTCCGCTATGTTTCATTGAACAATTATTGCTGTTTTTCAATTCAGCCGCCCATGCTTCTGCTTTTTGCTGTAAAGCATCAGACCATTTCATTGCCGCCACTCCTACTTCTGCACGGGCTTTGTTATGCGTTGCAACGATGGCATCTTTGTTTAACGCAGTGTCTGCGGCAAAATTTAAACTGCTTGCAATTAATGCAATGCTCCCTACCCCTAATCCTAACCAATGCTTGACCATGTATTTTTCCTTAAAACTTGTGAGATAAAATTAGAAATTACGCAGTTCACTTTTATCTGAACCGCAATTCGCACGATTCTCTCGTTCTCACGCTTCCGCGTCACTGCCATTAAGTTAAGCACAAATGTAGGGTGGAATAGCAAAGCGTATTCCACCGTTTTGTCTGAACCTTAATTCACATAATTTTCTTGATTAACATAATTAGAAGTTACGCCGTTGAATAAAAAAAACGAGTAGGATGGGCTGACAATAGGAAGCCCATCA
>CAZKST010000341.1:0-2764 GCA_964555395.1 uncultured Thiotrichaceae bacterium | reverse complement strand
CCCTACCAATACGCTATGCAAACAAATCAATTCAACAAACGATAAGTATGTTGTGCAATCATCAACTCTTCATTAGTGGGAATAATCCAAGCAGAGACGCGACTATTGGGCGTACTAATGCGCGTGTGTCCCGCATTATTTGCTGCTTCATCCAATTCTAAACCCACCCAACTGCTTAAACGGCAAACGCCTTCGCGGACAACACTCGCATGTTCACCAATCCCCGCAGTAAATACTAATGCGTCAATACCGCCCAATGCGGCGGACAATGAACCCACTTCACGACTAATACGATAAATAAATAAATCAATCGCTTCTTTCGCTTCAGGTGTACCACTAGCAATTAAATCCGCCATGTCGTTGCTAATACCTGATACACCTAACAAGCCAGATTTATTATATAAAGTGGTATGAATGTCTTTAGGACTCATGCCGCTGTTCAACCAATGCAACAATACGCCTGCGTCAATTGTGCCGCTGCGTGTGCCCATGGGTAAACCGTCTAACGCTGTGAAACCCATAGTGGTTGCAATACTTTTACCGTCTTTAATCGCTGCCATACTTGAGCCATTGCCTAAATGACACACTACTACGCGAGAGGGTAAATTGCCTGCGATTTTAGGTAATTGCCGTACAATGTATTCATAAGATAAACCATGAAAACCATAGCGGCGAATACCTTGCGCTGTATATTCACGCGGAATGGCGAATTGACAAGCAATTGCAGGTTGTGAAGCATGAAACGCAGTATCAAAACAAGTAACTTGTGGCAAACCTGCTTTTAATTTATTCAGCACTTTGACGGGCGATAAATTATGTGGTTGATGTAAAGGCGCGAGTGGGACGAGTTTTTCTAATTCTGCTAATACAGTATCGTCAATTTTGACGGGTGTAGTAAATTCAGTGCCGCCATGTACAACCCGATGCCCAATTGCAACTAATTCAATCCCTTCATTATGCGCTTCTAACCAATCTAATAAAGCGGTAAAAGCCTGTTCATGACTGGCTGTCCCTAAATCTTGGGTAGTTAATAACTCACCTTGCGCATTTTTGGCTTCAAAGCGGGCATGTGTACCAACACCCGAAATCCCACCGCGATAAATTAAATGCAAAGGCGCATTAGAAAGAGAATTATCGTATGCAAATACGGAAAATTTAATACTAGAAGAACCGGCATTAATCACTAAAATAGCTTGATTCATAAGCATTTATCCTGTATTGAAAGTGTTTTACTTGTTCTTATTGCGCACTAATAATAACGCTAAAGCGCAAGATGCCATTCGACTTAATACAGAATCTGCACGACTGGTTAACGCCATCGGTACACGCGCACCCAAGACGATACCCGCAGTTTGAGCTTCTGCCATGTATTCTAATTGTTTTGCAACCATGTTGCCGGCTTCTAAATCGGGCGCAACTAAAATATCCGCTTTTCCTGCAACAGGCGAGTGAATTCCTTTAATTTTTGCCGCTTCTTCTGAAACTGCATTATCAAATGCTAAAGGTCCATCCACAAGCCCGCCTTTGATTTGTCCACGGTCTGCCATTTTGCATAATGCAGCAGCGTCCAGCGTAGAAACCATTTTTGCATTGACCATTTCAACCGCAGATAAAATCGCAACGCGAGGTTGTTTTACATCTAAAGCATGAGCTAAATCAATCGCATTCTGAATAATGTCAACTTTTTCTTCTAATGTTGGTGCAATGTTAATCGCAGCATCCGTTACAAATAAAGGACGGGGATAAGTAGGCACGTCAATCACGAAAACGTGACTAATCCGCCGTGAAGTGCGAATTTGCCGCACCGCCGCACCCATTAATTCATCCGTGTGCAAGCTGCCTTTCATAATCGCGTCCACTTCACCATTGCGCGCCATTAACACGGCTTTTTCTGCCGCTTCGTGGCTGTGTTCAGTGTTGATGATTTCATAAGTATTTAAATCCACGCCTTCTTGTTCCGCTATCGCTAAAATTTTATCGCGAGGTCCAAATAACACAGGAATAATTAAACGGGCGCGACACGCATCAATTGCACCTAATAAAGAATTACGGTCAACAGGATGCACAACTGCCATCCGAATGGGTTCGTAATTTTCAGTCATTTTAATTAAACGTTGTAACTGCGTGCCTGGATTATTAACTTGCATTTCAGGTAAATCAGTGACTTCACGAATAATTTTTTCAACAGGTGCATAAACTTCTGCTGTCCCTTGACACACTAAATGCCCTGTGATGTCTTTAGATTGGCAATCAAAAATAACAACATGTTGTTCAGCAATTTTTTGGGTAACGGTAACTGTTACCGTGATAATGTCGCCCAATAATAATGTGCGTAAGAAAGTTAAATCTTGCCGACGGTAAATCGTGCCGGGACCTGGAATTTTTGTACCTAAAATATTAGAAATTAATGCCCCGTGCCACATACTATGCCCGCGCACTTTGCCGTCTTGGGCGTGCATAGCAAATTCCATATCTGTATGGGTAGGATTAATATCGCCCGAAGCGAGAGCAAATAAGTTAATATCTTCAAAAGTTAAGGTTTTGGTTAAACTAGCAGTATCACCAATTTGAATTTCATCAAAGGTTTTATTGGTTAAACTCATGGTGTGCATTGTGAATCTCCAAGGGGGAAAATTTTAGCTGACTACGGATAGATAACGCCGCGCAAGTTTAGCGATAAAGCGCGAGATAGGCTAAAAGAGAATGAATAAGCGACCGTAGCCAATAATATAAATATTTTGCAATAAATTTTAGAAGTTACTCA
>CAZKST010000340.1:0-2765 GCA_964555395.1 uncultured Thiotrichaceae bacterium | reverse complement strand
ATGACCCTGCGCGCAGAGAGGAAGCAGAGCAAGGCTATCGGGAGGCTTTGAAGATTTATAGAGACCTCGCCCAAAGCAACCCGCAAGTCTTTCTCCCTTATGTCGCTACTTCTCTCAATAACTTTGCTTTATTGTGCCTCTCGACGAATGACTTTAAAACAGCTATGTCTTTAATTGATGAGGCTATTAATATTAGGCAACAATTCTTTGCAACTACACCTGCTGTATTTGGCGATGATTTAGCTAGCAGTTTAGCTATCAAGGGTTTAATTCACTCTGGAGAAAGGCAAACATTAGAAGCATGTACTATATTTAGAGAGGCTTTACAAACTGCTCAAACGGATAGAGTAAAAGAGGCAATAAAACACGAAATAGCCAAATTAAACTGCCCAAACTAACCCAGCAAACCTCACATCATATCCATCGGGTCAATATCCAATGACCAGCGCACCTGATGACTACCCAACTGTTTTAACTGAGGTAACCACTGCTGAATAAAATGATGCAAAGCCTTGTGTGTATTGCTCTGCACAATTAACTGATACCGAAACCAATCACCACACTTTTCCATCGGCGCGGGCGCAATTCCCCACAGCAAAATTTCATCACACTGCAACTGCTGCGCGTGAATTTCTGCCTGTTCTAAAAAAGCCTGCGCTTGCGCCGCGTGATGCGCCTCTGCTCGCAACAAAGCAATACGCCTAAATGGCGGTAAATCCGCAAGTTGTCGCTCCTGCAACGCCGCCCGCGCAAACGCATCATAACCACTTTGCAACAAAATTTGTAAATGCGGGTGCTGTGGATGATAAGTTTGAATCAACACATGCCCCGCCAATTCCCCGCGCCCCGCCCGCCCCGCCACTTGCAACAGCATTTGTGCCATGCGCTCCGTTGCGCGAAAATCCGAGCTATATAAACCATCATCTAAATTAATAATGCCGACTAATGTAACTTGCGGAAAATGATGCCCTTTTGCCAACATTTGCGTGCCGACCAAAATATCGACTTCCCCCGCGTGAATCTGCTGCAATAGCGTGTGCATCGCGTGTTTATGCGCAGTCGTGTCACTATCAATTCGCAAAATCCGCGCTTCAGGAAACAGACCTTGCAATTGCTCCTCAATGCGCTCCGTCCCTTGTCCAATCGGATGCAAATCTTCCGCTTGACAATGCGGACAACGCGCAGGCAAAGGCTGTTGTGCACCGCAATGATGACACCAAAGCTTTGAGCGTTTCTGTGCATTTTCAGCAAGATGATGCAACGTTAAATTGGCATCGCAATGAAAACAGCGCGCCACCCAACCGCATTGATAACACATCACCGCAGGCGCATAACCGCGCCGATTGATAAAAATCAATACTTGCTGCTGACGTTGTAAATGGTGCTGAATGGCTTGAATTAACGGCGGTGAAAGACGCGTGCCACGCGGTTGATTGCGCATGTCAACGATTTGAAATTGTGGCAATAATGCTGTGCCCGCCCGTTCAGGCAAACGCAGATGATGATAACGTTGTTGCAACGCATTATAAAAAGTTTCTAAAGCAGGCGTTGCCGTGCCTAAAATTACGGGAATTTTTGCCCGTTGCCCGCGCAAAATGGCAATATCACGCGCAGAATAGCGAAAATGGTCTTGTTGTTTATATGCGCCATCATGCTCTTCATCAATAATAATCACGCCCAAATTTGGCAGCGGAGTCCATACACTTGACCGCGTGCCGATAACAATCGCCACTTGTCCCTGTTGCGCTGCGTACCACGTTTGCCACCGCTCTTTTTCTGATAAAGCCGAATGTTGCACTGCAATCGGCACAGCAAAACGTTGTCTAAAGCGTTTAACTGTTTGCGGGGTTAAATTGATTTCTGGCACTAAAACCAACGCCTGTTTGTGCTGTTGCAAAATGTGTTCAATCACTTGCAAATACACTTCAGTTTTACCGCTGCCCGTCACGCCTTCCAATAAACACGGGTAAAATTGCGCACTTGCTGCAATAATCTGTTGCAGTGCATGACGTTGGTCGGCGTTGAGTTGATGCGGTGAGTCTTGGCTTTCCGTGCTGGTTGCTTGCGAAGTTGCCCAGCCTTTTTTATACAACGCCAACAAAGTTACACGCGGTTTTTCCACCGTTAATGCAAGGCTGGTTTCATCAACGCCATGTGGATGTTGTTGTAATAACGCTAAAATTTGCGCTTGGCGTTTTTGATTTTTTTTCAAACTGTCCACAGCGATTTGCGCACCTTGTGCTGTAATGCGCCAAAGTCCATGACTGGGGAAAAATTCGGGGAGTTGTTGATTTTTAAGGGTAAGATTAGGTAAAGCGGTGGCGATAACTTCGCCTAAAGGATGATGATAATAACGACTTGCCCATTGTAACAAGTCTAAAAATTCTTTAGAAATTAGCGGCTGATTATCTAAAATCGCCAATGCAGTTTTTAATTTAGTAGTTGCAATATCAGAATGTTGCGCGATATTGATAATAATCCCAATCAAGGTTTTTTGTCTAAATGGGACTAAAACCCGCATTCCTATTTGAATTTCGCTTAAATCCGCCGTAACGGGTGGAAAATAATCAAAGTGCTGAGCAAGCGGAACATCAAGGGCGACATTTAAAATTGTCGGCGGCGGCAAATCAGCAAACAGCGAATTGCTAGCAATCATGTTGAAAGAAACAAGTTAAAAGCATGAAATTTATAAAATAATTTTTTACATGGTTAATGTTATTTTAAGGATTTTTCCGAGTAAACTATTCAACTTTATTATAATTACA
>CAZKST010000339.1:0-2790 GCA_964555395.1 uncultured Thiotrichaceae bacterium | reverse complement strand
TATTTATCATTAACCGAATTTAGTTTTTAAGCAAAACTTAAACGCTACCTTATTTACAACTAAACAAACGCCCCCGCCAATTTAGGACGCAAGGAAACCTGACTGCCTAAACTGAGTTGCAATTGTTTATAACGCTCTTTGGGAATTTCAACTTCTAATAATGAAGGTTGATTAGGGACTTCTAACAATAAATGCACGTTATAACCAATCACGTTGATGTGTGATACGGTAGCGGTAAAGTTTTCTGCTGTTGAAATAGGAGTAGTTGGGGCATTGTTAACAGAATTCAACTCAAAATCATGGCTACGCACATAAATATGTGCTTGCGAGGCGGAATCTACATTTGCCATGACGGGAAAACGCACATCGCCCACTTCGGCAACATTGCCATTAATCCGCCCACGGAATAAATTCACGCTGCCAAAAAATTGATACACAAAAGGCGTTGCGGGCGTGTCATAAATAGTTTCTGGACTGCCAATTTGTTCAATTTTGCCGTGATTCATTACGACAACGCGGTCAGCTACTTCTAACGCTTCTTCTTGGTCATGCGTCACAAAAACACTGGTAACGTGTAAATCATCATGTAAACGGCGCAACCAGCGGCGCAATTCTTTACGCACTTGGGCATCCAATGCACCAAAAGGCTCATCTAATAACAACACTTTAGGCTCAATAATCAAGGCGCGGGCTAAGGCAATCCGTTGACGTTGTCCGCCTGATAATTGCGGTGGGTAGCGGTCTGCTAACCAACCTAATTGCACCATGTCCAGCATTTCTTTAACTTTTTTCTGAATTTCCGCTTCGGTGGGACGTTGTGCGCGTGGTTTAATCCGTAAACCAAACGCGACATTTTCAAACACCGTTAAATGGCGGAATAAGGCATAATGTTGAAATACAAAGCCTACTTGCCGCTCGCGCACATGTTTGTAAGTGGTGTCTTCACCATTAAAAAATACATGTCCGCTATCGGGATATTCTAAACCCGCAATAATGCGCAATAAGGTCGTTTTGCCTGAACCAGAAGGACCCAACAAAGCCAGTAATTCACCGCTTTCTACCGATAAATTGATGTCATTTAAGGCGTTAAATTCGCCAAATTTTTTATGGATGTTTTCTACGTTGATGCTCATGATGATGTCCTGCGACGAGACGTTTTAACACTAAAGTAACGACCGCTAATAAAGTTAAAAGAGAAGCGACGGCAAAAGCTGCCGTAAATTGAAATTCGTTGTGTAAAATTTCGATATGCAGCGGCAAGGTGTTGGTTGAGCCGCGAATATGTCCGGAAACCACCGACACTGCGCCGAATTCGCCCATCGCACGGGCATTACATAAAATCACGCCATATAACAATGCCCATTTAATATTGGGTAACGTCACATACCAAAACACTTGCCAACCGCGTGCCCCCAAAGAAACGGCGGCTTCTTCAGCATCGCGTCCTTGTTCTTGCATCAGCGGCAATAATTCGCGAGCAATAAAAGGGAGGGTAATAAACATGGTGACTAAAGTAATCCCCAAACTGGTGAAAATCACTTTAATCCCCCAGCTTTCTAACCAGCCGCCTAACCAGCCGTGTACGCCATAAACTAAAACAAACATTAAACCCGCCACGACGGGCGAAATACTAAAGGGTAAATCTATCATCGTGACCAGTAAGTGCCGACCCCGAAAGTAGAATTTAGTAATTGCCCATGCTGCCATGACACCGAAAACGGCGTTTAGCGGGACAGTAATTGCGGTAACAACCAGCGTTAAATAAATTGCGTGCAGGGCTTCAGGTTCAACTAAAGCCTTGAAATATAGTGCAACACCGCCTGAAAGGGCTTGATAAAAAACGGCAATCAGCGGTAAAACCAGTACTACGCCCAAATACAGCAAAGCTAAGCCAATTAAAATAGCAGGTACAATACTTTTGCGCGTCGCGGGACGAGCGACTGGGGTATCGAGTGTAACCTCAAGGGTAGTGGTATTATTCACGTTTGCCCCATCCTTGTAATCCATTGATAATAAATAACATAATAAATGACATTAATAACATACCGAAGGCAATCACCGCCGCGCCGTGATAGTCGTATTGCTCCAATTTGTTCATAATTAACAGCGGGGCAATTTCTGAAGTCATCGGCAAATTCCCTGCGATAAAAATCACTGAACCATATTCACCCAAGGCGCGGGCAAATGCCAAAGCAAAACCAGTTAAAAGCGCGGGCGTTAAATAGGGCAAAATCACTCGCCAAAAAATTTGCGCAGGCGTTGCGCCTAAACTCGCCGCCGCTTCTTCGATTTCAGCTTCTAAATCTTCTAAAACGGGTTGTACCGTGCGAACAACGAAAGGTAATCCGATGAAAATTAAAGCAATCATAACCCCAAGTGGCGTGTAAGCGATTTGAATTCCAATAGCATCAAACCATTGCCCAATCCAACCGCTGGGCGTGTACAAGGCAGTTAAAGCAATCCCTGCAACGGCGGTCGGCAAAGCAAAAGGTAAATCAATCAATGCGTCGCATAAGCTGCGCCCAAAAAAACGATAACGCACCAAGACCCACGCGACTAATAAACCAAAAACGGTATTAATCACCGCAGCAATAAAGGAGGTGTATAAACTCAGCCAATATGCGGCTAAAGTTCGTTTAGAAGTTAAAATTGCCCACGCATGTTGATAATCGCCTACTAAAGCTTTTACTGATAATGCTGCTAACGGTAAAAGTAATAGCAAAGACAGATATAACAGTGTGATTCCTAAAGATAAATGAAAATAGGGTAAAATCGGCTGATGTTTCATAA
>CAZKST010000338.1:1224-2808 GCA_964555395.1 uncultured Thiotrichaceae bacterium | reverse complement strand
CATACACTCATTTTAGTGGGCGGTATTAAAAAAATACGTTTACACTAAATCTTTTATTTCCCGTTTTTTCCGCCGACGCTCTTTTGCCATGTACGCCATAACGTGCCGCGTTACTTCACAATCACTTGCAGCACGATGTAACTGCAAATTATCCAATTTCACCCGACATTGCTTTGCAGCATCGCCCAACCGCTGCCACAAATAACCCTCATAATCCTCACTCCAATCGCCATGATAATTCGCATACAACACCATAGCACAATGCACTTCAGGCGGTTGCTGCGGAAATAAGCCATATTTTTTGGCAGATTGCGCCAATAAACGCAAATCAAAAGCCGCGTTATAAATCACTACACACCGCGAGCTCAAAATATGATTTAATGCTGTCCAAATCTCAGGTAATTGTGGCGCATCCTGCACACTGCTGTTAGTAATACCATGAATTTCCTGTACTTCATAAGGAATCGGTGACAACGGTTTTAACAAAGTATTGAGTAACGGCGCGCCCTGATGGTCAAGCACCGCAATTTCAATCACTTCAGCCGCTTCACTAATTCCGCTGGTTTCCGTATCTAAAAATACGGGCTGTTTTGCTAAAATATCGCGTACTTGTTGCACTGTTTGCCGCCGCACCGTGCGATGATTCGGTTTCATATTGCCTCTTTGAGAAAGTTCATCATGATTGATACAGTTAAACATTATTTGCTCAATTTACAAGACCAGATTAGTCACGCAATTGAAAAGGAAGACGGCGGCGCGCAATTTTTCCAAGAACAATGGACACGCGAACAAGGCGGCGGCGGGCGGTCGCGGGTATTGACTGATGGACACGTTTTTGAACAAGCAGGCATTAATTTTTCTCATGTGTATGGCGAAAATATGCCCGCTTCCGCAACTGCCCACCGTCCCGAATTGGCAGGACGCAGTTTTCAAGCAATGGGCGTTTCACTCGTTTTACATCCGCATAATCCCTATGTGCCCACGTCTCACGCCAATGTACGCTTTTTTATTGCAGAAAAAGCCAATGCAGAGCCTATTTGGTGGTTTGGCGGCGGTTTTGATTTAACGCCCTACTACGGATTTACTGAAGACGTGATTCACTGGCATCAAGTCGCAAAACAAGCATGTGAACCGTTTGGCGAGTCCGCTTATCCCACTTATAAAGCATGGTGCGACCGCTATTTTTTCCTCAAACATCGCAACGAACCACGCGGCGTGGGCGGATTATTTTTTGATGATTTAAACGAAGGCGGTTTTGAACGCTGTTTTAATTTTATGCAAAGCGTTGGCAATCACTATTTGCCCGCCTATTTGCCCATTGTGCAACGCCGTAAAAACTTAGAATACACAGAAAAACAACGCGATTTTCAATTATATCGGCGCGGGCGATATGTAGAATTTAACTTAGTCTATGACCGAGGCACATTATTCGGCTTACAAACAGGCGGGCGTACAGAATCGATTTTAATGTCGCTGCCGCCGCTGGTGAAATGGCGATATAACTGGCAACCTGAAGCGGGTTCAGAAGAAGCGCGCTTATATGAAGAGTTTTTGAAAGTGCGGGAATGGGTTTAAATTGCTTGT
>CAZKST010000338.1:0-1124 GCA_964555395.1 uncultured Thiotrichaceae bacterium | reverse complement strand
ATAAACCAATTTAAAAGTCTTTTCTGGAATCTCTAATTTTTCCAGTAAACGCACAATCTTTTTCTGCAATTCTACTTGTGATAAATTCACCATCAGCCATTTACCATTACTCAGCAAGTAGTGTTTTGTTTTACCTGAATTAGTTTCTTTAGTTTCTAAAAAATTTTCATAATTAAAAGCAATACACGTTTCTGCCAAACAAATATAAAAATTTCTCCACGAAATAGACAACTCATAATTCAAGAAACTTAATAAAGAAGCATTTTTATCAGGACGTTGTTTTATATTAATCAACTTATCATACAATTGCTCTAAAAATTCTTCTAACATCCGTCTTTCAGTCGTTGTACTCACAACAGGCTCAATTAATAAATCTTGCTTAATTTCTGCTACAAAAGTTTCAGGCTCATCTACTTTTAAATTAACCGTAGAAATTGCTTTATCTTCTCCAAGAAACCACGTTAACAAAGCTTGATGATAATGACGTGCAATTTTTTGCTGCTCAGTATTTAATTGATTCTGAATTAACAATGCTAAAGCAGGCTCATTAATTTGATAGAAATTTTTATAACTTTCAACAACAGTTTTTAACTTAATAAACTCAATTAACTGTGCAATTTCACTTTCAATATTTTGCGTATTTTCCCACAAATCTTTATTTAACAACTCAAATAAATGCACTGCATCCATTTGATTTTTCAAATTTAAAATTAAAGCACATTTTTCTTTAGAATCAGCTTGTTTAAGATTATCTAAAAAATGCCACTCCATGCCATTAGTTACAATTGCCCACCGCAAACCGATAGGATTCACATAATTAACTGCTTGTTTATAATCCTGCTCAGTCAATTTCTTAGCAAACACTTTAATTTCAATAATAAACAACCGTATAGCTTTGCAATAAACAGTAATATCTGGAATTGAACCTTTAATTTGCTGCTGCGCCGCGACTTCAAAAGGATTCCAAATATCATAACCCAACGCTGCTAATAAACGTAAAATAATGACTTGCTGCGTTTGCGCTTCATTTAAACTGTCTTTACTTTCCCATTCAGAAAAAGATTGAACAATTTCTTTAATTGTTTGTTTAAAATTTTCCAACACTAGATAAAGCCTATGTGATA
>CAZKST010000337.1:0-2811 GCA_964555395.1 uncultured Thiotrichaceae bacterium | reverse complement strand
AAGTTCAAGCAGAAGAAGACGTGCAAGCGATTGAAGAGCAACGCCGTTTACAAGCCGAAGCCGAAGCGAAGGCGTTACAATTCCGTCACGCAAACTGGGAAGGTTTACGCGAAGCCTTGGCAAATGATGGGGTTGAAGTGAATCCCCCCGCCGAAGGTACACGCGAAGAAACGAAAACCCCATACACCCGCCCCGAGCGCAAAGTAGGACGTAATGAGCCTTGTCCTTGCGGTTCTGGCAAGAAATATAAACAGTGTCATGGGAAGTTAGAGTAATTGCTGCTCATGAGATGGGTTAATTTTTAAGCCTATTCAAACCTGCTAGGTTTTTAAAACTTAGCAGGTTTATTTGAAGGACTGGCAGAGCTAGTTTAAAATTTTACTCACTGAGTTTGCATTAAAAACTAGAAAATAAACTATCTAGTTATTGTTATTAACGCATTAAAAACCCTAAAAATCAAAATTAAAAATGTCTCCTGAAAAAAATACCCTTAAAACTCCAAAACAAGCGATTAATAAAGCTTTCTTTAAAATTAAACTCTGTCGCGCTGATGCAAATCTATTTAAACAAAATTTAGCATTGTTACTTGCTAACATGGATAAATCAGAATCAGAAGAGTTTCATAAAAATCTACTATCTGATTTTTTGAAAAAAACCTTTTATGACAAGAAACATTTTATTAATACTAAAGAGCGGTGTGATTTAGTTATTCATCATGAAAATACTGCTGATAGCCATGTCGCCGTTATTTTTGAAATTAAAACGCTGACCAATAAAGAAATGGTCAGCCAAGAAAAACTTAACACTAAAGCTTTACAAGAATTAGTTTATTATTACTTACGCGAAAGAATTAACGCGAATAACTTAGAACTTAAACATTTAATTATCACTAATGTTTTAGATTGGTTTATTTTTGATGCAAGTTTATTTGAAAGACTATTTATACAAAATAAACGTTTTATTAAAAAATTCCATGAATTTGAAACTAAGCAATTAGTCGGAAATACAACAGATTTTTGCTATAAAGAAATCATTAAACCGTACATCGATGAAATTAAAAATGAATTAGAATATACTTATTTTAATTTAGCTGAATATGCGCAACGCATTGAACAAAACGAATACAACATTATTCCTCTTTTTAAAGTTCTCTCCCCTGAACATTTACTTAAACAGTCATTTATTAATGATAGTAATACTTTAGATAAAAATTTCTATGATGAATTACTTTATATCATGGGATTAGAAGAAATTGCCGAAGGAAGCAAAAAATTTATTACTCGTCTAAAGCCTAAACAACGTCATGCAGGTTCATTGCTTGAACTTACAATTACCCAACTTGAAACTGTTGGAAAATTAGCTCGTTTAAAAGACATTGAACGCTTTGGAGCAAATACTGAAGAACAATTATTTAATATTGCCTTAGAATTAACCATTACTTGGATAAATAGAATTTTATTTCTTAAATTGTTAGAAGCACAATTGCTTAACTATCATAAAAATAATCCAGATTACGCATTCTTAAACATAGAAAAAATAGTCAATTTAAATGGATTAAATAGTTTATTTTTTGATGTGCTTGCTAAAAAAATAGAAGAACGCAAAGCACATTTTAAATCTAGTTTTGGCAAAATTCCTTATTTAAATAGCTCATTATTTGAAGCAACCGAATTAGAAGATAATATTTTTTTCATCAGCTGCTTAAATACTGAAGAATTAAGCTTTTTTAAACATACTATTTTAAAAGATACGCAAGGTAAAAAAATAACAGGTTCTTTAATTACTTTAGATTATTTATTGAAGTTTTTAGATGCTTATGATTTTAGCAGCGAAGGCGTTGCAGGGATTCAGGAGCAAAGTAAAACCTTAATCAGTGCTTCAGTGTTAGGGTTAATTTTTGAGAAAATTAATGGTTACCAAGATGGTGCTTTTTTTACACCAGGTTTCATTACAATGTATATGTGTCGTGAAACAATTCGCCAAGCGATTGTGCAAAAATTTAATACAATTAAAAATTGGCAATGCGCTTCTATTGCAGACCTAAGTGAGCAAATTGATTCTTCAAAAGAGGCGCGGATTGAAGCGAATCGCATTATTGATGACTTAAAAATTTGTGATACTGCTGTTGGGTCTGGACATTTCTTAGTTTCGGCATTAAATGAAATAATTGCGGTTAAAAGTGATTTAAAGATTTTATTAGATGCTCAGGGTAAACGTTTAAAAGAATATACTATTCAAATTATAAATGATGAATTAGTTATCATAGATGATGAAGGAGATTTTTTTCAATATCGTCCACATTGGCAAGAAGGACAACAAGTACAACAAGCTTTATTTCATGAAAAGCAAAAAATTATTGAAAATTGTTTATTTGGGGTCGATATTAATCCAAACTCGGTTAAAATTTGTCGTTTACGTTTATGGATTGAATTATTGAAACATGCTTATTATAAAACGCCTACCGAATTAGAAACTTTACCTAATATTGATATTAATATCAAAACAGGAAATTCGCTTATTAGCCGTTTTCCTATTGATGTTGATTTAAGTCAAATTTTAAGCAAAAAACAACGCACTATTGAAGATTATCAAATTGCAGTGGCTACCTATAAAAATGTAGAAGATAAAATTCAAAAGCGCGCTATTGGTAAACTCATTGATGACATTAAGACAGATTTTAGTATAGAAATATCTAAAAATAATCCTAAAAAGATTAAATTAAATCGTTTAACTTCCGAATTATTTCAACTTACAAATCAGAATTCATTATTTCAAAGTAATGAAAATGAGATTGCACAATTAAAGCAACGT
>CAZKST010000336.1:0-2814 GCA_964555395.1 uncultured Thiotrichaceae bacterium | reverse complement strand
CCAACGGGACCACCGACCCCAACACGCAAAGGATTTGACATAATTATTTCCAAAAAATATATAAAATGATGAATTATGCTTGAGAAATAGAACTATTTTCTACAAAAAATTTTAAAATTCCTACAATTTTACTGCCATCATCAAAGTTATAAAAATAGCTATCCACCGTTGCGACTCTCTTTTCAAGCGATAAAAATTGCCAAAGAACACCCTCAATTACAACGCCATAAAGGGGGAAAACAGGGCTTGGCGTGAATTTTCTGTGTTAATTCGAATAGCTTTAGTGTAAGCCATTTTCATGGTTTCGATAAACCACTACGTCAACTTTACAGGAGCAATATAGTAAACGCACTATTATCTGAACCTTAATTTACTTAATTTTATTGATTAACTTAATGAAAAATTTAAGAAAATTAGATTAATTAAGTAAATTACGGTTCGGACAATAATAAAATTCTTTTTATAGTACGTTTGTTATACTTTATTATTCTTATTTTCCTCTAGGTATAATTTTTATTTAATCCATTGATTATCCTGATTTTTATTTCTTATTGCATAAATAATTGATATTTAAATTTACTTTCACCGCCCCCGTGTTAAATAAGCACTACCCTGATGTTGGGCATGGCACAGGGCGACGGCTAGCGCGTCGGCAGCATCGGCTTGCGGAACATCAGAAAGTTGTAGTAATAATTTAACCATGTATTGCACTTGCTGTTTGTCAGCGTGCCCTTGCCCTGTCACCGCTTGTTTGATTTGATTCGGGGCGTATTCAAAGACAGTTAAACCTTGTTGCACTCCCGCGACTAAAATCGCGCCGCGTGCTTGTCCTAGCTTTAAAGCAGAAGCTACGTTATGGGCTAAAAATACTTGCTCAATCGCTAAAATGGTCGGTTGATATTGTTGAATAAGCTCTGTAACGCCGCTGAAAATCTCAGAAAGACGTTGCGGCATGGGTGTTTCATTCGCTAAACGAATACAACCACAAGTTACAAAACGGGGACGGTTGACTGTTGCGCGGGCGGCTATCTCAATAATGCCAAAACCCGTTATTCGAGAACCAGGATCAATCCCAAGAATACGCATGAATTTGAAAAGGAAGGCGGGAGAAAATCATACATCCCATTTTGAAAAAATGGGATGCGCAGGGTAATTGCTTATAAAGTTGCTAAAATTTCTTCGCTAATATCAGCATTAGAATAAACGTTTTGTACGTCATCTAAACTTTCTAACATATCAATTAACTTCAGTAATTTTTGCGCAGTATCAGCATCAACTTCCGCTGAAGTGGAGGCACGCATAGTAATTTCGGCATCCTCTGCTATTAATTTTGCAGCGTCTAACGCGCTTTTTACTTCGTGAAAAGTGTCTGGCGAAGTTAACACTTCAAAGCTTTTATCATCATAACTGACAACATCTTCTGCACCCGCTTCTAAAGCAACTTCCATCACAGCATCTTCATTTGTACCAGCAGGATAGCTTAATAAACCCATTTTGGTGAATAAGTAAGCCACTGAGCCATCTGTGCCTAAATTGCCGCCGCATTTATTAAACGCATGACGTACTTCGCCGACGGTGCGATTGCGATTATCTGTCATGCAATCGACGAGAATCGCAACGCCGCCGGGACCATACCCTTCATAGCGTACTTCTTCGTAATTATCCGTGCCGCCTTCCCCTGTGCCGCGTTTAATCGCACGCTCAATGGTATCTTTGGTCATATTCGCCGTTAACGCTTTGTCAATCGCTAAGCGTAAACGGGGATTTGAATTAGGGTCGCCGCCACTTGCACGGGCAGCAACGGTAATTTCACGAATAAATTTAGTAAATAATTTACCCCGTTTAGCGTCTTGCGCGCCTTTACGGTGTTGAATATTTGCCCATTTACTATGTCCAGCCATAATTTTTCTACTTCTGGTGAGTTTAAGATTTATTGACAGCCAAAGGCTTGCCCGATACCGACTGATTCAGTTTTTAATTTATCACCGTTAATTGTAAGTTTATTACCCTGTTGGGAAATTTCGCTGCTGGTGGTTTGCGGCGTAGTACATTTAGGCGGTTGAATCGAGGTAAACGGCGATTTTGCTGCCACTTTCCATGCGCGGTCATTCGTTAAATTGCTGACGATTAAATAACCATCACGATGCCATGTGGGTTTTAACGGTTCAACAATTTCCATCAATTGACCATCTAAATAATTTAAATTACTTGCGTCTAAGAAATCAACGGAAACAACGCCGCATTCAGGACTATAGATATAGGCGAGTTGTTTTCCATCAGGAGACGGTAACACCGTTGCGGCGACTTCTGCCCGTGCGGCGGTATTGGCATTTGCTGCCGTCCCTTCGCTGGGTGTTGCGACAGTGGCTGTTTTGCAAGGACGTTTGTCGTCGCTAGGCGTTTCCATGATTAGAATTTCATTGCCATTCAATGCAATACGGTCAAAATGTTTGCCGCCATCAGGTGTGAGTGATTCAATCACAAAATAGCCTGAACGTTTCATGTAATACAGGTGATTTGCTGTAGAATCAAGCGGTTGTGTAATAGCTCGCCGTTGCGAACCGTCCACATTTTGGGTAATCAATTGATGGGTAAAATTACGTTTATCGACTTTATCACCCGTTTCACTGCTTTTTTGCTCAAAACTGGTGCTGATAATAGCGACTTCTGAATCATCATCTGCCCAAACCGCGAGTGAATCTTCTTTCGTGGGTGTCCAATTTTTAGGTACATTTACAACGGGTTGCGAACTGCACCCTGCAAATAAAAGGCTACTTAACAGTAAAGGCAACCAGCGAGTGGCAAAAGGCTTTG
>CAZKST010000335.1:0-2818 GCA_964555395.1 uncultured Thiotrichaceae bacterium | reverse complement strand
CATTGCACTAATAACAGGCGTTAATAAAGTTTGTAAGCGAAAATCCAGCATGTTTTTAATTTTTTGATAATTATATGCTTATGAAATAATAAAACCTTATTTTTAGCAATAAAAAATGGGCATATCGCCCATTTTTTTTAGTTAATTTCTGGCTGTCTAACAATTTGCACGATGAGGCAAAAATGCAGCTAACAAGAAGTGACTTAATGTATATTAAGTCTTAACTACAAGTGCAAAATAAGAATTAGCTTAGTTCATAAAAAAGCCAGTGTTTAGCACATTAATGTCTCGGGATTCATGTTTTTTGAACGTTTACAAGGGTTCACTGCTTGAATCACTCGAGCACAAATGATTTAATGGAAAAAATTAAACCGTCGTTACATTCATACGCAAAATATTAAGAAATCCATTTAATTTTCTCAATGAGAAACGCTTTCTTAACAAGGGAATTTGCCGTAACAGCGTTGCAATATGAACAAACTTATAATAAAAAACCCCAATAACGGGGTTTTTTGTTGTTAAGGTTCGTTAAAGTATAAGTTATTGTAAAAAAACTTCAAGTATTATCGCAACTAGACTAGCATTCATAATTTTCAAGCATGGAGGAAGAGACAATGGAAACGTATAAGTCGACCATTTTAATTGTAGATGATAACAATACGAATTTAGTCTTTTTACAGCTTGTATTAGAGCAACAGAAATATCAAGTATTGACCGCAACCTCTGGACAAATTGCTTTGCAATTAGCTTTAGAAGTACAACCTGATTTGATTCTATTAGATGTGACAATGCCCATTTGGGATGGGTATGAAACTTGTTATCGCCTTAAGCAACATTCTAAATTAGAACATATTCCTGTCTTATTTTTATCAGCCTTAAATGATACTAAAAACCGATTACGGGCGTTTGAAGTCGGCGGCGTAGATTATGTTAATAAACCTTTTCAAGAAGCTGAATTATTGGCGCGGGTCAAAACGCATATTGATTTATACCGTTTACGCAATAAATTAGAACAAGAATTAGAGCATCGGGATACACAATTAATTGAATATGCTTCTACCTTAGAAAGTAAAGTTTCGGAACGCACGCTTGAATTACAGATGGCAAAAGAAGAGGCGGAAAATGCTAATAAGGCTAAAAGTCAATTTTTAGCCAATATGAGCCACGAGTTACGCACACCAATGAATGCCATTATTGGATACAGCGAGTTGTTAATTGAGGAAGCTTTAGAGCAAAAATTACCGTTATTTCATGAGGATTTACTTAAAATTCATGGTGCGGCAGAGCATTTATTAATGTTAATCAATGATGTGTTAGATATTTCTAAAATTGAATCAGGTAAGATGGAGTTATTTTTAGAAGAATTTGATGTACAAGATTTAGTCAATAGTATTGTGCAAACAACCCAGCCTTTATTACAAAAAAATAATAATAGATTGTATTTAGAAGGAAATTCTACTTTAGGTGTCGTTTATTCAGATTTAACCAAAACCCGCCAAATTTTATTTAACTTACTGAGTAACGCTGCAAAATTTACTAAAGAAGGTATTATTCGCTTATTTGCCAATCGTTACACAGCCGCTGGGCAGGAATGGATTGATTTCCGCGTAATAGATGATGGAATTGGTATTACTAATGAGCAATTGAGTAAACTATTTCGCCCTTTTGAGCAAGCAGATTGTTCTACTACGCGCCAATATGGCGGCACGGGCTTAGGGTTAGCAATTACGCGTGAATATGTGGAAATGATGGGCGGTTTAATTGAAGTGCGTAGTGAATTTGGTAAAGGCAGCCAGTTTACTGTACGTTTACCTGTTCAAGTTCAAGCTTTACCGCCTATTGATGAAGATTATAAACCCAATATTGTGCGCGGTTCGGTCTTGGTGGTGGATGATGACCCGTTAGTACAAGAATTATTGCGTAATTATCTAGTCCGTTTAGGCTATATTGTGGTCATTGCGCGTGATGGTGAAGAGGGTTTGAAATTAGCCCGCAAAATCCGTCCAGATGCTGTGTTATTAGATGTTAATCTGCCCAAAATGGACGGTTGGACAGTATTATCCGAATTAAAACAAGATAGTTTATTTGCGGATATTCCTGTCATTATGACTTCTATTGAAAATGAAAGCGAAGTCGGACAATTATTAGGCGCGACCGATTATTTAACCAAACCTGTAAACCGTGACCAAGTTTTACAGGCTTTACGCCGTTATCATATTGGAGATGTTTCTACGGCATTAGTGATGATTGTAGAAGATGAGCCCGTCACTTTAGAATTATTAGCGACTCAAGTACGCAATTGTGGTTATCGAGTTTTTAAAGCCGAAAATGGACAAGTGGCTTTAGAGCATTTAGCGGATAAAAAACCCGATTTAATTTTATTAGATTTAATGATGCCTGTCATGGATGGCTTTCAATTTATTCAACAATTACGCAGTCAAGCACAATGGGCGGATATTCCTGTGGTTGTAATGACGGCGACTAAATTAAGTTTGCGCGACCAAGCCAATTTACGCAATCGGGTTGAAGCCATTGTGAAAAAAGACGGGTTAAAACGTGATGATTTATTGCAACATGTTCGTTATTTATTAGATAAAGTTTATCAGCGGAAAAAATAATAGTAGGGTGGAATAGCGAAGTGTATTCCACCCTGAAACGCTACAAAGTCCAAAAAAATTAGCAAAAACAAAATAGTGAGATATAGCAAACGTACTTTAAATGGAGTGCAATCGCTTCAGCTATTGCCAGTATCGTAACAGGTAAAATACTGTTCAATCAAACTGTTAAAAAGCAATAGCTAAAGCTATTGCACTCCACA
>CAZKST010000334.1:0-2830 GCA_964555395.1 uncultured Thiotrichaceae bacterium | reverse complement strand
CTTATCCTTGCACGCTAGCCTTGTTGATGGGCTTCCTTACGTCAGCCCATCCTACGTTTATTTGAACTGTATTGCTTCTAATTTTATTTCAAGCTGAGTGAAAAAAACTTTAAGGTAATGCTTTAAATAAATCTAAAGCATTTTGATTTTCTGGATTAAAAGATAATGCAACATTTACAAGAGCTTTTGCTGTCTCTGGCTGATTTTGTTTTGCCATAATTAAAGCTTGATAAAAGTAAATTTCATCAAATTGCATGGGTAATTTAGGCGTTATCAACATTTTTGAGAAACATGTTTGCCACATAGCGTGATAATCCTCCCAGCGTTGCACGGCTAAATAAGCTAAAACAAGGGGGCATTCACTATTGATATTTGCGGTTATTTGATTGCTTAATTCTAGTTCTTTTATCGCTTGTTGATGATAGCCTGCATTTAAATACGCCATGCCTAAAGGTATTTTTAAGGAGGGAGTCGGCTCAATAAATGCGTCGTTATAACGTCTTAGGGTTAAATCATCTCGCCAAATTAATGTTTGTTGGGCGGTTAAATTCCACAAAAGTATAGTAGCAGCAATTACGCCCCCCAATTTTAACCACCGATATTGCTGCCAATGTTGTATTAGCAAACCCCCGATGAGTAAATAAATTGCAAGTAAGGGTAAATAAGCGTAACGGTCAGCCGCCGCTTGCATTCCAACTTGTAAAAGTCCAATAATCGGTAATGCACTGATTAAATAGAATAACCACGCTGTTAAAAAAGCATAGTGTTGAAATTTCCATGCTTGATACAGTGTTAAAACGGTAATTATAACGACGATTAACAGGGGATAAAGCGATAAATCTAGTTTAAGAGGATAAAGCGGTAAAAATAAAATGGGAAAAATAGCTTTAGATAAATAGTGAATATAACCTTGCGAAGCGTTTAAGATGCGTTCTATCAAACTTAATTCATGTAATTCAGCGACTGCCCCTGATTGATATTGTGCCCAAATGGTCATTAACGCAACGGCAAAGCCTAATAGCAAAAAAGGGATTTTTTCTAAAACTAAACGCACACTACTCACTGCTGTTGCAGGCGTTAAAAAACTGCGACGTAACGGATAAATATCTAATAATAAAAGTAAAATCCCGACAGTAATCGGCATGGGTTTAGACATTAACGAAAAACTGGCAGCGAGCAAGGCAATAATATAATGCCGCGTTTGCTTTGTTGCTTCTGCGCGGGCATAACTCACATAAGAATGAAAACACAATAACAAGAAAAATAAAAACAAAACATCTTTGCGCTCACTCACCCAAGCCACTGATTCTACATGTTGTGGGTGAATGGCTAGTAATAACGCTGCAATCAATGCGCCGCCCATCGCTTCATAAGGATTGATTTTGGGCAATGCAATGAGCAATAAACGATACGCTAATAAAAACCATAAAACGACATTTAAACAGTGAAATATCAAATTAGTTAAATGGAAACCAGCGGGATTATCGCCATAAGCTGCAAAATCCATTGCAAAAGAAAGCCATTGAAATGGATGCCAATTTGCCATTTTGAACGTGGTAAACATCCAATATACATTTTCAGGCGTAACGTTTTGTAATTGCGGTGTATTGGCAAGATAACTGCGGTCATCCCATGTTAGTAAAAATTTATGGGACAATACAGAATAATAAGCGGTAAATGTTAAGGTAACTAGAAATAAGCTGATAATAATAAGTAAGATAGCATTTTTTTTAGACATAGCATCAAGTTACTCGCCCAAAATTGGGGGCTTATTTAAAAGAGAAAATATTGTATTGAATAGTCTAAAGCCCATAATTGAGGAAAGCAAAAATGAGTTAAGGAATGCAAACATCGCCAAACGTATTTAATAAACCGTATGAATCAGAATTCACGGGATTTTCAGCATCAAAGCCCTAAACCGTGAATAATTTTGCTAATCGAGTAAATCCTGATTCAGATTAGATTTACACTTCAATTAATTTAAATGACTGATAAACATCAGAAAGCCATACTTTCACACGGCGTTGTTCTACAAACCCTAAACCATTTTCTTTTAAATGAATGGCATTCCAAAAACTCGCATTCGTTTTATCAATTTTCTGCATTGTACTGCTTTGTAAAGCCCGTAATTCGATCAAGGTCGCACCTAACTTTAACAGCCGTTGCTTAATCGGGGCTGAATTGAAAATATCAAACGGCTGTCCACGTCCATGATTTAACACCACCACATAATTCACGCTATCGCCCAACTTATCCAACAACGCTTCCAATAAAATCACAGAATCTTTACTGCCATCCATCACATGCCAAAAGGTTAATTTAATCTCTTGCTCTTCGCATAATGCCAATAATTCACTGTCTTCTATCCAACGACATAAGGGTTGAATCGTTTGCGCAGCTAAATCAACCAGAATGCGGCTATCTTCCACACTCAACATGTCTTCAATCAATTCATCTAATTGCGCGTATTCATCAACACTCATCGGCGACGCATAATCCGCATAAAAACGGCTGAATGTTCCATGTGAACGGTCGCTGTCATGTCCAATAAAAGATAACTCATTGTCAATACAGTACTGTGCTAAAAGTCGGGCAACGACGGACTTGCCCACACCGCCTTTTTCTCCACCAATAAAATGAATATTTTTCATGCAAACCTCTGTTAAGTTGTGATGAGTTCGGAAGGTGATAAATAGCGATGTTAGCGTTTTGACTTGCTTATTTAATTGAGTAAACAAGTTGTTAGTTAATGAGCGCCATTTCATATTTTCTATTGTCAACCATTGTAGTTAGAAAGTATGACAAAACACGATAAAGCTAATAAGTATAG
>CAZKST010000333.1:1663-2851 GCA_964555395.1 uncultured Thiotrichaceae bacterium | reverse complement strand
CAATAGCTAAAGCTATTGCACTCCAATTTACGCAATTTAAGGTGCGTTTACTATAGCGTAAAAACTCAATTGGAAACTTGAATGGCGACTAAAAAAGACCTTTCTGAAAACAGCATTTATACACATTATGTGTTGCCTGCTTTGACTAAAGCGGGTTGGGATTTGCACACACAAATTCGAGAAGAAGTATTTTTTACCGACGGTCAAATTCAAGTCACAGGACATCAAACCAAACGCGGGGCGAGAAAATTTGCTGATGTGATTTTGTATTATAAATCGCATCTTCCTGTCGCTATTATTGAAGTGAAAAAAAATACATTGTCGATAGGTTCAGGAATGCAACAAGCCTTAGCTTATGGTGCAATTTTAGATATTCCCGTTGTATTCAGTACCAATGGTGATGGATTTATCGAGCATGACCGCTCAGGCGATTCAGCCAGCATTGAGCGTGAACTCAGCCTTGATAATTTCCCCTCCCCTGAAGCACTTTGGCTTAAATATCAACATTATAAAAAACTTAAAACGGTTGAAGCGGTTAAGCTCGCCCAATTTAATTATTTCTATGACACTTCGGGACGGACTGCCCGTTATTATCAAACCTGCGCCATTAATCGTAGTGTTGAAGCCATTGCCAACGGGCAAAACCGTTTATTGTTAGTGATGGCGACGGGAACAGGAAAAACATATACCGCTTTCCAAATTATGTATCGTCTGTGGAAAAGTGGCACTAAAAAACGCATTTTATTTTTAGCTGACCGAAACGCATTGATTGACCAAGCCAAACGCGGCGACTTTAAGCATTTTAAAGATAAAATGACGGTGATTCGGCATAAAGAAATCGATAAAGCTTTTGAAATTTATCTCGCGCTCTATCAAGGTTTAACCAATTATGATGAAGCGCGGGATGCTTATCGCGAATTTAGCCCCACATTTTTTGATTTGATTGTTGTTGATGAATGTCATCGGGGGAGTGCGGCGGAGGATAGCGCGTGGCGGGAGATTTTAGAATATTTTAATACGGCGACCCAAATCGGTTTAACTGCAACCCCTAAAGAAACTCAAGATATTTCAAATATCGATTATTTCGGGCAACCGATTTATACCTATTCGTTAAAACAAGGCATAGAGGACGGTTTTCTTGCGCCGTATAAAGTCATTCGTTTTGGATTAAACGTTGATATGGAAGGC
>CAZKST010000333.1:0-1653 GCA_964555395.1 uncultured Thiotrichaceae bacterium | reverse complement strand
CTGGCGACCCGAGCGTGGCAAAACCGATAAAAATGGCGCGTTAGTCGATGACCGCATTTATAACAGTAAAGATTATGACCGTAATCTGGTGATTGATGAACGGACTCAGCTTGTTGCAAAGCAAGTGATGGCGTTTTTACGCAAAACCAATGTTTATGATAAAACCATTATTTTCTGCGTTGATATTGAACACGCAACCAGAATGCGACAAGCCATTGTCAATGAAGCGCAAGAGCTAGTGCTAGAAAATTATAAATATGTGATGAAAATCACAGGCGACGATGCAGAAGGAAAACGCGAACTCGATAATTTTATTAATCCTGAAGAACGTTATCCCGTGATTGCAACGACTTCTAAATTAATGACAACGGGTGTTGATGCGCAAACCTGCAAATTGATTGTATTAGATGCGAATATCGGTTCAATGACTGAATTTAAGCAAATTATTGGGCGCGGGACGCGGGTTAATGAAGCCTTTGGAAAACAATTTTTTACCATTATAGATTTTCGCAACGTCAGCGATAAATTTGCGGATGAAGCCTTTGATGGTGAACCCATGATGATTAAAGTCATAGAAAATGCAGATGCTAACACAGAATTATCAGCGGCTGATATTGCAGGGGAAACAGTAAATACAGATGCTGAAATACCGCCCGCTAATGACACGCCAGCAAGCACGCGCCCTGTGATTGTTGAAGCGGGTGAAATCAGTGATGCACCCCAAGCAAAAGTTTATGTTGCGGGTGTAGAAGTTAAATTGCTCAATGAGCGCGTGCAATATTTGGACGGCAACGGCAAGTTAATTACCAGCAGTATGACGGATTACACCCGTCGGGGGTTGCTGAGTGAATTTGCAACACTGGATAATTTTTTAAACCGCTGGAATAGTATTGAGAAGAAACAAGTTTTAATTGATGCCTTAGAACAACAGGGCATTTTATTGGATAGATTGCTTGAGGATGTTAAAAAAGACATCGATATCTTTGATTTAATTTGTCATATTGCATGGGATAAACCCGCACTGACTCGTCGTGAACGGGCAAATAATGTGCAAAAACGTCATTATTTCACCCAATACAGCGAAAAAGCACAACAAGTATTGCGTGCTTTGCTCGACAAATATGCGGACGTGGGGATTGAACACATCGAAAACTTAAATGTGTTGAGTGTTGAACCCTTTAATCGTATCGGCACACCGTTGGAAATTATTAAATTATTTGGCGGTAAAGAGAAATATCTGCAAGCCGTTAAACAATTAGAAACAGAAATTTATAGCGTAGCGACATTATGAAAAATATCGGTAATATCATTAAAACCTTGCAAAATATCATGCGTAAAGATGCAGGGGTTTCAGGCGATGCGCAACGTATTGAGCAATTAGGGTGGATGATTTCACTCAAAATTTTAGATGATAAAGACCAAGAGCTTGAGCTGTTGGATGAGCGTTATATATCCCCTATTCCTAAACATTTGCAATGGCGCAATTGGGCGACAGATTCGGAAGGTTTAACAGGGGATAAGCTACGCGATTTTATTGATAAAGATTTATTTCCTACGCTCAAAAATAGAGAAGTGAGCAGTGGCGATAAACGCGCCATTATCGTTAAAGAAATTTTTGAAGGCACTAATAATTATATGAAGAATGGGACGACC
>CAZKST010000332.1:0-2853 GCA_964555395.1 uncultured Thiotrichaceae bacterium | reverse complement strand
TTATTAATCGTTGGTATTGGTGAACATTTTCCAGCCGCTATTTTTACAGAAAATTTACAAAAACAAGGATTTGGGCAACTAGTCGTACTTGATACGCAAAACGAAAATAGCGTTGAATTTTCCTCAATAACCTCCAATCTACCTATTCATTACTATTCAAAACAAACCTTAACAGAATCAGTTTTTAATCAAGAGATTAAACAAAAAATAGATTTATTAGTATTTGGAAAAATACATACTATCGCTGAGTTATTTGAACTGTTTAATCGCTATTATTCAGAATTGCGCGTTGGGGGAGGGATAATATTACATGCAATTTATCCAGCAATGAGTCAAACAGAAAGCGGACGCTGTTTAATTGACCATTTAAAAGCGCATCAACTTATTCCCAATGTAATAGAATTGCTTGAGTTACCTACGACTGACGGTATGGGCATCGCAATACTACGCAAATTAACCGATAGTCCCGTTAAATTGCCTTTACCACAAGCCCAGCGTTGGAAACGCTTGTTGCAAAAAATACAAGGACAATCGCCTTGGTGGACACGCATTCCACTAACTCCCGCCCATCAAAGCTATCAAATCCAAGTAACCATAAAAGAAGAAAAAAGTGAGTTAGCGATTGCTAATGCCCGTTTGCATTGTCATGGAAAAACTTATCTTAGCGATTCACAAGGACAGATTGTTCTCAATCACTATTTACCAAATCGCTATTTAATGTGCGTAGAAGCCGAAGGGTATTGTCAGCAAGAAAAAACGGTAGTGGATTTACCCGCAGTCCCTGCTCAGAAAAAATGCTTGCATATTCCTTATTTAAAAACCCAGACTATTTTTTTAAAAAAGTATTTAACGTTAGCCTAATTTTTCATGAGCAAGCGGCTAACGTCATCGCTCACACAGCAGTTAAGCTGGTTTGTGTTTCACATCCTTTATTTTCTACTGAGCAAGTCACTGATATAAAAGGGCAGCTTGTTTTAACACAGTTACAAGACGAGTGTTATCACTTTGATGTTTATTTACTAGAGTATTTTCCTGTCCATTTCACTTTAGATTTAAGTTCGACATCAATAGAAAGTATTGCTATTCACTGCGTGCCATTGCCCTGCTTAACGTTGCAATTGCAAGATGCAGAAACTCAGCAATTAATTAGCGATGCGCATTTACTTTGTATTTCTGATTCCAGTAAAAACCCGCGTTTTGATGAGTTAAATACAACGTGGACAACACCCCCCTTAGCAACAGGACAACATCTTTTTCAAATTGATGCAAAGGGTTATGAAACATTGCATTACTCATATCTGGTTGAATTTAAAAGCAATTATAACGCTATTCAACGTATTGCATTAATCCCACACCCAACAACCCACTGGAATTTAATGCAACGGATGGAATGGATACGACAACGTATTAGCAACCGTCCTCTTGCGGTTAAGCCGTTTGCGTCGCCTGCGATTTACCACTGCACAACGCCCACTGCATTATTAACTTTACTCGCAGAGTTATCACTTATTCCGCCCAATGGAACGACGGAAATTTATTTAACTGCGGGGAATTGGTATTTTGAACACACTTTACAATTAGCGGCAAATATTCATTTAATCGGTGCGGCTGAAGGTAAAACACATTTACAACTTCATGCGCCCGCTCATGGTATTGCCATTCGTGGTTTAGCCGATAAAGCAATTACAAATGTGTGTTTACGTCAATTGCATATTACCCACCAAGGCGGCAATTGTTTTGCGACTGCTATTTTGATTACGCAAGCACAAAACATTGAATTAATAGATATTGCATTATTAAACCCCAGCGGTACGGGTATTTTAGTCTGCGACCATGTACGCAATATTCAATTTAAACAGTGTCATGTACAAAGTGCAGGATTGACGGGTTTTATGTTTGTTCGCGATGTGCAAGATGTTACCTTGTCAGATTGCAGTGCAGAATATTGTTTACAAAGTGGAGTTTTTCTAACCGATTTAAAATTACCGCCGCAAACAGATGCTTTAGATTTTGACCGTCAGATTTATCATACTATTGAGGAAATTGGTAATTTTGCCCCTTTTGCTGCTGATGACCCCTTTGTTTATCGTACTCATTTAATTAATTGTCGTTTTCGCTATAACCGCAAAATGGGCATTACAACCGATGGGGTAGGTCAATTAAATATTCATCAATGTGTAATTGCATACAATGATTGTGAAGGAATTACATTAGATAATGGCAGTTTTTACTGTCAAATCAGTGATTGTCATATTTATGCAAATGGACGGCGTGGCTTACAGCATGATATTGAATTAACCGCTGATTTTGTAGAGAAAATGGGGCTATTAGCCGATGGTAGCTCTAAAGCTAAATTGCCTGGTATTAGTTTAGATAACGCAGCTTATTGTCAGATTCATCATAACCAAATTGAATCTAATTGGGGCGATGGCATTAAATGTGTGCGGGCGGTTTATCAATGCCATATTAGCGATAATTTAATTGCGCATAATAATCAAGGGCAAAACGACCGCTTTCATTTTTTCGGGATTTTAATTGGTGTTGCCGAACGACAACATCCTGAACAAGCTGATTTTCCAAGTTGTAACAATGTAGTGAAACATAATACGATTTTGGGCAAACATTATTCTGGTATTCATTTGTTAAAAGGTACTAAAAATAATGTATTACATGATAATACTATTCAAGACTTTTTACATTGGGCCATCGAAGACCATACGCTTTAATTTTTGTTTTCCATTGCGCCAAGTTAATTTCTGTAACTAACTGAATTAGCTATTAATAATGCCTTAAATTGATTAAAGTGCAGTGCCAAAAATAAACCTGCTAGGTTTTAAAAACCTAGCAGGTCTT
>CAZKST010000331.1:0-2908 GCA_964555395.1 uncultured Thiotrichaceae bacterium | reverse complement strand
GCTTCAGCTATTGCCAGTGTCGTGACAGGTAAATACTGTTCAATCAAATGGTTGAAAAAGCAATAGCTAAAGCGATTGCACTCCACTTTACGCAATTTAAGGTGCGATTACTATAAACGTAGGATGGGCTGACGTAAGGAAGCCCATCGTTAGCAGTTTAGATGTGCCCCTTAATTTTCTTTCATTCAACGGCGTAATCTCTAATTCTGTCTAAATTGCGTTAAAGTATCCATTCAATTTCCCATCCTATTTCATCCGCGCCTACTTGAAAATTGTCTGCTATGCCAATTTTGGCAATTTGCACTAAAGTTTGCTGTAAATACAAAAAAGGAATAAAGGGGCGTTCCCATGTTGGTAAATCAAGCGTTTGCAGCAATTTTTTGACTGTACGATGATGTTTTTTAAACCAGAAAACTTCGCCGCCTTGTCTAAATTGAATTGTCAAACACGCTTGAGCCGTTAAACGCAAACCGCGCCCCCTGACTTGTTTAGCCTGTAAATAGCCTAACGGTAAATCAAAGCGTTGATTTTCATGCGGTTGCCATGAAAATTTTTCTACTGGTAAATGCGGCACAGGCGGTATTGCGTACAAACCTTGTCGAAAACGGCGAATTTCTAATGCGTGCCATTTCAAAACGGGATTGGCATCTTCTTTAGCTTCCAACACGTCTGTTTGCAATTTTGCCAATTGCAAAGTGCTGGGGGCTAAATGTCCTAATTGCTTGAACCAAAAACGTAAAACATTTTTACGCCGTGCCTCTGACAATTGTAGCAAAGCAGGAATTGCTAAACAGTTTAAGCGGGTTGTTTGACAATTTTGTAAGTCTGTCCCCGCAATTTCTTCTAACAACTCTACCGCCTCCGCTTGATGCTGCGCGACCCGTGCAACCAGACTATTTAACGCTGTCCAACGTTGTTTTAAGGGTGGAATAATTTGATGGCGTAAAAAATTACGCTCAAAACGCTCATTAAAATTACTTTCGTCTTCAATCCACTGCAATTTAAAATGCTGCGCATATTCCACAATTTGCCCGCGATTCACCCCTAAAAATGGGCGAAATAAAAAACTATTTTCAACCGAAGGCACACGGCTTTTTTCCGCCATCGCCGCCAATCCCGCCACGCCGCTCCCGCGTAATAATTGCAAAAATACGGTTTCGGTTTGGTCATCTGCATGTTGCGCGGTGAAAAGTCCATCACCCACTTGTAACGATTGTGCAATTGCAGCATAACGCAATTGGCGCGCTTGTGCTTCAATACTTTCACCCGTTTGTAAATTCAGTTGCACACGGTGCGCTATAAAAGAAATCTGTAATTGCTGACAAATTTGCGCACAATGATTTAACCATTTATCGGCATGAGGGCTTAAACCATGATGAATATGAATCGCTTTGAGTTCAGAAAAACGATTTATAAATTGTGTGGCTAACAAATGCAGCAAAACATGAGAATCAACCCCGCCGCTATAGGCGAGCCAAACCCGCGACGGTAAAGTATGTCGTTGAAAAAATGCAGATAGATGCGTGGAAAGTTGCAGAATAGCAGACATTAATTATATGATGAGTTTTTAACTCTCATTAACTTCTTGATGATATGAAAAAATTTTTATTTTTACTCGCAAGCATTATTGCATTGATTTTATTATCTCCATGGGCGACAGGTTGGTTTATTGAATATCAAATCAAGCAATATCAACAACGACTTGTGCAACAAGACAATAATATCAAACTGATTTCGCAAGATTATCAAAGACGTTGGTTTTCTTCAAAAATTCAATCACAATTTGAAATCAATTTAGGCGATACTCTAGCACCGCAACAATTAGACTTTCAACATCAAATTAATCATGGTTTTCAACCTGTTGAAGCGACAACGGTAGATGGGCAATTAATTTTAAGCAATTTGCCAACCCGTGAGATTAAGCATTTTCAATTAGAATCTCAACCCCTGCTGTTTCATTCAGTCATCAGTAGTGCATTGCAACAACAGCATCAATTGCGCACTGAAGCGATGACTTTACGCACAGATGCGCCCGCCACTTTAAACTTGCAAACTTTATTGAGCAGTGTAGAAATCAACTCTAAAAAATTCTTACAAAATGCAAGTTTACAAGTTGCTCAATTTAGCTATGAACACAGTGCGGGCACAGTTAAAGGGCAAACTTTTTCGTTAAACAGTGATTGGCAACCCAGCGCGTGGGGCAGTATTTTACAAAGTGCTGTGATGACATTGGCAAAATTGAATTTACAAACTGCTACCAATATCCCCATAGAATTGCAACAAAATCAATTAACTGGGACAAATGTTTTTCAACAAAGTTTATTAAATAGCCAATGGCTTTATCGCGCTCAACGCTGGCAAGTAGGAAAGCAAAATTATGACGCGCCGCAATTTGAATTATTGTTCCAACGCTGGCATTTACCCACACTGGTGCAATTGCAATATAAATTAGCCAATATCATGAGCTTACCAGAATATCAACGCTCTGTTATTTTGGTAGAAGTTCTTACACAGCAATTAGCAACTTTAGTGAGTTATCAGCCTGAAATTTTATTAAAAAATGCGACTTTTAATAATGAATTTGGCAAAACTGAATTATTTACCCACCTTCGCCTTGTACCCGCGACCTTGAAAGCTATGACCAATCCCGAAACTTTGTTACTTATCGAAGGCAATTTACAACTGCCCCGCGCACAGCTCGCGGCATGGATTGCACAAGGTAATAATGAGGAAATGACAGATTATCAAATTAACGCATTAATTACCCAAGGAATTTTTAAAGAAAAACCTGAGCAACGTTTAGAAATGCAATTTAAATTTGCTGAGGGACAATTATCGTTTAAATAATGTGTTCTGTAATGATTAAAATTTTTAAAATCAAAAAGATAGGAAGGGAATTACTCCACTA
>CAZKST010000330.1:0-2930 GCA_964555395.1 uncultured Thiotrichaceae bacterium | reverse complement strand
TTTTTCCCCTTACTCAACACAAAACCCCCTACCACGCTTTCGCCTGAAAAGCCTCATCATTTAAAATCACAGCATTATCACCCTGCTGCGTAATCACAAAAAAGCCTTTGCGATAAGCATATTTAGCTGCATTATCCGCAATCACAATCCCTGCAACCGCTCCTAAAACTTTCATGTTGGCATAATGAGGAAATAAAGGTTTAAATTTTGCCATTCTTTCCACATGTTCATCTATATCCTCTTGACTTAAATGACTTTTAACCTCAATTAAAATACAAGTATCTGAATTAATCACAAATAAATCAATTTGCGTCGCTAAACCTAATTTCGGATTATCCGCTCGCACATCCCGCGTGACAACATGCACATCAATACCGCGAGATTGAAACAAACGCACAACACTCGGCTCAATTAAACCCTCTACAAACTCCCCTAAACGATTAGTTAATCTTCCTAAACGCTTATCCAATTCCTTAGAACGCTCTTTAGCTTCCTTCGCATCTTGAATCCTTTCTTGTGCTAATTGCGCAAACATTTTTTCTATGTCCTGAAAACGACGGTCAGCTTCTCTTGCTTGTTCTTTTAACTGCTGGTCGGTTTCTCTCAATTGGCGGTCAGTTTCTCTTGCTTGCTCTTTTAACTGGCGGTCAGTTTCTTTAAACAAAGCCCATACTTCTTCTAAACTCGTTGTTGTCATTTTTTCTCTCTTTTCATAAAAGTAGGATGGGCTAATGCAAGGAAGCTCATCAACAAGGCTAGAGTGCAATAATAAACTTGCATTAATTCAATCTATTATTGATTTAGTGTCATAATCAGCCTTGATGGGCTACACGGTTTTTTGTTCAACTGCGTAACGCCTAAAAAATTAAGCACTTTTAAATTGCAAAAAGTTTTTATTACATAAAATTTAAGCTATTAATTAACTTATTTTTTGCTGACTTTTACATTAACTAATTGATATTTTTGTAATATTCACAAACTTTACGTTAAAAATACAATTTATTATAGACTTTAAATTAAATAAGGCTCATCGGTACGCAGGCGTAATAAATGCGTCATTTCCTCAGCAGAAATGGGACGACTAAACAAAAAGCCTTGTCCAATACCACAGTGTAAGCTTTTCAAAAATTTCATTTGTTCAACAGTTTCAATCCCTTCTGCAATAACTGAAAGTTGTAAACTGTGTGCCATTGCAACAATCGCGGAGGTAATCGCGCTGTCGTCGCTACTGTTGCACACATCTTTTACAAAAGAACGGTCTATTTTTAAAGTGCTCACAGGAAAGCGTTTTAAATAACTCAATGATGAGTAGCCTGTTCCAAAATCATCGACAGCGAGTTGCACACCTAAATCGCGTAATTCTTGAAACATAGCAAAACCACTGTTTTTATTATCTAAATCCTCTTGCATCAATAAGGTTTCAGTTAATTCTAATTCTAACCATTGCGGAGCAAGTTCCGAAGCTTTTAAAGCTAAAGTAACGGTGTTTAATAAGTTAGATTGTTGGCATTGCCGACTGGAAACGTTGACAGACATGCGTAATGGCGGTAAGCCTTGTTGTTGCCAGCGTTTTAATTGTTGGCAGGCGGTGAATAAAACCCATTCGCCAATGCTGATAATTAAATTACTTTCTTCAGCCAAAGGAATAAAAGTGGCGGGTGAAATAATCCCTTGTTCAGGGTGATACCAGCGAACTAAGGCTTCTACCCCTACAATTCTACCCGTGGTTAAATCTACTTGCGGCTGGAAAAATAGGCGTAATTCTTCTCGACTAACCACTTTTCGCAGTTGGTTTTCTAATAAAAGCCGTTGTAAAGAAGCGGCATTCATGTCTTCTTTGAAAAATTTATAGGTATTTTGTCCTTGTGTTTTGGCGCGTGATAAAGCGACATTGGCATTTTTAAATAAAATCATGCCGTCTTCGCCATCACTGGGATATAAACTAATCCCCACACAGGCGGAAACTGAAATTTCATGATTGGCAATTAGCATGGATGAGCCAATACTTTCTAATAATTGTTGTAATAAGGAGCTGACAGCGTTAAGACTTTCGCATTCATATAAAATTGCAAATTCGTCACTGCTAAAACGGGCAACTGTGCCGCCATTGGCAACACATTGTGTAATGCGTTGCGCAATTTCACAGAGCATGGCATCGCCAAATTCGTGTCCTAGCGATTCATTGATAATTTTAAAACCGTCTAAATCTAAAGAGAGAACCGCTAAACTTAAGTGATGGCGTTTAGAATGGATAATTGCTTGTTGCAAACGCTCCATAAATAAACTGCGGTTGGGTAATTTGGTCAGCGGGTCATAGTTAGCTAAAAAAGCTAGATGTTCTTCTGTTTCAACTAAACGCCGATAGCGGTTTAAACGGGTAATTGTGCGAATGCGGGCGCGTAATTCTGCACGGTCAAACGGTTTGCTCATGAAGTCATCTGCGCCAACTTCAATGCCTTTTAAGCGTGATTCGCGGTCATCTAACGCGGTTACCATGACGATGGGTAATTCTGCGAGTCGTGGGTCAGCGCGCAATACTTGACAAACCTGAAAGCCATTCATGCCCGGCATCATTACGTCTAATAACATTAAATCGGGAGCTGATTGTTTCGCTTTTTCAATCGCCTCTTCTCCGCTTTCAGCAAAAATTAACTGATAGCCCTCAGATTCTAACAAGACTTCTACGGTATAGCGTGAAACAATTTCGTCATCGACAATTAAAATTGTACTTCTATCTGTCATACATCAATCCTATTGGGCGGCTCAGGGCAAAAACGGAGAGCATTAATTTATTCAAGGTGTTGACTCTATACAAATGGGCTATTATTGTAGCTTGATTTTACTACATAACACTATTGTTAGGATTGTTGAAGCAAATACCGTACACGCGCATTTAAATCTGTGCGGTCAAAAGGTTTGCATATCACTTC
>CAZKST010000329.1:0-2947 GCA_964555395.1 uncultured Thiotrichaceae bacterium | reverse complement strand
TGCCGTGTTTTACTGTTCATCTTGCGCCCTCTATCATTCGCTCAAATCTCAGTCCTGCGCGCTTATTGCCTAATTGGATAAATGCTAATAGCTTATCTATATTGAAAAAAATAACTTGGTGGATTCAAGATAATCTCTTTTTTAAGCGCGATTTTGCCCGCCCATTAAATCATTTACGCAAAGAATTGGGACTATCACCAATCAATGTCCCTTTTAACACATGGCTACATCAAGCGGATTGTGTTTTAGGAATGTTTCCAGACTGGTTTGCCCCGCCTCAAGCAGATTGGTCGCAAAACATAGAATTAACCGACTTTCCGCTTTACGATAGCCACGAGACCGCTACGTTCTCTCCTGCATTAGTAGAATTTATTATGACAGGCTCACCGCCCATTGTATTTAGTGCAGGAACAGCTACCGCAAATGCGCATGATTTTTTTAAAATTTCTATTGCAGCTTGTCAAAAAGCAGGACAGCGCGCTATTTTAGTTTCACACTTTGCCGAACAAATCCCGCCCACCCTTCCAGCGACTATAATTCATGTTGATTACGCGCCATTTAGTACATTGCTTCCCCAATGCGCCGCGTTTGTACATCACGGCGGCATTGGTACAACCAGTCAAGCCTTCCGTGCAGGTATACCACAATTAATTCGTCCCGTTGCCTATGACCAATTTGATAACTCAATCCGTGCCGTTAATTTAGGCGTAGCACAAGAAGTATTAGTAAAAAACTATACAGTTGATAATGTTGCAAAAAGCTTGGATAAACTTATTAATGATGCGTCGTTACGCCAACGCTGTCAGCAAATTGCAAAATACTTCATACATCACGACACTTTGCAGTTTTCCTATGAAGCGATTATGAAAAAATTTGCCTAAAATAATTAAACAACTATTTTAATAACATAAAAAAAGCATGGTTTAGAGGATTATTGCGCATGTCCCATTTTTTTGATTCACGACGTTCCACAGTTCTTGCCCAGCGCGGCATGGTCGCCACCAGTCAACCGCTTGCCGCTCAAGCAGGTTTGCAAATACTCATGGCGGGCGGTAATGCCGTTGATGCTGCCGTCGCGGCGGCAGCGACTTTGACGGTGGTTGAGCCGATGTCCACAGGCTTAGGCGGTGACATGTTTTGTCTCATTTGGAATGCACGCGACAAAAAAATGTTAGCCCTGAATAGCAGCGGACGCTCGCCCGCCGCCGCTAATCCGCAGCAACTGATTGATGAAGGTTATCAACGCATTCCCTTTGAGGGACAGGGCGCGGCTTACTCGATTACTGTGCCCGGTATTGTTGCAGGCTGGGAGGAAATCCTGAAAAAACAAGGGCGCATGAGTTTTAAAGAAGTTTTACAGCCTGCAATTATGTACGCAAAATCAGGCTTTCCCGTCAGTGAAGTGATTGCTTATTTATGGCAAGAAGCCGCTGGAAAATTACAAACCACTGAATCAGGGCAAGAATTATTATTGAACGGACGCGCCCCGCGTTATGGCGAGATTGTCAAATTTCCCAGCATGGCAAAGGTGTTGGAAAATTTACGCGAGGGCGGTAGCCGTGTTTTTTATGAGGGCGCATTGGCAAAACAAATCGCTGATTTTGTACAAGCACAAGGCGGTTGGCTGACCAAAGAAGATTTAGCTCATCATCAAGCCACTTGGGACACGCCGATAAATACCGATTATCGCGGCGTGACAGTGTGGGAATGTCCGCCCAATGGACAAGGACTTGCGGCTTTATTAGCGTTGAATATCGCTGAAAATTTTGATATTGCCAGCATGGGTGAACAATCCGCTGACCGTTATCATTATTTGATTGAGTCTATGCGTTTAAGTTTTGCCGATGCGCGTCATTATATCACTGACCCCAGTTTGCACCCTGTTCCCGTTCATGAGTTGCTGCATAAAAATTATGCCAAACAGCGGGCTGGTCTGATTAAACCGCAGCAGCGCATTGCAGAAATGGCGTACGGCAATCCGTATGGCAGTGACACGGTTTATATCAGCGCGGTGGACAGTGAGGGCAATGCGTGCTCCTTGATTAATAGCACTTATCACAGTTTTGGCAGTGGTTTAGTTGTGCCCAATACGGGAATTTCTTTGCAAAATCGCGGCGCGAGTTTTTCATTAAATCCTGAACAGGCGAATTATTTAGAGCCCTGCAAACGTCCTTATCACACGATTATTCCCGCTATGGCGACTAAAGACAATGCTTTGTGGTTAAGTTTTGGGGTAATGGGCGCATTTCAACAGCCGCAGGGACATTTGCAGGTGATTTCTAACATGGTGGATTTTGGTTTAGACCCCCAAAAAGCCCTTGATGCTTTGCGTTTTAGCGTGCATTTAGACAGTGATACAGTGAAATTGGAAGCGGGCATTTCTGCGGAAGTGGTGCGTACTTTAGAGCAACGTTATCACCGCACTTTGTTAGTTGAAGGTTATCCCCGCGTTGAATTTGGCGGAGGGCAAATTATCGCCCGTGATGTAGAAACGGGTTTATTATATGGTGGTTCAGACCCGCGTAAAGACGGTGGGGCGGTGGGGTATTAAATTTGTATTGTCTGAACCCTAATTTACTTAATTAATTTAATTTTCTTAATTTTTTCATTAAGTTAATCAAGCAAATTAAGTGAATTAAGGTTCAGATAATAGTGTGGTTACTATATAGTATTTTTCTTCTCTTTTTTTCTTTAAGTGAGTGATTTTAATGTCAATGATAAAAAGACTAAATCAATTTCAGGGTGGGCGAAAACTTGCCGTTATTTCACTGGTGAGTTTTACTTTATTGCTCAATGGTTGCGTAGAGGGAGTGGGAACAGTATTAGCAGTTATCGGCGTACTCGCTGGTGCGGCCGCAGTCAGCAGTGGCGGCGGGGGGAGTGATTCTTCTAGCTCTTCATCGGGTTCAAATACGAATACAACTAAAACTAATCCTTTCACCGTTCC
>CAZKST010000328.1:0-2966 GCA_964555395.1 uncultured Thiotrichaceae bacterium | reverse complement strand
CTTAAATTGCGTAAATTGGAGTGCAATCGCTTTAGCTATTGCTTTTTTAACCTTTTGATTAAATGTGATTTCATCTATTGCGACACTGGCAATAGCTGAAGCTATTGCACTCCTTTTAAAGTGCGTTTGCTATAATTATGATAATTATGCAAATTAAGTAAATTAAGGTTCAGACAATCTTGTTTAATTTAAATTCAAATGAAATTAAAAACGAGAATACTATGGTTATCAAAGTTTTATTTGTTTGTATGGGCAATATTTGCCGTTCACCAACGGCTGAAGGCGTATTTAGAAAATTAGTGCAGGAACGAGGATTAAGTGAACAAATTCAGATAGATTCAGCAGGAACACATGGCTATCATATCGGCGAGCCGCCTGATAAACGTTCACAAGCAGCGGCGAAAAAACGCGGAGTAGAGATTAGCCAATTGCGGGCGCGCCAAGCAACCATGCGCGATTTTGATGAGTTCGACTACATCATCGCGATGGATAAAGGCAATTATCAATTATTAGTGCATTTAGCAACGGTCAAAACCATAGACAAGCTATCGTTATTCTTAGATTTTGCACCACAGCAAACATTACGCGAAGTGCCTGACCCGTATTATGGCAATGAAGCCGATTTTGAGCGGGTATTAGATTTAACTGAAATTGCAAGTGAAGGGTTGTTAGCAGATATTCAAAAACGCTTTTTACAATAAAAACAAAGGGAAATCTGAACCTTGAGGCTTTTGTCACTAAAAAAGCAGCGTATAAACAAGCCTTGCTAAAAAACATCAAGGTTCAAAAGGAATTAACGGGCGCGGTAAGTAATCCGACCTTTCGTTAAGTCATAAGGGGTGAGCTGTACGGTTACTTTATCCCCAGTCAAAATACGGATGTAATTTTTCCGCATCCGTCCCGAAATGTGCGCAGTCACGACGTGACCATTATCAAGTTGTACACGAAACATAGTGTTAGGCAGGGTTTCAACAACCGTGCCTTCCATTTCAATACCTTCTTCCTTAGACATGAATACTTATTGACCTCTATTAGCTGTTTTAAAGGGGTTAATTATGCAGCAATTTTAACAAATTACTACTATTAATTATATTTTCTTTTCTTTGAATCGCCAAAGCTACAAAATTAAGATTGTCGGTATTTGGCTTTTGTGGGCGAATTATTCCCACTCAATCGTTGCGGGCGGTTTGCTCGAAATGTCATAACTGACGCGGGAAATGCCGCGCACTTCGTTAATAATGCGGTTTGATACTTTTTCTAATAAATCATAGGGTAAATGCGCCCAGCGTGCAGTCATAAAATCAATGGTTTCCACTGCCCGCAACGCCACAACATAATCATAACGCCGCGCATCGCCCATAACACCGACTGATTTTACAGGTAAAAATACCGTAAAGGCTTGGCTGGTTTTTTCATACCAACCACTTGCGCGCAACTCTTCCATAAAAATAGCATCGGCTTGCCGCAAAATATCAGCATATTCTTTAGTCACCGCACCCAAAATCCGCACGCCTAAACCGGGTCCGGGGAACGGATGACGATACACTAAACTGGTCGGCAATCCTAATTCCACCCCTAAACGGCGCACTTCATCTTTGAATAATTCGCGTAGCGGCTCAACTAATTTTAAATTCATCCGCTCGGGTAAACCGCCGACATTATGATGCGATTTAATCACATGCGCTTTACCGCTTTTCGCAGCTGCCGATTCAATCACATCAGGATAAATCGTGCCTTGAGCTAACCATTTAGCTGACGTTAATTTTTTCGCTTCTTCATCAAAAATTTCGATGAATAAATTACCAATAATTTTGCGTTTGCGCTCAGGGTCAGCAACCCCTTCTAACGCGGATAAAAAGCGTTGTTCTGCATCCACTTTAATCACTTTCACCCCTAAATGCTGGGCAAAAGTCGCCATCACTTGGTCAGCTTCATTTAAACGTAACAAGCCATTATCGACAAAAACGCAGGTTAATTGCTTACCAATAGCGCGATGCAACAATGCCGCAACCACCGCAGAATCCACGCCGCCCGATAACGCTAAAATCACTTCATCGCTACCGACTTGTTTACGCACCGTTTCGATGCTGTCCTCAATAATATTGGACGCATTCCATAAGGCTGCACAACCGCAAATATCACAAACGAAACGCTGTAAAATGCGTGTTCCTTGCCGCGTGTGCGTTACTTCGGGGTGGAATTGCAACGCATAAAAACCGCGTGATTCGTCCGCCATCCCTGCAATTGGCGCGTTTTCGCTGGAGGCAATACAAATAAAATTCGGCGGTAAAGTATCGACATGGTCGCCATGACTCATCCACACATCCAGCAAACCATACCCCTCTGGGCTAATTAAATCTTCAATTTCCCGCAATAAGCGCGAATGTCCCCGTGCGCGGACTTGAGCATAACCAAACTCCCGCTTATTACTTGAGCTAACCCGCCCGCCTAATTGAGCAGCCATCGTTTGCATCCCGTAACAAATGCCGAGAACAGGAATTCCTAACGTAAATACGCACTCGGGGGCGCAAAAATTTGCCTCTTGGTCATAAACCGATTCAGGACTACCCGACAAAATGATACCTTTGGCTTTAAAATTAATAATATCATTTGTTTCTGCGTTAAACGGTTGAATTTCGCAATATACGCCGGCTTCCCGCACACGCCGCGCAATCAGTTGCGTATATTGAGAGCCAAAATCGAGGATAAGAATGCGGTCTGCATGAATGTTATGTTGGGTCATAGCAAATTTAAGTTAGTTATATGGCAATGCACTTTGAAAAAAAAATCCAACCCACGGTTGGATTCGGTGAATGCTGTCATTATCGTTTAAACAAAGCGTTTGTACAGTTTTTTTTATAATTTTAGGAATTAGTCAAGCGAGCATGAGCGTTGTAGGGTGAAATAGCAAAGCGTATTCCACCATTTGGTTTATCATCTGTTATTGCCCAGCATTTGCGGCGTTT
>CAZKST010000327.1:0-2975 GCA_964555395.1 uncultured Thiotrichaceae bacterium | reverse complement strand
TTCGCTATTCCACCCTACAAACGCCTTAACTTAATGGCTTTGGCGCGGGAGCGTGGGAACGAGAGAATTGTGTGCATTGCGTAACTTCTAAAAACTCGCGCTAGTGTATTAACAAGTTCAAATTCATCAAATGGAATTAAACAGCATTTATTCAGGTTTGTAGGAGTGCAGTGTGGCGTATATTCGAGAAAAAGCAATTGCAATTGAAGCTGTTATCAAAGCGGCTGCCTTTTGTCTGGATGTTCAAACTGAGATGGTAGCAGAAGACCGCGCCGAAAAAGGGGATAAAAGTCCCGTTACGATTGCGGATTTAGGCGCGCAAGCGATTATTTGTCAGCATTTACGCACCATTTTCCCGAATGAGGTGATTGTTGGGGAGGAATCATCAGAAACCTTAAAACAACCGCAAAATCAGGGAATGTTAAATAAAATCACGACTTATTTACAACGCTTTAATGAAGAAGCCACCACCGAAACTACCTGTGAATGGTTAGATATGGGCACAGGCACTGTTAATCATGAGCGTTACTGGACAGTTGACCCTGTGGACGGCACAAAAGGCTTTTTGCGGCGGCAACAATATGCGATTGCGTTGGCATTAGTTGAAGATGGTATTCCGCGTGTGGGTGTATTGGCATGTCCTTCTTTGCCGACTTCGTTAAATTCGCCGAATAATGACATTGGTACATTATTTATTGCCGTGCAAGGTGAAGGCACAATGATGGCATCTTTAAGTAGTCATCGTTTAAATTTTCGTCCGTTACATGTCAATTCTGCGACATCTTTTAGTCAACTGCGTTGTATTGAAAGTATTGAACAAGGCGACCGCGAATTGCAGCAAAAAATTATTCAAGAATTGGGATTAAATCCCGAACCGCTTAAAATGGACAGCCAAGCCAAATACGGCGTAGTGGCACGCGGTGAAGCGGCGTTATATTTGCGTTTACCCACGCCTAGCAATAGCAATTATCGTGAATTTATTTGGGATCACGCGGCGGGTACTTTAGTTGTAGAAGAGGCAGGCGGCAAAGTTAGCGATATGTATGGACAACCGCTCGATTTCCGCAATAACAAACGTATGTTGAAAAATCAAGGGATTGTCGTCAGTACCCGCGATTTACATCCTAAAGTTATCGACACTTTACGTTACCACATCAGTTAGTTGGGTTAATAATGCCATCAACTCAATTATACCGTCGGTTGCTTACTTACGTTAAACCTTATTCCAGCTCTTTTATCTTAGCAATCAGCATGATGGTAGTAGTGGCGATTACTGAGCCATTACTACCTGCTTTATTACAGCCGCTATTAGATGGCGGTTTTGTCAAACAAGACCCCTTTTGGATGCAGTGGTTGCCAATCTTCCTGTTACTCATTGCCCTGATACGCGGCGGCGCGACGTGGATAAGTAGCGTTACCATGACATGGGTTGCAACGCAAGTCGTGCACGATTTGCGTCAACACATGTTTGATAAATTGCTGAAATTGCCCACCAGCACCTTTGACAATACTTCCTCGGGCGTGTTGATGTCTAAAGTGGTTTACGATGTCAATCGTGTGATGCAGGCAAGCACCGAAACCTTAGTCATTTTAGTGCGTGATAGCATCGCTATTTTGGGATTATTAACATGGATGCTGTATTTAAATTGGCAATTGTCTTTGATTATGTTCGCAATTGTGCCATTTATTGTCTTTGTCGTGCGCTTTGTTAGCCGTCAATTGCGCGGTATCAATGTCACCTTGCAAGATTCAATGGGCGATTTAACCCGCATTTTAGAAGAAGCCATTAGCGGCAATAAATTAGTTAAAGTCTTTGCAGGGCAAAACTATGAAACGCAACGCTTTCAAAAAGCGAGTGATACAGTGCGCGTTTTATCAGTGAAAACACAAATAACCAGCGGTTTCAGCGTGTTTGTGGTGGAAATGCTCACCGCTTTAGTGCTGGCTATCATTATTTACATTGCAACCTATCAAATCAGTCAAAATGCCATTACCGTCGGTGGTTTTGTTTCATTATTCACAGCGATGGGCATGTTGTTCGCGCCTATCAAACGTTTAACCAAAGTCAACGACCAGTTGCAACAAGGGTTAGCGGCGGCGGAAAGCGTTTTTAATTTAATCGACCAGCCTGCTGAATTAGACCAAGGTACACATTCCATGCAACGTTTAAGCGGCGCGATTCAGTTGCAAAATTTAACGTTTCGCTACGCCGAACAAGAAGCCGTGATTCTGCACAATCTCAATTTGCAAATTCACGCAGGGGAAACGGTGGCGTTTGTCGGTAGTTCGGGCAGTGGTAAAACCACAATTGCCAATTTGCTCCCGCGCTTTTATCCGATTCCAGCGCAAGGACTTTATTTAGACACGATAGATATCAATGAATTACCGCTTAAAACTTTGCGGGAAAATATCGCCTTAGTCAGTCAAGAAATTGTGTTATTTAACGATACGGTTGCTGCAAATATCGCTTATGGTAGCATGGCGGGCGCGAGTCGTGCTGAAATTGAACAAGCGGCAAAACAAGCTTATGCGTATGACTTTATTCAACAAATGCCGCAAGGCTTTGAAACAATGATAGGCGAACGGGGCGTAAAACTTTCTGGCGGACAACGCCAACGCCTTGCTATTGCGCGGGCTTTGCTCAAACGTGCTCCCATTTTAATTTTTGATGAAGCGACTTCTGCATTAGATGCACAATCAGAATTAGAAGTGCAACATGCGTTAGAAGAACTGCATGGACGCTGTACGCTGTTGATTATCGCGCATCGTTTATCGACCATTGCCAAAGCCGACCGCATTATCGTTATGAATCGCGGGCAAATTATCGCCATAGGCACACATGCTGAATTGATAGCGCAAAATGGACACTATGCGCAGCTTTATCATAGTAGCCAATTGCAGCAGGTTTAGATTAACCTGAAGTTTAATAAAGTTAAGGGTGTTGTAGGGTGGAATAGCAAAGCGTATTCCACCAT
>CAZKST010000326.1:0-3011 GCA_964555395.1 uncultured Thiotrichaceae bacterium | reverse complement strand
CAAATTCACTTTGCACTTGTGAAACCATCGTCACCATCCCCGTATCATGCGGGCGCGGGCTCACTTCGCTAAACCACACTTTATTGCCTTTGACAAATAACTCAACGCCAAAAATCCCCACGCCGCCCAGTGCATCAGTAATTTTTTTCGCAATATCGCGTGCACCTGCTAATGCTTCTGGCGACATGGGATGCGGTTGCCAACTTTCTACATAATCGCCCTGCTGTTGAATATGTCCAATCGGTTCACAAAAATGGGTTTCAATATCGCCCGCCGCGTTATAAGCACGCACAGTTAACTGCGTGATTTCATAATCAAAATCAATAAACGATTCGACAATCACTTCGCCGTGATTAACCCGCCCCGCGCTCATCGCATAATTCCATGCGGTTTCTACATCGCTCAATTTGCGAATGACGGATTGCCCTTTACCCGAAGAGGACATGACAGGTTTTACAAAACACGGATAACTAATCCCTTCATCAATCGCCGTTTGTAATTCTTCCAAACTGCGCGCAAACGCATAACGAGATGTCGGTAAACCTAACGTTTCCGCTGCTAACCGCCGAATACCTGCGCGATTCATGGTTAATTGCGCGGCGCGGGCGGTGGGAATCACCGTTGCTAAATTTTGTTGCTCAATTTCAACTAAAACTTCCGTTGCAATCGCTTCAATCTCAGGCACGATAATGTGCGGCTGATATTGCTCAATCAAGGCGCGTAATTGTTGCGGGTCGCTCATTTGAATCACACACGCATGATGTGCCACTTGATGTGCGGGTGCATTGGGATAACGGTCAACGGCAATGACTTCCACGCCATAACGTTGTAATTCAATGGCAACCTCTTTGCCGAGTTCGCCACTGCCGAGTAACATCACCCGCGTTGCGGAAGGAGATAAAGGCGTTCCGATTTGCATAAGTTTCCAATTAAAAGGGTTAAAAATAAAAAATAAGCAATTGATTTCGTCGATTTAGATAAAATTATTTACATAATTCACGATATTTAGCTTATGGGACTCACAGCAATGCGTAGCATTTTCTTGTTTGTTGGATTATTGATTCAAAGCGTTAGTTACGCCCAAGTTACAAATGATCAAGCGAGTTTTTTTATTGAAAAATATGGTAAAGCCAATGCACAACATCCTTTAGTTCAACAAGCTCAAAATGTTTTTAAACAAGTGAGCAGTGTGGCAGATAAAAACGCACAACGTTTGCCGCAATTAGTTATTGTTAATAACTTAATTGAACCTCTCGCTTTTGCGTTACCTGATGGTAGTGTTGTGATTGCCCAGAAAGCTATTGAGCTAAGTTATCAAAATGTTGAGAAAAAGCAAGGTGACGCACGTCTCGCTTTTATTTTAGGGCATGAATTAGCCCATTTAGCCAATAATGATTTTTGGCATCGTGAAGTTATGAATTTTGCACAAAATAGCAATGAATTACAAAATAGTTTATCAAAAATGTCATTACAAGACATTCAAGGGCGTGAGTTAGCAGCGGATGATAAAGGCTTTTTATATGCGGCAATTGCTGGATTTGCAGTGGATTTATTGTTATCTGAAAAAGAAAACAGTAATTTTTTAGTATTTTGGGAGAAACAACTGCCGCAAACTTTAGCCAATATCAACAATGTTGCACAAGCCGCGATTGCTATCAAAAGCACACATCCAGATGCCAGCACGCGGGCAGCGTTATTACAAGAACGGTTAAAACAATGGTGGGATAAACTCAGTTTTTTCAATTTCGGCGTACGACTAGCACATTTTCAACGTTGTGACGATGCTGTATATTTTTTACGCGAATTTCAACGCACCTTCCCCGCCCGCGAAGTATTCAATAATTTAGGCTACTGCTATTTACAATTAGCCTATAAAAACAAAGGCGAACAAGCTTATCATTATTGGCTACCAACACAGCTAGATTTACTCAGCCGTGCCGAAACATTGATGGCTACCCCCACCACTAGACGCGGTGCTTTTGATAACGCCGCCTCAGAATATCTAAATCAAGCCAATCAATATTTTGAATTAGCTACCCGCGCCGACCCATTTTATATCCCTGCTTGGGTAAATTTAGCAATTACTAATTTACATCGTGAAGATATTTTTGCTGCTCGTAATGCCATTGAACGCGCACGGAAATTAGAGCCTGATAATGTGGATATTCAAGGGATTAGAGCTGTTATTTTATATATAGAAGGGCAAGAGATGGATACATGGTCAAACGCGATGACTTTGTTACAACAACTCAGCCAACAAGCAAATGTAACACCTTCAATTCTTTATAATACCGCGCAATTATTGGAAGAACGGGGACGCACGGGTAGCACACCGTTATGGCAACAACTACAACAACGTTTAACGGAAACGCCCCCCGTTTTACAAACGATTATTTGCCAAAAACTAGCAGAATCTGAACGCACGCAAAACTGTCAGGAAATTTTAAAAGTACATACCGCCAAAAATACTCCACTGCCCGATTTTGCTAAAAACCTACCGATTCAAGCGGGGATGTATGTTAAACGCGAGCCGACCATACAAGCGCAATTACAAAAGTGGCAAAAAATGCCTTTTGATTGGCAAAGTGAAATTTACGGTGCACTCTATCGCAGTCCTGATGCTCAAATTGAAGCGTTAGAATTAGCAGGTTATCTTGAATTAGTCGTATTAAAAAATCCAAATTTATCGTTAAATCAATTAAAAGCGATGTGTACGACGGGTTTAAAAGCAGTGCCCGCCGTTTCTGCAAAATTGTGGAATTGCCAATCGTGGACGTTTGTAGAAGTGGATAATAAAGTAAAAGAAGTGTGGTTGAATGCGATGGAATAAGTTTTAAGTTGCCTTATTCACAAAATATAGTAACCGCATTTTAAATTGCGTAAAGTGGAGTGCAATAGCTTTAGCTATTGCTTTTTTAACCTTTTGATTGAACAGTATTTCACCTGTTACGATATAGGCAATAGCTGAAGCTATTGCACTCCAATTAAAGTGCGTTTGCTATATATTTAGA
>CAZKST010000325.1:1677-3038 GCA_964555395.1 uncultured Thiotrichaceae bacterium | reverse complement strand
GACAGCCTATCAACTTATTGTAGAACTACAAAAAACCCAACTAGAATTAATCGAATTAAACCCGAATTTAATAGAGAAAATACAAGTTATTTGTGACACAGGTCATACAAAATCAGGTTTTCCCTCTTTTTATGATGCGAGTTATCACGCATTAGCCATTGTCAATAATTGTTTTTTCATTACTGCGGATGGAAAACATTATCAAAAAGCGCAAAAATTCAACCATATTTCATTACTGGAGAATTGGCAACAAGTTATAAAATAACCATAGATGCTAATTTTATGAATGAAGTGAATTGTGTGACAGGGTTCAGATAATTTTGTAGTTTTTGGGTGGAATACGCTTTGCTATTCCACCCTACAATGACAAGGAGAGGTTTTTAAAATGCAAATTTATTTAAGCAGTTATGAAACTGAATTGATGGCATTGATTGAGCAGGCTTTGCAACGGCAAGCGTTGAATGATGCTGTGCAGTGTGAGCAGTTGCCAGATGCACCGCAGGAAAATCAAAGGATTGTAGATGGTGATACACTTAATTTAACGACGGTGTTAGTCACGGCTTTGGGGGCGGGCGGCGCGGGGACGGTGTTGATTCATAAGTTAGCGAAAGTATTGGAAACTTTGATTAATAGCAAGAAAGTAGAAGCTAAAATTCATGATGGTAAGAAAATCATTGAATTATCTGGTTCAGCAGGGCATATTGAGAAAATGTTAAAAACTATTATGGACGCTAAAAAGGATTAGTGTGATGAAAAGCCTACGTTTGCAAGTGTTTGAACAGAATGCAGATAGTTATCAACTGCGTTTTTTTGCGGATGATTCGCCGACACCTTGCCAAACGCGGGCGGTTTCTGCACAGGCTTTGCAGCAATTTGTTAATGAAGCAAAGCAGCATTATGAAGGCGGGTTACAGTTACCAAGTTTAGGCAAACAGCTTTTTAAGTGGTTAAATGGTCAAGAAAGTAGTTTGCAGAATTTTCAAAAAGAAACGGTTTTAAAAATTCCAAATACACACGGTTTGCATACGCTCGCGTGGGAATTGCTTCATGCAGAGCAGTTTCTTTGTATGAATCAGCATAAACCGTTTACGCCATTGCGTTTAATTAGCGAAGATAAACAAACAGTTGAGCCTGCAAAGCGTCAATTGCGGGTGCTGTTTATGGCGAGTTCGCCTGAAGATGTAACACCTGTTTTAGAGTTTGAAAAAGAAGAAGGCGATATTTTAAAAGCAACGCAAAAATTGCCGCTGGAATTGGTGGTTGAAGAAAGTGGTTCTTTAGACGGTTTGCAAGAGTGGCTGAGTTATGACGATGAATCATTGCGTTTTGATGTGGTGCATTTGACAGGTCACGCGGGTTTT
>CAZKST010000325.1:0-1577 GCA_964555395.1 uncultured Thiotrichaceae bacterium | reverse complement strand
CGTTTACCGCACAACAATTATATGCGTATTTAGCTAATGGTGTAGATTTGGCGCGGGCGGTGGCGAAAACACGGCAGGATTTATATCAGCATGAAGAGCAAATTCAGCAAAAAACACCACACTACAAACCACAATGGCATTTATTGCGTTTTTATAGTGATTGCACGCCGTTAAACGCATTAGTGGTTAAAGGACGAGCGCAAGCCAAGCGGGAAATTCGGCAAGAATTTTTAGATAAAAATGCACAAAGTGAAGTGTGTCCGCGTGAGCAGTTTGTGGGCAGACGGCGATTATTACAGCAGGCTTTGCGCATTTTACGCAGTCAACAAGGGGATGCGCATTATGCCGATGGTGTGTTGTTGTCGGGCATGGGCGGATTGGGCAAAAGTAGTTTAGCGTTGCGGATTTGTCAGCGTTTGGAAAAATTATTGCCTAAACGTTTTGTGTGGATGGGAAAAATTGACGAAACCGCGTTACGCACTGTTTTTAGTGAAGAATTGCCTGAACATGCCAGTACAATAAATGCTGTTTTAAATCAAAAGGACAACTCGTTAGATTTGCGCTTAAAACAATTATTTCAGCAGTTTTCAGCGTTGGAAAATGCGCTATTTGTGTTTGATGATTTTGAGCAGAATTTTATCAAAGATAATCATCAACAGCTTGAAGCGCAGGCGTATCAAATTATCGCCGCTTTATTAAAAGCCATTCGTGAAACAGGCTCACCCAGTCGCGTTTTAATCACTTGCCGCTATACTTTCGCCGTAGCAAAACCGTTACAACTTGCTGAATTAGCGTTAAATTCATTTGATGGGGTAGAGTTACAGAAAAAACTACAGGCATTGCGCGAAACCTATTTAACGCCTAAAAACGTGCAGCCCATCAGCAAAGAATTACAAGAATTACAAGCACAATTAGAACAACAAGCCATTGAATTAGGCGCAGGCAATCCGCGTTTATTAGACTGGTTGTATCGTGTGTTAGCGGATGAAAACATTGATAAAACGGCTTTATTTGCTGCTTTAGAAGCAAAACAGGCGGAATTTAGAGAAACTTTGTTATTGCAAACTTTGTTAGATTATCAATCGTTAGAAACGCGCCGCTTGCTTGCCAAAATTGCGTTATTTGCAATGCCGTTACCCATAAAGATTTTTGAACAAGCTCTTGATAACACTGGATTGATGAGCGCATTACAGCCCGCGCTGGCATTGGGTTTAGTAGAACATTATCAAGCGACTTTGTTTATTTCCCGTTTATTAGTGCCATTGTTGCAGGAGGAATTAAACACAGCTGAGCAGCAAAGCCTGTATGCAGCGGTGGCGCGGGGGTTAGATTCTTTGTGGGGGGAAAGTGATTATCGAATGAGTTTTGAGGAACACACGGAACTCACCCGCATTGCAGAATTAGGCGGGGAAAAAACGATTTTTTCTAAAGTGGGAGTAAATCTAAGTACGAAATTACTAGAAGTTGCTCGTTATGATGAAGCTAAAATGCTGCTGGATAAATTATTGCCTATTTTTCAAGAACTCGGCGATAAACGTGGCGAAGGCGAGACGCTCAACAATATTTCTCAAATATTT
>CAZKST010000324.1:1788-3049 GCA_964555395.1 uncultured Thiotrichaceae bacterium | reverse complement strand
TCCGCTTGAGTAAAAGGTTTAAAGAGTTTCTTTTGTTGTTCTATTGTCATGCCAATGCCGTTATCGCTGACATGAAAACAAAGCCAATCTTGTTCTTCTTTAACTTGTTGCTCTATTTTTAAAGTAATTTTTCCGCAATCAGTAAATTTAGCGGCATTACTGAGTAAATTAAGCAACACTTGACTCAGTTTTAAACGGTCAGCATGTAATTTGCCTAAATTAGAGGGACGTTCCATAAAGAATTGATTATGTTTTTTCTCAATTAAAGGCTGTGATGTATTTACTACTTCATCAATTAAAGCATCTAATTCAAAGGTCTCAAAAAATACGCCCATTTTACCCGCTTCAATCTTAGATAAATCTAAAATATCATTGATTAATGAAAGCAAATGCTGACCTGCGGATTGGATTTTCTTTAAATCTGCTAAATATTGATAATGCTCACTGTCCTCTGCCTCATCGCGTAGCATTTCACTATAACCAATAATTGCATTTAAAGGAGTTCTTAACTCATGGCTCATATTGGCTAAAAATTGACTTTTAGAATGATTTGCTTCTTCTGCTGAATCTTTAGCGTCTTGTAATGCTTGTTCTATTTTTTCACGTTCTTTAATTTCACGTTCTTTAATTTCACGTTCTTTAATTTCATGCTCTAATTGCCGATTCGTTTCTAATAAAGCCGCCGTTCGTTCTTGTACTTTTTGCTCTAATAAACGGTTATATTGTCGTTCTTGTTGAATAAAGCGCAAATAGATTTTAATTCTGCTAATTAATTGAGGAGCATCAATGGGTTTTGTTAAATAATCCGCCGCGCCTAATGAATATCCTTGTTGCTCAAATTCTTTTGCTTTATACGCAGCAGTTAAAAACACAATGGGAATATGTTGGGTTTTCTTCCGTTGTCTAATCATTTGAGCCGTTTCAAAACCATCCATTTCTGGCATTTGAACGTCCATAATAATTAAATCTATTGAATGCTTAGCTAAAACACTTAATGCCATTATGCCGGAATCAGCTTCAAGAATGGTTGCTTCAATATATTCTAAAATTAAATTGCGCAAAGTGAATAGATTATTTTTATTATCATCCACTATCAAAATATTCATTGAATCCATAATCATCATAGTATTTGCAATCTGAAGTTTTATAAATGGGTTCTTCATTATTAAACAAAGAAAGCCGTTAAGAAGCTTAAAATAACCTTTAACGAAAAGCGAACTTGCATCTTAATGAAGAACAGATTGAATGTTTATGCAACTTA
>CAZKST010000324.1:0-1688 GCA_964555395.1 uncultured Thiotrichaceae bacterium | reverse complement strand
GGTGATTATGAGCTAAATCCGCTCGCTGACCAAGAACGGGCAGCCAAGTTAACGCAAGCGGCTGTTTTGTTAATTTTAGTCGAACGAGAGGAACATTATTCAGTTTTGTTTACACGCCGCACAGAGCATTTACATCATCACCCAGGACAAATTTGTTTTCCAGGGGGACGTTATGAGCAGGGTGATATCAGTTTAGTGGAGACAGCATTGCGCGAAACCAGTGAAGAAATTGGCATTGATGCTCAACAATTTGAAATTGTAGGTTTTTTAGAAAACTACGAGACGATGAGCGGTTTTTTAATTACTCCTGTCGTTGCTTTTTTGCGCCCACCTTTTCAATTGCAATTAGACAGTTTTGAAGTCGCTGAAGTGTTTGAAGTTCCTTTGACGTTTTTTTTAAATCCACAGCATCAACAGCAGGCAAGTCGTGAATTTCGTGGACAACGTCGGTTTTATTATCAATTTGAATATAATAAACGTTTAATTTGGGGGGCAACTGCGGGTATTTTGATGAGTTTTTACCGTCGCTTACAACCGTTATTAGATAACAATGGGGGCTTTAACACTCAAGAAGAAAAAAATGTAGATTCACCTTATGTTGTGTAAGGTAGCTAATGCCATTGGGTGTTCTGTGATGTTTGCATTGCCATTTGTTGCCGTTCACAAAAATCATCTGCTGCATTATATCCTTGCTCTTTTAGGCTATGGTTACGAACGGCGCATTCTAATAACACCGCTAAGTTACGCCCAGGAGCAACGGGTAAGCTAATTTCAGGAATATCAACGCCTAATACGCGCCGATTGCGATAATCTCCTTGCAAACGGTCAATAGATTGCAAACGCTCTGGAGTCATTTGTTCTAACATAACAATTAAACGTAGTTGGTTATCGGTTTTAACTGCACTGTTCCCGAACAAAGCTTGAATGTTTAAAATTCCTAAACCCCGCACTTCTAAAAAGGGGTTCATACCCGCAATGGGGCAAGTTCCGTTAATTAAATTCGCGCCTGCGCGAACAAATTCGGGAGAATCATCAGCAACTAAACGGTGTCCACGGCTGACTAATTCTAAAGCTAATTCGCTTTTACCTGTACCGCTTTTGCCCATAATCAACACGCCCATACCTAACACGTCCATAAACACACCGTGCAAAGTTGCCCGTTGTGCCAACATGCCAGCAAATAGAGTATGTAGGAAATTAATGACATGTTCGCCAGGCGTTTGTGAGATAAAAACAGGAACATTATAGCGTTCGGCATAATCTTTTAAATCGTCAGTAGGATGTCCATCAACTACGATGACGCAAGCAAGATTATCATTATCAAACAGTTGCCGTAGGGTTTCAAAATAGACGGGGCGCGTTAGTGCGTCTAAATACGCCAATTCATACAAGCTGATGATTTGAATTTGATGCGGGTGAATCAGATTTAAATAGCCAACGTGTGCAATTTTCTCGTCGACTTTTAATAAAATATTACGCTTAGCTCCTTGTCGTCCTGCAATCCAATGCAATGCGAGGTTGTCGGCACAAGTTTCATAAAGTTCGTTAATGCTAAGTAACTGCATATTCGCAGACAAGAGTTAAGAAAAGTGAAAGCGTATTTTAAATATGTGTTTTTTTATGAAAATTAAGCCACATATTAAAAACATAAATAACACCGACTGATGTTATTTATGTCAAATACATTA
>CAZKST010000323.1:0-3091 GCA_964555395.1 uncultured Thiotrichaceae bacterium | reverse complement strand
TTATTGATGCTGTTGAAAAACAACAATGTGCTGCAACAACGGGTTCTGGTTCAACTTCAGGTTCTACTGGCACGACTACAACGAGCACTTCTACTTCTAACGGTTTAGCACCTATTAGTGACCTCGATAAATTAACAAATGAAGTGCTTGTCACACTTTTACCCAATGAAGAAATTGTCGGCGGCACAAAAAACTTTATTGATGAAGGTAAAGAACTTACCGAGCAAGAATGGAAAGCAATAACCGCCGAAGATTTGCAAAAACTGCGGGCGGATCAAGCTGAAAAAATTCCTACAGATGCCATGTCAGACTGGACAGCAGAACAAGCTACTGCTTTGCCGCCCGATGTGTTCGGTAAAATGGAAGCTGAAAAAATACTGGCAATGGATACCGAAGTATTTAACTCGCTGGAAACCAAGCAAATAGAGAATATGGATTTTGACGTATGGCAAAAATGCGATAAAGAGCGTTTTGCAGCTTTAAAAACAGAAACACTGTCCGCTTTACCTGATGACGATAAAATGGAAGTGTTAACCAATGTTGATACCAACGCCATTCCTTTAGAAGAATTAACTGATTTTCTGCCTGAAGGTTGGGAAATTGATAAAACAACTTACGATATTATCATCCCACCTGAAACCACTGTTAAATTACGCGGCTTAAAAGCACGCGAGATGGACGGCATTTCTTTAGCCGCCTCTGTAGATTTAAATTCTGATTTAACCATCGGTGGGAAAACAGGCAAAGATGGCAAAAATCTCCTGCAAGAAATTAACGCGATTTTAGAAGCCGCAGGATATACGGTTGAACAAGATGAATTTGGCACATTGAAAGTCACGTTAGCAAGTGATTCAAGTGTCTTGTTTAGCTTTAGACCACAAAGTAGTGCTATTCGTACCGCCCCCGCAGGTGCGACCGCTGGGGTAACGGAAACGACAGGGGGATTTTTAGTTGTAACCACAACCAGTGGTTTAGAAATCAAACTTGTCCCAACAATGGTTAATCCTGAATCTGTAGTGAATACTTTGAAAAAAGTAGGAAATACAACTGTTGCAAGCGTTACTCAGGAGGATTCTGGCGTAGTCAAATTAAGTTACACAGAAGTCAGCAATGATACAGCAACACCAAGCACTGCTAGCACTACAAGTGCAGATATCTCTACAGATTCTTCTGTTGCTGTTGCGCGCAGTCGTGCGGCACGGGTACAAGAAGACCGTCCTACAGATTTCTATGTTGTCTTTGGTCCTGATACAGAAACCTATCCAGAATTAGACCCTGGTTTATACCGCAATCGCGGACGTTCAAGCAGCTTGTTGCAAAAACAAACTTTGGTTTATGACAACACACAAGCGCAACGAATTTATGCAACGGTTCCTGAACCAGATACATTTATTAAGTTAGTAAAAGAGATTGAAGGTGTTACTGACGTAGTGTACAACGCAGATGGCACGTTCTCACTGACTTTGGCAGTTCCCCCGCTTAATATTCCATTCTATTTAACGGTATATCCTCAATTATCCGTTGAAGTGATTGATTTAGCAGCAACTGAAACGGTTGCACCGCGTATTATCATCAATGAAAAAGGGCTGTTCTACCGTGTGCAAGTAAAACAACAAGTTGTTATTGTTACGTTGAAAGTGAGTTAGTTACCCGAACTGACTTATATTTAGTGGGATATTTAACGCGAATTTGGTGAGTAAGGTTTTAAACAAAATTAAAAATTTGCGTTATTGAACCCTTTCAAATAGACCTGCTAGGTTTTAAAAACCTAGCAGGTCTTTATTTTGGTTTAAATGCGTTGCATAACGCCTACAATTAAAAATCTTCCCACTCTTGTGAATTAATAGAATTATTCGCGGAAGATTTTACATCTTGCTTAATTCGTGATTTTTTCGGCATAACGCCCTGAGATACTTCACCCTCATCTTGTGTTGCAGCTGACCAATGGGCACGACCTTTAGCAGCGAGATTATGTAAAGTGTTGCTTAACTCATGTTTGCGTTCTGCTTTAGTTTGCCCATAGGATTTTAATACAGGCAAATCTCCTAATGCTTTTTCAACAGCTAGCTGTGTCATTTTAGCAGTGCTTGCCAATTTGAAAAAAGCAACTTGCTCATGCAATTTCAAAGCTTGTTGATTTAATACTTCACTCGATGCACTAGATTCTTGCGCTAAAGCCGCATTTTGTTGGGTCATTTCATCCATTTGCGCAATTGCACGATTCATTTGCTGAATACCTGCGGATTGCTCCTGACTTGCAGCCGCAATTTCTGCCACAATATCATTCACTTTAACAACAGAATCAACGATTTCTTGTAAAGTTTTGCCAGATTGATTTACCCACTGCGCCCCCTCTTCCACCCGTTGCACACTGCTTTGAATAAGCTCACGAATTTCTTTAGCCGCTATACTGCTCCGCTGGGCTAAATTACGCACTTCGGTTGCCACGACCGCAAATCCCCGCCCTTGCTCACCCGCCCGCGCTGCTTCGACCGCTGCATTCAACGCTAATAAATTCGTTTGAAAAGCAATTTCATTGATAACTGTAATAATATCCGTGATTTGTTTACTACTATCGCGAATCATATTCATTGCTTGAATGGCAGAATTCACCACGCCGCCGCCCGCTTCTGCCTGATTTTTCGCAATCGCCGCTAATTGAGAAGCTTGGCGCGCATTATCCGCATTTTGCTGCACAATACTGGTCATTTCTTCCATACCCGCCGCAGTTTCTTCCAAAGAAGCTGCATGTTCTTCTGTGCGTTGACTTAAATTAATACTGCCCTCTGCGATGGCTTGCACAGTTTGTCTAACATTATCGGCGGTCAATTGAATCACCGTCATTACTTCTGTTAACTTGCTCGCGGTTAAATTTGCATTGCTTTTTAATTGTGCTAACGCGCCTTGATATTCATTCGTGATTTGTTTTGTTAAATCACCTTGTGCTAAAGCGGTGAACATCACCAATAAATCATTAATCGCTGATTCATTAATTGCCAAGATTTTATTAAAACTTTCACTAAAAGTTTTAAAGAAACCATTTTTATCTTTTAACGATAAACGATGATTAAAATAACCTTGCGTTGCTTCA
>CAZKST010000322.1:0-3111 GCA_964555395.1 uncultured Thiotrichaceae bacterium | reverse complement strand
TGATTAACATATAGCAAACGCACTTTAAATGGAGTGCAATAGCTTCAGCTATTGCCAGTGTCACAAAAGGTAAAATAGCGTTCAATCAAATGATTAAAAAGCAATAGCTAAAGCGATTGCACTCCACCTTAATCAATTTAAAATGCGGTTACTATAATGAAAAAATTAAGGAAATTAAGTGAATTGTGTGACAGGGTTCAGATAACTTTGTAGCGTTTCTTGGTGGAATACGCTTCGCTATTCCACCCTACAATCCTACAATTCTTTGTGCTAGCCCAGAATCAATTTACCATCTGTTTCAATACGCACTGGATAATTTTGGGTGCAACCACGATGCGGTTCAGCAGCTTGTCCATTTTCTAAATTGATATGCCAATTATGCAAAGGACAGGTTACATGTTTGCCCGCAACAATGCCTTGGGCTAATACGCCACCTTTATGCGGACAGTGGTTGTTTAACGCAAAAACTTGATCATCGCTTGTGCGAAATAAAGCAATTGTTAAGTCTCCAATTTCTACAGTACGAGCACCTAAACGCGGAATATCATTTAAATAGCCCACTTCAGTAGGTTTAATCGCTAATTTCGTCATAGTGTTAAGCAACCTCTTTTGCGTCAGTTGAGTTATCAGCGGTAGTGGATAAAGAATTGGCAATTTCAATCCGTTTTAAAGGAACAAATTCATGTTGATGAACATTTCCTGTTGCCCGTTCTGCCCATGGGTCAGATTGGCTATTTTGTTGTGAAACGAGGAAACGGGCATAGTAGTATTTACGTTTTTCTTCATTTTCAACAATTTGTTGTTTAATATATTCAACGCCAACCCGCTCAACCCAGTGGGCTGTACGTTCTAAATAACGGGCTTCTTCGCGGTAAATCTGCATAAATGCGCCGCAATATTCAATCACTTCTTGTTCAGTACAAACTTTGACTAACAAGTCAGTGGCGCGCACTTTGATACCGCCATTACCACCAACGTGAATTTCCCAACCCGAATCTACGGCAATAACGCCAAAGTCTTTAATTGTTGCTTCTGCACAGTTACGCGGACAACCCGAAACCGCCATTTTAACTTTGTGCGGTGTCCATGAACCCCAAGTCATTTTTTCTAACTTGATACCCATTCCCATCGAGTCTTGTGTACCAAAACGACACCATTCTTGACCCACACAGGTTTTAACCGTACGCAAGCCTTTAGCATAAGCGTGACCTGAAACCATGCCAGCATCATTTAAGTCTTTCCACATTTTGGGCAAGTCTTCTTTTTTCACGCCGAGCAAGTCAATCCGTTGTCCGCCTGTAATTTTTACAGTGGGAACATTATATTTTTCAGCCACATCAGCAATGGCGCGTAATTCGCTTGCTGTGGTTAAACCGCCCCAAATGCGTGGTACAACAGAGTAAGTGCCATCTTTTTGAATGTTGGCATGTGCCCGTTCGTTGATATAACGCGATTGATAGTCATCCTGAGCTTTGTCTGGATGAGAAGACAATAAATAGTAGTTCACTGCGGGGCGGCAAGTGGTGCAACCATCTTCTGTTTTCCAGTGTAATGCTTTCATTACCTCAGCAACGGTGTACACTTCTAAGCCTTTGATTGCTTCGCGGACTTCATCACTACTTAAATCAGTGCAATGGCATAAATGTTTTTTCTTATGCGGTTTATGTGCGCCATCGCCTAATACGCCGAGCAATACTTGTTCAACTAAAGTGCTGCAACCGCCGCACGATGCTGAAGCACTGGTGAATTTTTTGATTTCATCAACGGAAGTTAAACCTTTTTCACGGATTGCCGCGACGATTGTGCCTTTTTTCACGCCGTTACAGCCGCAGATTTCTGCATCATCCGCCATCAACAAAGTAGGATTGCTAACATCAGCACCGCCACCGAGCGCAATGGCTTGTCCAAATAATAATTTTTCCCGCATTGTGCTAATGTCAGTTTGTTCTTTTAATAAGCTGTAATACCACGCGCCATCGACGACATCCCCATATAACACCGCGCCTTTAATGAGGTTGTCTTGAATCACTAATTTTTTATAAATGCCATGGGCTGGGTCTTGGAATACGATATCTTCTGTTTCGGCTGTGCCTAAAAAATCCCCTGCTGAGAATAAATCAATGCCTGTGACTTTCAATTTCGTAGAAACGACAGAGCCTTGATATTCAGCAGTTGTATTGCCGACTAAACGTTGCGCACAGACTTTTGCTTGTTCAAATAAGGGAGCAACTAAACCATACGCCACGCCACGGTGTTGAGCACATTCCCCCACGGAAAAAATATTTTCATCACTGGTTTGCAAACCATCATCTACCACAATGCCGCGTTCGCAAGTTAACCCCATAGATTGCGCTAATGCCATATTAGGACGAATCCCAACCGCCATGACCACCACATCCGCTGGCACTTGTAAACCATCTTTGAAACGAATAGCTTCTACTTTGTCTGTACCAATAATTTCAGCGGTTTGCGCTTCCATTAAGAATTGAATGCCGCGTTGTTCTAAAGATTTCTTCAATAAATTCGCAGCAGGTTTGTCTAGTTGACGTTCCATCAAGGTATCAAGTAAATGTACAACCGTGACTTGCATTCCTTGTTTGAGCAGACCATACGCCGCTTCTAAACCTAACAAGCCCCCACCGATAACAATGGCGTGTTTACCCGTGCGTGCCGCTTCTAACATCAAATCTACGTCGTTAATATCGCGATAACTGATAACGCCTTTTAATTGATGACCAGACACAGGTAAAATAATTGGGTTAGACCCTGTTGCGATTAACAATTTATCGTAACTTTGTGTAATGCCTTTTAAACTGGTGACGGTTTTATTAACACGGTCAACTTCTTTAATCGCATCCCCTTTGTACAAGGTCACGTTATTTTCTGCATACCAACGATCATCATTTAAAATAATGTCGTCGATGGTTTTTTCGCCTGCTAACACAGGAGACAATAAAATACGGTTGTAATTGTTATAAGGTTCTGCACCAAAAACCGTGATTTCATATTGATTGGGGTCGATTGCTAGCAATTCTTCTAAAGTGCGGATGCCCGCCATGCCATTGCCGATGCAGATTAATTTTTGTTTACTCATGGAAAATTACTCACTTT
>CAZKST010000321.1:0-3135 GCA_964555395.1 uncultured Thiotrichaceae bacterium | reverse complement strand
TATTATTGATTTTACCCTTCTTTTGCCGCTGTTCTAGTGTAAAAACATAGAGCAACGGCATCTTTTTCTATAAGGCATTGCAACATTATGTCTATTCGCCTCGTTCACGAATTACCTACGCGCTTGCGGTTCAAATCCCCCTTGCTGGCTAACCGTAAATTAGACCATTTGCATTTAGAAGCGGCATTATTGAATTTAAGCGGCGTGCGTCAAGCCCGTTTAAATCCCGTTGCGGGAAGTTTAATTATTGAATATGAAGGTAAAGCACAACAGCGTAAAGCTATTTTTGCATGGTTTAGACACGCTTTTGCTGAAACTGTCACCGCCACTTTACCCGACGGTACTTATAATCAAACCACTGCCAGCCCTGCGGGAGTTTTTACGGCGGGCTTGAGTTTGTTATGTCTGCCTTTATTGTCTGAATCCGCTCGCCGTTTATTGACCTATACCCTTGTCGCGCCAACGGTTTGGCAGGGTTTAACTACTTTAGCAACGCAAGGGATTAAAGTAGAAGTTTTAGACAGTTTGGCAATTAGTTTAGCGACGGCACGCGGGGAGTATTTCACCGCAATTGCGACGCAAGGTTTATTAGAACTTGGTGAATATTTAGAGCATAAAACAGCAAATCATAGCGATGCTTTATTGCGCTATTTGCTTAAACCTTTACCTACACAAGCATGGTTAGAACGTGATGGTGCGCTGATTCAAGTCCCTTGCTCAGAATTACAAGTAAATGATGTTATTGAAGTTGGCACGGGAGAAATGATTGCTATCGACGGTAAAGTTGTCAGTGGCAATGCGGCGGTTAATCAAGCCTCAATCACGGGTGAACCGTTGGCAGTGCGTAAAGAAGTGGGGGAAAAAGTTTTATCGGGCACGGTGGTAGAAGAAGGGCGTTTGCGCGTGCGGGTAACACGCATTGGCGATGAAACGACGACGGCACGCATTGCCCGTTTTATTGAAAATGCGCTGCAACAACAATCAGAAACACAATGCCTTGCAGAAGATTTAGCCAATAAACGAGTTTATTTAACTTTAGGATTGGGTGCAGGCGTTTACGCGCTTACGCGAGATTTAGATAGACTCGCGTCTGTCTTTTTAGTCGATTATGCCTGTGCTTTAAAATTGGGAACACCCGTTGCGATTAAATCAGCCATGTATCACGCTGCAAAACAGGGGCTATTATTCCGTGGCGGGCAAGCGATTGAAAATTTAGCAAAAGCCGATACCTTTATTTTTGATAAAACGGGAACATTGACCAGCGGTTTATTAGAAGTCACTGAAATAAAAACCTTTTTACCTAAAGAGTGGCAACCAGAACATTTACTAGCTTTAGTGGCTTCTATTGAAGAACACGCAACCCATCCTATTGCTAACGCGATTGTGCAATATGCCCGTCAAGAGCAAGTGGAACATATTGAACATGAAGAAGTTGATTATTTAATTGCGCACGGATTAACCACTTATGTCAACGGCAAAGCGGTGGCTATTGGCAGTCGTCACTTTTTAGAAGAACATCAAAAAATTAGTTTTAAACGCTATAACCGCATTATCAATCCTTTACTTAAACAAGGGAAAACGCTGTTATATGTTTCTATAGAGCAAAAACCGTTAGGAATTGTAGCGTTACGCGACCATTTACGCCCCGAAGCGGTAACAGTGTTAAAAGATTTACGCCGTGCGGGCGTGCAGCAATTAGTGATGCTAACAGGCGACCAGCGCGATAGAGCAGAACAGCTTGCGCAACAATTAGGCATGGATGCGGTTTATGCGGATTGTCAGCCTGAAGATAAAGCCAGTGTTGTGCAACAACTATTAACACAAGGGCATCAAGTGGCATTTATTGGGGATGGGGTAAACGATGCGCCCGCGTTAATTTCTGCAACGGTGGGCATTGCCATGCCAAAAGGCGCAGATTTAGCGCGTGCAACGGCGGATGTGGTGTTATTAAATGATGATTTAGCGACAATTGCCGCCGCTAAGCAATTGAGTCGAGCAACGATGGAATTGATTCATCAGAATTTTAATTTATCGAGCACAATTAACACGGGTTTAACCATTGGCGCGCTGACTGGAAAAGTATCGCCGTTGTTATCTGCCCTGCTGCATAACGGTACGACAATTGGTATTTTGCTAAATGCGATGGTGGGGAGAAGAGGGTAGTGTAATCTATAACAAACACACTACATTAGAAGTTACGCAGTTGAATAAAAAAACGTGTAGGATGAACTGACGCAAGGAAGCCCATCACAACTGTTTATCGGCATTTGCTCACATAACAAATTGAATTTAAAGGATTAGGTAGCACACTCAAAACCGTCAATGATGGGCTTCCTTACGTCAGCCCATCCTACAATAATCTATTAAATCCAAACTTTCCCCATTACACTGTAAATATCTTAAAGTCCTAGAGGTAAATCTTTTTTTCGAGTAAAGATTTTTTTACGTTCTTCTTTGGATAAATTTTGATAAAACCCTTGTTTTTGCTCAAACCATTGACAGGCTTGTTCATAACTAGGTTCAGCTTTAGATTTGTACAACTTATCTTTAAGCAAGTTAACAGTGACTATCAACGTAAGCAAAGGTAAAGCTATTAGAAAAATAATAGCCAACAAAAATGCAAATATTAATGCCAATGGAATTGACATTTCTTTATGCAAAATTAGCGAGCTTGTGGCAGTATGTTTATCTACTTTGTAAATAATTAAAGAAACTTTTCTATCGGTTTCTTCTAATAAAAAAGAGCGATTATTAAGTAGGCTAATCATTTTTTTATTTCCTTAGCGCAATAAACTTTGCCAATTCCCCACTTTCTTTGCATTTGAAAACCATATTGTTGATATACGGGAATTAAATTAGCAACAGGCTCAATGATTTTTACTTCTTTACTGCCTTTAAGTTTGGCATATTCTAGTGCAGTTTCAACAATAATACCTAATACCCAACCTTTTAAGATATGTTTTTTATCAGGATTACCTTCTAAATAATAAATAGACAAATTTTCAGCAGAACGGCTAAATTTTCCTAAAGCCAGTCCACATAACACATCTTTTTCTCCCCAAATAGCCATATCAAAAAGTAATGGAGAAGAAGAAGTAAAATGTGTTTTTTTATAAACCCAATCCCAACCACCAT
>CAZKST010000320.1:1456-3160 GCA_964555395.1 uncultured Thiotrichaceae bacterium | reverse complement strand
TGAACAGTATTTCATCTGTTACGACACTGGCAATAGCTGAAGCTATTGCACTCCAGCATGAAACGCCGCCAAAGTTAAGCAAACCGCATGATGGAATACGCCTTATGATTATTTCATTTTACAATGCTTAAGGGTGAAATGCGGCACAAGCTGTATATCATCATTTTGTTTTTACTATTTTTTTGATTTTGTGGCGTTTCATGGTGGAATACGCTTTGCTATTCCACCCTACATTTGCGTTTAACTTAATAAAAATAAATTCAGATGTACTTAAATCAGTCATCAGTAGAATCAAACGCACTGCTAAGGGTATAATTTCGCTTTTTATTAACTAAAGAAAGGATGAATTCTCGTGAGTGATTTCGAAGGTCAAATCTGGACAGTCCAAGATAACGACTCATTGCGTTTCCATTGCACCGTTAAGCGCAATAAAAATCAAGTAGTTGTGTTAAATGAAAAAGGACGTGAACAGAAAATTGCAGACAAAGAGTTGCTCTGGAGACATCCTAAAATGGTTAAAAGTGCGCAAGAGTGGCAGAGTGTCGTCAATGAATTGAATGCAAGTGTAGAGCGTGTTCGCTCAACTATCGATATTTATTTGTTGTGGGAAAGTGCTTTAGAGTTACAAGCGTCTAGTATGGATGATTTAGCCGATTTGTATTTTGGCGGTGAAATTAGCGTTGAGCAATTAACCGCCATTTGGTGGATGTTGGCTGAAGATAAAGTGTTGTTTAAGCGCAAAAATATTGCATGGGAAGCCCGCACGGCGGCACAAGTCAATGAATTAAAAACCCAACGGGAAAAAGAGCAACAGCGTTTAAAATTACAAGCAGCGGCGACTTCTTGGTTAAACAGCGCAGCGCGTGCGCCTGAAGAGAGTAAGGTGGAAGTATCGCCCGAGGTTGAGCCGTTTGTGCAGCGGTTAGAAGCGTGGTTATTGCGTGCTGACCATGATAAAGCTTTGGAAGAAATGTTAACGCCCGTTGCGGAAAATGTGAAACAAAGTCCGCGTGAATTGGCGTTTGAATTATTGCGAAGTACGCAGCGTTTGCCTGAAAATGCTGACCGTGATGTAATTGTTGCAGGTTTACGTCCGCATTTTTCCGAGCCAGTGCAAGCCGCCGTGGCAGAAGTGCAAGCCTTTGTCGCAGAAACGGAAGCGACTCCGCTGTTATTTAGTATTGATGATGATGAAACCCGCGAAGTGGACGACGCTTTAGCGATTAGCCAAGACGGCGACCGCTGGTTAGTGACGATTGCGATTGCCGACCCTGCGAGTTTAATTCACAGCGGTGATGTGATTGACCGTGAAGCAATGCGACGCGGGACGACGGTTTATTTACCTTCGCAAACTGTGTTAATGATTCCTGAGCGCATTTCCTGCGATTTAGCCAGTTTAAGCGTGGGCGCGGTGCGTTCGTCTATCGTGATTCGCGCATGGTTTGATGCGGCGGGAACATTAGTCGACAGTCAAATTCGCCGTGAACCGATTGCCGTACAACGCCGTTTAAGTTATGTCTCGGCTGACCAATTATTAAACAATCCCAATAATCCGCCTGAAGAGCAAGCAACGGCGGAAGCTTTACGCAATTTATTGAAAATCGCGCAAGGCTTACAAGCGTGGCGCAGTCAAGAAGGTTCATTTACTTTACAACGTCCTGAAATTAAAGTCAGTATTGATGACAATAAACAGGTTTCAGTGTC
>CAZKST010000320.1:0-1356 GCA_964555395.1 uncultured Thiotrichaceae bacterium | reverse complement strand
ACAGGCGAGCCATTGCCCTACAATCAAGATGAATTATTCAAAGTCTTAGCGACGGCGGAGCGGACGGCAAAAGAAGCCAAAATGGCGGAAAATGACGCAAAACGTCGTTGGTTTATGGAGTTTTTACGGCAAAACTACATCGACAAAGTCTTAGAAGTACAGTTATTAGACAATGTGAAAAACGGTTATAAAGTGGATATTTTACCGTGGGGCATTGAGGGCTTTTTAGGTTCAATGGCAAGCCTAGAGTTGGGCACAAAAGTCGAAGTGGTGATTGATAAAATCAAGCCAAAAACAGGACAAGTGCGGTTTAAACTCGCGCCAAAATCCACGCTGAATTAATTTTGAGTGCTTTAATGAATACTGCTTTATCGCCTTCTTATGAACTTCGTCCTTGTTTGGAAGGTGAAGAAGACGCTTTGGTTGCTGCCGCGCTTCAACTTCTTCCGCATTTTAATCTGGAGTTTTGGCAATGGAAATTTGCGCGCGCGCCGTTTGGTGAAGCGTGCATGATAAATGCGTGGGCGGGGGAAACGTTGCTGGTGCATAGCAGTGCTTACCGTTTATCGGTCTGGTTAAAAGACAGCTATGCAATGGCGTATCAAGTCAATTGTGAATTTTCGCCCGATTTAGCAGATAAAGATTTATTAATTGCCACAATGCAGCAATTAGAGCGGGCATATTTTCAAAAATATCCTTTAGCGTTTCTTTATAGTATTCAAACGGCGGCAAAATTGCCGTTATTTCAGCAATTAGGTTATGACACGGTATTTACCCTGCAACCTTGGCATTTACCTTGGTCACAACAGCAGCAATTGATTGAAGAATCGCCATGGCGCGACCGCTTCGCAGGTTATAGCGTCAACATTACGCGCCATGTGGGGCGGTGGGCGGAAATTGTGTTTGAGCAAGCAAAGTCGCATTATGGCGCGTTGATTGCTCGCACGGCGCAATATTTACGCTGGCGATATGAAAATCATCCTACGCATGATTATCAATTTGTCGTGGTTTCCCGTTTGGGTAAACCGTTGGGCTGGTGGTTAGTTAAAATTGAAGAAAATCAAGTACAAATCAGTGATGCACTGTTCACAGAAAACGCAGACATCGCGGCGCGTATAGGTTTAAAAAGCCTGTGTAAATGGTTATATCAACAAACGCAATCGATTCATATGATTAGCGCAGGGTTTTCACCACAGCCGAATAGTTGGGTGGAGCTGCTTATGCAATTGGGTTTTGTGCAATTTCCCCAATCAGAAGCGACTTATGTTTGTTTAAAACCTTATGCGCAAACGTTAACGGCGGGAACTTTAGCCCAGCAGTTTTATGTGAGTGCGGGGGAAAATGCGGGGAATGGGA
>CAZKST010000319.1:2135-3191 GCA_964555395.1 uncultured Thiotrichaceae bacterium | reverse complement strand
GAATCATATTGGGATTATCCTCTATTTTATTAACCATTATAATAAATCATTACTTCTTTAGCACTACCAATTTTCCAATAGGGGATTTTCCATCTGTAACAGCGTCTAGGAAATGGTCTGCTCCATTTAGAATGATAGAGCTACACCCCCACAACATTAAAGGAAAAGCTACCCCCAATGTTGCTACAGTTTCAGCTACTCCCGCTGCGCAAGAAGCAATGGATAATAATTGAGATGCTCCCCAAAAAAGATTCTTTGCTAAACGGTGAAAATCCTCTATTTTATCAACACAATCAGAATCTTCTATAGAAGAAGAAGCTCCTACTAAAGAAGGAACTGGATTATTTTGTGTTGGTTGTGGAGATTCAACATATTTCTTTACTGCTTCCGCTGCTTTCTGCAATTTCTCACTAGATACGGGTTGCTCAGTTTGATAAAGCACTCTGCCTTGCGAATTTTTATAAGTTAATCTTTGTTTTCCAGTTGAATTTACGATTTCAACAGATGAATTATCCGCTCCGACAATTCTCTTAGGTAGATAATTGTCATCTAATTCAACTATAAATTTTTTACTTGCATCTTTTTGGTGACTGAAAGTAATTCCTTCAACTTTAGTCAATCGTCCTTCACTATCTTTCTTCCCAAAAATTCCCATTACCTCATCACCTGAACGCGCTACTAAGCCAACGGGGACGCTAGGGTCAGCAATATGTGTCATTTGCACGTCATCAATTACCGTGAATTGATTTGAACCAAAAGCCTGATTAGCGGCTTTAAATGGATCAGTATTTTCAAATGTCCGTAATAAGTAAGCATCATATTTCCCGCGAGGAATATTTTGATTAACTACTAAATCAACAACATTTGTGTCACCTTGCCACTTTGGCAAAGAAGCATTGTTAAAAAGATTAAAGCTATTGAGTTTATTCAAAGTAAATAAACCATAATTTGGAACACTTAACGCAAAATATTGGTCTATTCCTGTTGGCAAATCAGGTAAAGTAACTTTTATCGTATCGCCATTTTGATAAACTGTTGTTTCATTTCTTCAAAGTT
>CAZKST010000319.1:0-2125 GCA_964555395.1 uncultured Thiotrichaceae bacterium | reverse complement strand
CGTGTCGGCTTGGCTTGTTTCTTAGTAACCAGATTTGATAAACTGTTTTTGAAACAATAGGATTTGCAGAACTCGGCTTTAGCAATGGCTGAAGAGTAATAGAATGCGACGATGGCAATGTTAAAGCAGTTATGTTTTGAACTGCTGGAGTAGCAGAACAACACGAATAAGTAACAGGTATTTTTTTTGAGTTATAGGAAGAAGAAGATATTGTTGATTGCACAACAAAAAATAAACCATCTATTTTTCCTGATGTTAAAGAAAACCAGCGAGATGTGTTTCCAGTATCTTTTAAACATTCAGCTTTAGGGCTAGGTTCATAATAACCGCCACCATCATTAGAAATATTTGCAACTACCCAAATTTGAACACAATCTAAAGTTGAAAGTTGATAATCAAAATAAACTGTAACTTGTTGCTCATTAGCAAGAGTACTATTGTTAGGAATGGAAATACGCACATTACTAAATTTCACATTTCCAACAGTCAAACTAGAAGACTGCGCATATACTTGAGTATTAAAACAAATCAACAACGCGAGAATTTGAAAAATGCTCGCAAAGAATTTAGAAAAGCTCAACTTAAAGCCATCCTGCAAACTAAAAGCCCGACGCTTAAACATAGAAAAGACTCCCCGATAAAAGTGAACACTCACATTTCACTGTGCTAAACAGAGACCTTAAATTTTACAGGGTATACACTTAAAAACAATAACTTATAAAATTAATTTTTATTTTCTTCTTTCCCCTTCCCCAACAATCCCCCCCATTTTCCTCGTCACTTGCCCGCAAGACACATAGCAAAATCGCTATACCGCATACAAAGCAAGGAACACAACCATGTCAAAACACACAAACACCTTAGCATACAGCCTCATGCTGCTCGGCGCACTGCTTGCACCGCTGCCCAGTCACGCCGCCAACAACTTACCCGTCACCCTCACCCTGCAAGCCAATGGACAAAACCAAACCCTCACCCTCACCCCCAACGACCCGCTGACCGTCACCCTCAGCGCGACCGCCCTGCCCACCTTCGCCCCACTACAAGCGATGGACTGGTGGATACTCGCCAGCACCCCCGCAGGACTGTTCAGCTATAACACCCAACAACAAAGCTTTATAGAAGGCATCAACCTTGCCGCCCAACTCCCGCTAATCAACGACGGCAAAAACCTCACTCTCCTAGAAAATGCCCACCTGCCCATTGGACACTATCGCCTATACTTCGGCGCAGACCTGCAAGCCAATGGCGCGATTGACAGCAGCCTTGGCTACACACAACTACACATTGAAGTCGTAGAAACCCTTGCCAAAACCCTCAACTATAAAAGCAACTTCGCCAGCGATAGCGACGGCTGGGTCGGTGGATTCAGCGATTTACCCGTAGATGCCGACCTAGACATTTACGAACTCGCCGCCAACTATAGCCCTTTGCCCAAAGGCATCAGCGGCACAGGCGGGGCGTTCATGCTGCAAGGACATAACCGCAGCGACGACTTATTCATGTTCGCCAAACGCCCGCTCACCGGTTTAAAACCGAACACAAGTTACTACGTTGTGTTCAACGTCACCTTTGCCTCAAACGCCGCGAGCGGTAGCGTTGGCATTGGCGGATCACCCGCCGAATCGGTCTATGTGAAAGCAGGCGTATCCAACACCGAACCGTTAGTCATCAACAAAAACGGCTATTGGCAAATGAGCGTAGATAAAGGCGAACAATCCACAGGCGGGAAGGTGCTGCATTTACTGGGCAATGTCGCGGTGGACAGCGAAGACGGCGCGTATCAACTCAAAACCTTGAGCAATACGGCAGCCTTTGAATTCACCACCGACAGCAGCGGCGCGGCGTGGTTAGCGGTGGGCACAGATTCAGGCTTTGAAGGCTTGACCCGTTTGTATTACACCGAGATAGCGGCGGCATTTGTGGAGAAAGGGAAGTAAGACGTGTGTAGGGTGGAATAGGCGCGAACCGTATTCCACCGTTTTGTCTGAACCTTAATTTACTTAATTAATATAATTTTCTTAATTTTTTTCATTAAGTGAATCAAGAAACACAGTGAATTAGGGTTCAGACAGTTTTGGGGCGTTTCTTGGTGGAATACGCTTTGCTATTCCACCCTACAAAT
>CAZKST010000318.1:0-3203 GCA_964555395.1 uncultured Thiotrichaceae bacterium | reverse complement strand
TTAAAGATTTTTGAAAAAGTGCGAATTATGCCTTAAGTTTTAATGAAGCTATAGCAATTTCATTAAAAAATTTGTTAATTTCCATTATAAGCGATTATATTTCTTTTTAGCGTTGTTATTTTGAGGACATTTTTCTCATGCAAGCGTTTCAATTAGTCAGTGCCTACCCACCTGCTGGTGACCAACCTCAAGCAATTCAAAAGCTTATTGATGGATTGGCACAGGGGAACACCCGTCAAACTTTACTGGGTGTAACGGGGTCTGGCAAAACTTTTACCATGGCAAACGTCATTCAAGCCGTACAACGCCCCACTTTAATTTTGGCGCACAATAAAATTTTAGCCGCGCAACTTTATGCCGAAATGAAAGAATTCTTTCCAAATAATGCAGTAGAATATTTCGTTTCTTATTACGATTATTATCAACCAGAAGCTTATGTTCCAACCTCAGATACTTTTATTGAAAAAGATGCAGCAATTAATGAACATATTGAGCAAATGCGTTTATCAGCAACTAAAGCATTATTAGAAAGGCAAGACGTTATTATCGTTGCAAGTGTGTCCGCCATTTACGGCTTAGGCGACCCTGATGCTTATATGAAAATGGTCATTCATTTAATTCGCGGAGAGAAAATGAATGAGCGAGAATTATTGCGACGTTTAGCAGAAATGCAATATACGCGAAATGATTTAGCTTTAGAACGCGGTTGTTATCGCGCACGCGGTGAAATCATCGATATTTATCCCGCTGACGCAGAAAGCGAAGCAATTCGCGTGACTTTGTTTGATGATGAAATAGAGGAACTCAGTTATTTTGACCCTTTAACAGGACATTTAATTCGCCGTGTTCCGCGTTTAACGGTTTTTCCTAAAACGCATTATGTCACCCCTAGAGAAACTATTTTACAAGTTGTAGAAAAAATTAAAGTGGAGTTAAAGCAACGTTTAGATTTTTTTTATCAAACAGGTAAATTAGTAGAAGCCCAACGTTTGCAACAACGCACCCAATTTGATATAGAAATGCTAGTAGAATTAGGCTATTGCTCAGGGGTAGAAAACTATTCACGACTGTTATCAGGTAGAAATACAGGTGAACCGCCACCAACATTATTTGATTATTTACCTGCAAATGGTTTATTAATGATTGATGAAAGTCACGTCACCATTCCACAATTAGGCGGAATGTATCGCGGCGACCGTTCGCGTAAAGAAACCTTAGTAGAATATGGTTTTAGATTACCTTCGGCTTTAGATAATCGTCCATTACAATTTGAAGAATTTGATAAATTATCACCGCAAACGATTTATGTTTCTGCAACGCCGAGCCAATATGAATTAGAACATTCTCAACAAATTGTAGAACAAGTAGTTCGCCCGACGGGATTAGTTGACCCTGACATTATAATTCGCCCTGTTAAATTACAAGTTGACGATGTTTTTGAAGAAATTCAAAAATGCGTTGCTTTAAAACAACGAGTATTAATTACCACTTTAACCAAACGCATGGCAGAAGATTTAACAGATTATTTAGCCGAACATCATGTTAAAGTACGTTACATGCACTCTGATATTGATACCGTAGAACGCATTGAAATTGTAAGGGATTTACGTTTAGGTATCTTTGATGTTTTAGTGGGTATTAACTTATTGCGTGAAGGTTTAGATATTCCAGAAGTGGCTTTAGTCGCCATTTTTGATGCAGATAAAGAAGGCTTTTTACGCTCAGAACGCTCATTAATTCAAACTATTGGGCGTGCGGCACGTCATGAACAAGGGCGCGTAATTTTATACGCTGATAAAATTACAAATTCAATGCAAAAAGCAATTGAAGAAACTGAACGGCGGCGAGCTAAACAACTTGAATTTAATGCTAAAAATAATATTATCCCGCGTTCCATTCGTAAAAATATTGTAGATATTTTAGTTGGGATTAAAGAAAATCCTAATGCAACTACTGACACAAATTTAAAACAAGTGGCAGAAGAACGTGCAGCGTATGCAAAACTAACGCCTAAGCAATTAGATAAAAAAATACAACAATTACAACAACAAATGTACAAACATGCGGATAACTTAGAATTTGAACAAGCGGCTCAATTACGCGATGAAATTAAACGACTGCAACAACAGCGATTAACTTTATAACTTAAATAGGAATTTAATTTTGTTTGTTCTACTTTCTGCTATTGCTTTTACTTGTTTTATTTCCTTAGCTATTGTTTTCTCTAGCATGGAAATTACATTAATTACGTTTGACCGAGCACGCTTACAATATTTAGCTAATCGCAAAAATAAAAATGCACTAAAAATGTCTGCGTTATTAGAAAATACAGAGCAAGTTGCTTTACTTCTTTCATTAGCTAAACATTTTGTAAAATCTTTTGCTTTAATTAATGCTGCATTATTTGCAGAGCATTATTTTAAGGGTGAATTTCACTTAGTTGCGATTGTTATTGTCTGTAGCATTATTATTTTAATGCTCACGGAAATTATAGGAAAAACAATGGCAACTTTACATCCTGAGCGTATTGCTTATAGTATGGTAAGTGTGCTTAAGTTTTTGTTCTATACGCTCTATCCTTTAGCGTGGCTATTACAAATTATTCACCGTTTATTATTATGGGGTTTAGGAACACATAGCCATAAAGTAAAGCAAGATTTTAATATAGAGCAATTACGCAATTTAATTCACAGTCCTGATTTAGTTTTGCCCCATTATCAACGCATGTTTCTCAATATTTTAGAATTAGAACGGGCAAAAGTAGAAGATGTGATGATTCCGCGCCATCATATTATTGGTATTGATTTAACAGATTCTTTAGATAAAATTACTGAGCAATTAAGCAATTGTTATCATTCCCGCTTGCCATTATTTATTAGCACAATTGATAATATTGTCGGTATTATTCATTTAAGGCGGGTGTTAGCGTTATTTAAACATAAAGATTTATGTAAAGAAACATTACGCGATATTGCACAAGAAGTGTATTTTATTCCAGAAGGAACTCCTTTAATTCGTCAATTATTTAACTTTCAAAAAGAGCATAAAAGTTTTGGTTTAATTTTAAGTGAATATGGCGATATTGTCGGTTTGGTAACCTTAGAAGATATTTTACAAGAATTAGTGGGTGGAATTGCTGGTGCGCCGTCAGTTTTACACGCAGATATTCATCCTCAAACCGATGGTTCTTATCTTGTAGATGC
>CAZKST010000317.1:0-3287 GCA_964555395.1 uncultured Thiotrichaceae bacterium | reverse complement strand
AAACTTCCGCCTGACCTGTGAAGAGCGGCGGCGGTTTTTCCTTGAGGAATTGGAGCGGTGTAAACAGTGATAAGCTGTCTAAATTTATAAAACACAGGTTAAAAAACAGAAAATCACTTTTCAAACCGCATTCCTGCGTTAAACTCACCTAAAATCTAATCACAACACACGAGTTTTTTTATGCGTTTGCTCCTCTTGCTTTCTTCCCTTTTTTTCATTCCCACTTGCTGGGCTTCTTTTGACATAGATTGTGATGACAATGCAGGACAACTCACTGCGGAATTACAACACATTGATTCTCAAGGCTGTAGCGCAGGATTAGCAGGCACTTATTTTTTAAGCCCGTATAACGATACCCGCATTAATCTGTTGTTATTATTAGAAGATTTAAAAGTAGCATCGTTTGATGTAATGCCAGTGCAAACGGATAGCACGAACGTGAACCGTTACGAAATCCCGTTTTACTACACCAGCCTTTTTGATGCGCGCCATCCGCCCAAACCTGAACCCGTCGCCATTGAAACTACAGAAGAAAACACTGAAACCGCAAATTTTTCCGACCCCCAACCGCCTGAAAATGACCCGCTCATTGCAACCGCTACAGCTTTAGGCGTGGATGCACAAACCGCAAATAGCGCGTGGACAGCCGCACAAGGCTATAAAGGAGCACAATGTGTTTCAAACAATGCCGCCGCCGTCACCCAATTTTTAACCGCGTTAAAAAATAGCCCACTCGCAGCAGATGAGAAAAAAACCTTAGCAACAAGCCGTTTAAATTTAGCGAGCGTATGCCAAGCACCGCCCGCCGCGCCGTTATCCATCGCCGTAATTTCTCCCCAAGCGCAAGAAATGGCGGGCTATTTACAAGGTATCAATGGATTTTATAGCAGCGATTTCAGCAGTGCCGAAACGGAATTTAATAAATTATTGAACAGTCAAAACGCATGGTTAAAAGAAACGGCGGTGTATATGTTGGCGCGCACCGCGCTAAACAGCGAGGACAGAGGCACAAAAACAGAAAGCCGTTTAAATGCGTATTTAACCCAGTATCCGCAAGGCTTATACGCAAATTCGGCAAAAGGTTTATTTAAACGGCTGTATTTTCTTGAAAATAATCCAGACAAATTAGCACAAGCTTTGATGCAAATCGCTAACCCACAGAAAATTGCGTCTATTGAGCAAGTCTATGATTTTTTAAATGAAAGCGAACGGGCGTTGTTCTTTCCTTTTTCAGACATAGAAACCACGCCAAAAACTTTGCCGTTGGTCTGGGATACGCCGCCGTTAGCGACCATTTCAGTATTGGCAAAAATGCGGATACTTGAAGGACAGCCCGCGCAAGCGTTAAGCACCGCCGATTTGCAGGCGCAGCAAGCGGCTTTTGCTAAAGCCAATTTGACAGATTTACAGGCTTATTTATTACTCGCTAATGAGTATTTTGTGCAAAAAGCTTATCTTGCAGTGATAAAAGCAACGGATAAACAAGCGATTAACGCACCTATCAATAATCTGACGTTTAGCACCTTGACCTTGCGGGCATTGGCTTTTGAGAAGTTGCAACAATGGGATAAAGCCGAAGCGGTTTATGTCGCTTTGTTCAAAAATACGCAACATCCTGTGCAAAAACGGCAATTGCAATTAGCTTTAGCCTCAAATTATGAGCGTTCGGAGCGTTTAAAACAGATTTTCACGCCTGAATCGGTCGTGACAGATAAACGTTTGCAGCATTTATTAATTCAGCGTTCTGCATCGCCGCAATTGTTAGAAGCGTTATTAAACAACACGGCAGTTGAAGTGCAAACGAAAGCCGTTGCTTTAAAAACGCTGTTGTTTAAATTATTGCAGCATAATCAATATGCTGAATTTGTGCGGGTTTATCAACAATATCCGATTGATAACACTCAAAATTTACCAGATTTACAACATTTTAAATGGACAGGTGAAGTGCCAATGACAGGCGAAGTGGAAGACAGCGACGCGCCTTATACTTGTCCCGCCTTGTTAAAAACAGTGCAAATCTTGGAAAAAGATAAAAAAGATGCCGTCGCTTTAAATTGTGTCGGCGAATTTTTCCGCATTTTCTTCTATTATGATTTTGCGGGAGAATATGCGGCTTATCATGTACATTTTTCTGCACACAACACGCCGCCCCGCTTTTTAGGCGATATGCCTGATAATTTTGCGGGCAAAGCTTATACGCGCTTAGATTATTCTTTGGACGTGATTAACAATGAAAACGCGCCCAAAGAAGCGCGGGCGTATGCGTTGTATAGAGCAATTAACTGTTTTGCCACCAGCGGGATAAATCATTGCGGCGCACAAGAGACCACTACAAAACAGCGCGCAACTTGGTTTAAAACCTTGAAAGGTAAGTATAAAGATACAGTCTGGGCAAGTCGCCAAAAATATTATTGGTAATGTGGATTAGTCGAATACTCATTTTGCTGTTGAGTTTATTCACAGCCGCCGCCACGCCATTCACACAAGAAAATGAGGCTTATCAAGCCTTTTGGCTGTGGGGCGGCATTAACACTGCACGGATTCCCGCCACTGCCCAGCGTTTGTACATTTTGCAAGGCAGCATTCAAGCCACTGGCAAAAATACCGCCCGTTTTCAGCGGCAAGGCGTGCTAGTACACACTTTGCCCGCGCCGATTTTTCTGGTGTATCGTTTTGAGACATTGATTTGGAATTTAAGCATTCGCCAAAGTATTTTGAATCAAATTCAATATTGGGAAAGTCATGGGCAAACGGTGCTCGGTATTCAAATTGATTTTGATGCAAAAACCCGCTATTTAGACCGTTATGAGAGCTTTTTACGCCAAATTCGCGCCGATTTACCGCCCAATTATCAATTAAGCATCACAGGATTATTAGATTGGAGTCAAAATGCTGCGCCGACTGTTTTGCAAAATTTAGCCGATTGTTTAGATGAAGTGATTTTTCAAACGTATCAAGGCAAGCGCACCATTCCGCAGTATCAAGCTTATTTAAATTCTTTTGCTAAATTGCAGATTCCGTTTAAAGTGGGCATTGTAGAAGATGGTATTTGGGACAGACAAAATGAGCAATGGTTAGCAAAATTAGAATATTATCGCGGAATTGTTGTATTTTTAGTGCCTCCGAACTATAGCAAACGCACTTTAACTGGAGTGCAATAGCTTCAGCTATTGCCAGTATCGTGACAGGTAAATACTGTTCAATCAAATAGTTAAAAAAGCAATAGCTAAAGCTATTGCACTCCAAGCATTTTCACAAGGTTTTTTTTAATGGAATCACTTCCTTTT
>CAZKST010000316.1:0-3321 GCA_964555395.1 uncultured Thiotrichaceae bacterium | reverse complement strand
GCATGGTATGAGTATTATAAAAACGGCGTTTTGATTAAAAATAGCGAAAAATATAAATCTTCGGCATTTTAAAATTTACCGAATTTTTATAGAGATAAAACATTTTATTGTTGAACACAGGCTAAGATAATAATTTCAACATTATGAAACAATCATGCCTAATTTAATACAGTTAATCATTTATCAAAGGAGTGCATTTATGTTTTCACGTTCTGCGGTGTATTGGGTTATGGGGCTTAATAGTTTGTTGTTTGTGCCGCCTGTTGTGATGGCGCAAAGTGCAACTACTGCGATTGCAACTTATCAACAAGGTGAATCTGCTTATCAACAAAAACGCTATGCAGAAGCTTTAACAGCTTTTCAGGAGGCAGCAGAGCAAGGTAATGCACAAGCACAATACCGTTTAGCGAAAATGTATGATGAAGGCGTGGGCATGAAAGGGCGCGATAGCGTGCAAGCGGTGTTTTGGTATGAAAAAGCAGCAAAACAGCAGCAGTTACAAGCAGAGTTAGCTCTGGCGGATTTGTACGTTGTGGGACGCGATGTGCCGCAGAATGTAGATAAAGCGTTAGTGATTTATGATAAAGCGGCGCGGCAAGGAGTGTTAGCCGCACAGTTAAATTTAGCTGAACGTTATTATAAAGGCGATGGCGTGCCGAAAAATTTAGAATTGGCGCGCTATTGGTATGAATTCGCGGCGGCACAGAAAGATGCTCATGCGCAGTCGCAGTTAGGATGGATGTATGACAATGGCGAGGGCGTGGCGCAGGATTACGCAAAAGCCTTGAGTTGGTATGAGAAAGCGGCGGCGCAGGGGGAGGAGCGGGCAATTTATCGTTTAGCGTGGTTTTATTTGGAAGGAAAAGGGCTAAAAGCGGATGCGTCGCAGGGTGTTTTTTGGTTAAAACAGGCGGCGGATAAAGGGCATTTAGCCGCGCAGTTTGATTTAGGTGAGTTGTATTATTCGGGCAAAGGCGTTACGCGAGATATTCCAGAGGCGGTGAAATGGTATGAGAAAGCCGCGAGTCAGGGGTATAAGCCTGCGCAGGACAGTTTGAGTTATATACGGATGCGGGGAGAGGTGAAGTAGTTTGTTTTTGAATGAGTAGTTATACAATTTACGCTTGTCTGAACCCTAATTTATGCAATTAGCGCAATTTGCATAAAAAAATATTTTTAGATTTAGGAAATTAAGTTAATTGTGTAAATTAGGGTTCAGACAAAGAAACACCTTAAACCAATACTATTCTTCAACAATAAAATGTCTAAAGATTGCGTGCTTATCAATAGAATAAAGCGTGAATAATAAAGCTTTTCAAGCAAAAATATGGTAAATAGGGTGCGTTAATTTAAAAATTTCCTAACTTTCAACCATGATTAAACTATGTCTTTTACCCTAGAACAACAAATTGAAAAAATTGATGCTTTGTTAGCATTTTTACCGTTTGCAGAAAATCAAAATAATACTTTTGCTGAGTGGCAATGGGTTGAGTTTTTACAAAAAAATCGTCCAAATTATGTTAAACCCGTTAAGCAATTCTTTATGACTGTGAGTCAAGAATTTTGGTTAGATTTTCGTTATGAGCCCGTTTTATGTGGGCAATGGATTAATGATGAGCAATTTTTAAATCAAGCAGATTTAGAACAATTACGCAGTTTGCTGACGTATTGCTTAAAAGGTGAGTTAAAGTGTGATGGATTTTGGGAAGGGGTTTTTAAAACAGGTAAAATCGCGCTTTTATTGCGCCGTTTACAAGCCATTAAAGCAACTTTAATCGCTTAATTTAAGCATTATTATGAATTCCGCTATGAATATTATTTCTTCTACCGCTATTGCTCAAACTTCTGAGTCTGAAAGTAATGAAACCATCGCCGCTATTGCTACGCCTTTGGGGCGCGGGGGGATTGGGGTTATTCGAATTTCGGGCGCATTAGTGCGTCACATTGCGCCGCGTTTGCTGGGTACTTTGCCGCCGCCGCGTTTGGCGCATTATTGTGATTTTCGTCATCCCGAGGGGGAAGTGCTCGATCAAGGTATCGCGTTATTTTTTCCTGCGCCGCATTCGTTTACGGGGGAGGATGTGCTGGAATTACAAGGACATGGTGGCGTGGTAGTGCTCGACCGTGTATTGCAAGCGATTTTGCAGTGTGGCGTGCGAGTGGCGCGGGCGGGCGAGTTTTCCGAACGGGCTTTTTTAAATGGCAAGTTGGATTTAGCGCAAGCTGAGGCGATTGCGGATTTAATTGATAGTGCTTCTGTGCAGGCGGCGCGGTCGGCGTTGCGCTCGTTACAAGGTGAGTTTTCTAATAAAATTCATGCTTTAGTTGAGCAGTTGATTTGGTTGCGGACGTATATTGAAGCAGGAATTGATTTTAGTGATGAGGAAATCGATTTATTGGCAGATGGTACAGTTTTAGGCAAAATCAAGCAGTTAGTTGAAGATATTGCTAAAATTACCAGCCAAGCCCAACAAGGTTTTTTGCTAAAAGAAGGTGCAAATATTGCATTAATTGGAGAGCCGAATGTTGGTAAATCTAGTCTGCTCAATGCGTTAGCAGGGCGTGAAACGGCAATTGTAACGCCGATTGCAGGAACAACTCGCGATTTAGTGCGTGAACAAATTTTGCTGGACGGTGTGCCGTTGCACATTATTGATACGGCGGGTTTGCGTGAGACACAGGATGTCGTGGAGCAAGAAGGGATTCGTCGCACTAAACAGGCGATGCAAGAGGCTGATATTGTACTGGTTTTATTAGACGAGCGTAATTTAACGGATACGATTCCGATTGAATTTGTTGAAACTTTAAAAGCAGTCAAGCATGTGCTGATTGTGCGCAATAAAATTGATGTCACGGGACATCCTGCGGGTTTGCAAGCGTCTGGAGCAATTCATTTGTGTGCAAAATCGGGGGAAGGTTTGGACGCGCTCCGCGAAGCATTGCGGCAACAATTGGGTTTATATTCGGCAACCGAGGGCACATTTATTGCGCGGCGACGGCATTTAGACGCATTAGCGCAAGCAAATCGTGCATTACAAAACAGTTTGCAATATACCTTGCAGCATCATAACGAGCTTTTAGCAGAAGAATTACGCCTTGCCCAGTTGGCTTTAAACGAAATCACGGGCGAATTTACGGCGGATGATTTGTTGGGACGGATTTTTTCCAGTTTTTGTATTGGAAAATAACCATACTATAGTAAACGCACCTTAAATTGCATAAATTGGAGTGCAATAGCTTTAGCTATTGCTTTTTAAGCATTTGATTGAACAGTATTTCATCTGTTACGACACTGGCAATAGCTGAAGCTATTGCACTCCA
>CAZKST010000315.1:0-3322 GCA_964555395.1 uncultured Thiotrichaceae bacterium | reverse complement strand
GAATGGTATCTTAAAGGCGGTGTGCGACAACCGTTAAAAACGGGGGGTGAAGTGCAGTTGTATCAAAAAATTGGGGTTTTAGATAATAACTCTTTGTATTTGAATCCGACTGACCAAGCAAATGCCCGCTTGTATTTGAGTTTTAGACAGCCGTTGTTAAATGGGGCAGGGTATGAATATAACCAAAGCACGGTAGAAGTCGCAAAAGTTGACCATTCTGTTTCTAATGATGAGTTTGTTCGGCAAGTGGAAGCGCATTTATTAGAAGTGCATCGGGCTTATTGGGGCGTGTATTTAGAGCGGGCGGTGTTATTACAAAAGAAAAAATTGTTGTCTGATACCGAAAAAGTGTTAGCAGAATTGCAATCACGGCGTGGAATAGATACTTTAGAAAGTGATGTGACTGTTGCACGGGCGGCGGTAGAAGCGCGGCGGGCGGATAGTGTGCGTTATGAGCAATCGGTGCGTAACGCGGAAGGTAAGTTATTAGCGTTAATTAACGACCCTGAATTGAAATTGACGCAACAATTGGAAATTGTACCCGTCGAAGCACCTACTTTTGGGCAGCAATCGGTAGATATGGCGAAATCTGTTCAAGTGGCGTTAAAAGAGCGTCCTGAAATTAAACAGGCGTTTAAGCAGTTGAAAGCGAGCGTCATTCGTTTGCAAATGGCGGATAAAGAAATTTTACCGTTATTAGATTTAACGGTTGAGGCGTATTTAGCAGGTTTAGAAGGTAATCGTGATTATTCTCAAGCAATGGATAATCAATTTACAGATGGCGGACCCAGTTACGCAGTGACTTTATTGTTTGATATGCCGATTGATAATCAAGCAGCAGAAGCGCGGCAACGGCGGCGGCGGTTAGAAGTTCGGCAGTTGGTTTCACAAGCGAAAACGACGATTGATACCGTTTTATTAGAAGTTCAGGTGTCAGCGCGTGAAGTTGAAACGGCTTACCGTGAATTAAATAGCACTTATCATGCTTTATTAGCCAGTTCAGCGAAGTTAGACACGCTCAAAGCGCGGCGCGGCATAGGCGCAAGTTCTGATAGTTATTTACAGCGTTTGCTAGATGGACAGGAACAATTAGCTTTAGGTGAGCAAAATTTCTTAAATGCTTATGTGACTTATAATATTGCGTGGATGAATTTACAACGGGCGCAAGGGGTTCTGTTAGCAGCGAATCAGATTGTACCTGTTGAAAGTGAAGAGGAATCTATAGAAGGTCACACGATGCCTATTTTGAAATTGCAACGGGAACAGGCAGATAAACAATCCGTGAATTCTTCTGCACGACCATAATATTTGAATTTGCTAATATTTTATGGGGTGATAATTGTTTATAAATAAAACAGTTTTTTCACTCCAAAATTTACGCAAAAAAAAGTTTTCACCTGCTAAAATAGAAAGTTTATAAAAAAAACAATAACCGAATGATTTATTTAATAATAATAAGGGCTTGTTTTTTGCATTAAACAAAGTAATCCCTTGCTATTGACTGGAATGAATAGCACTTTGAGGCGTTTACTTTGTAAAAAATGTCTGCTTAGTTATAAGGTTATTGCAAATGTTAAATTATTTCTCCAAACGTAGTATCGTCATTTTATTAACGGTTTGTCATATTTTCATCAGTTCTTCAGGCTTCGCAATTCCTGAAGAAATTGAGGAGAGTTTGTTAAGTTTGCCTACAGCGGAAATGATGCCTGTAGCTGAAGAATTAACAAGCGAGATTGTCGTAGAGCCTCCAGAAAATACTGTGCAAAGTGAAGAAGATATTACTAACATAAGTCACTTTGAAAGTGCACAAACTGTACCAACACTTGAAAGTAAAGTCATAGATTTTACAGAAATTTCTCCTCAGTCTGAATCTGAGAACAAGATTGAAATTGGTGAAGATGAACCAAGCCCTGAAACAGAGCCAACCCCCATAGAAGAAGTTAATTCTGTTCCTGTAACGACAGAAAAACCTTCTACAACACCGTTACCGCCTGTCGTTTCTGAAAACAGTAGTAACGATACTCTTGCTGAGGAATCTGTTAATAAAACACTGCTGATAGAAAGTCATTTAGCAACAAAAGTGGTGGATTTACCATTAACAATTTACCGTCAAGAAAGTAATTCTCGTTTAACAGGATTATACTTTTTATCAGATAGTTTACCTTTAAATGCACAAGTGGTTGCTGCGCAATTAGTCTTTACAAATAGCAGTAGCACTCAAACAATGAGCGTTCCTTTTGTTTTACAAGCAGAAAACAATAGTGCGCCTGTTGCATTAAGTGATAGTGCTCCGTTGAATACGCGGACACTGACAACTGCTTATGTCAATGTAAATCCAACGCATAACACGCGCTGGGCGCAGGGAACAACGTGGACAGTAGATGTAACTTCTGCGGTTCAACAAATTCATTTTCCTTTAACTAAACCTGCTGTTGTATTAATGGCGAAAGCGTTAGTAAGTGCACAATCGATTTTTAATGGTTATACCATCAATGATAAAACCGTTAGTTTAAAACTCGTCATTGTTGATACTGACAATTATCAATGGTGGAGCGCGCCCTCAAAAGCGTTAACAACGGCTCAATTATCTGCGTTAAACCGTGCGATTAGTCAGAAAAAATTACAAAACAATGTTTCTGTACAGTTTTCACAACGTTTAATAGATGAGAATTACTGCTTAGTGGCAGAAGATAAGCAACTTACGCGCTATAGCTTTGCTGCGCAACAATTAGAAACCCTATCCACTACTGCAAAATTACAGAGCAGTAACAATCTTACTTACATTTTAGATACGGGCGAGTTATTACAATTACAACCCCTCATTCAAAATTTAATTGCATTTAAAGCTGCGTTAAAAAATATGAATGCTAATATTAACTTACAAGTAAATTCGGCAACGTATAGTATCAATATAGATGGGCAGCAATTTCGTTTAACGCCAGATATTCTTTCTACGCCAGTTAAAGCACCTGCTACTTATCAACCAACTTTAGATTTTATAGGTAGCTATGAGGGTTATTACAGCTTTGCATTGTTATTTGCGGATGAGCAAGGGCAATGGCGGCAGCAGTTACTTTTTGTTATACCGTAAAAGTTAAACTGTTTAAATAAAGACTTATTACTTAAATTTGCATCGGATAAGCAAGCTATGAACAGCAAAAAACCTATTTCTAACGCAATTAACCAAATTTTATTTGAACGCTTAGAAGAGCGGACTTTATTCGATGCGAATCCAGTCGTAGGGGTTGCGTTGCCTGATGAGAATATGCTGAATGAAGAGTTCAGTTTTAAAGTGACTTTTGATAATGCGGCAACGGCGGGG
>CAZKST010000314.1:0-3350 GCA_964555395.1 uncultured Thiotrichaceae bacterium | reverse complement strand
ATATAGCAAACGCACTATAAAAAATGAAAATAATGACTTACATTCTTGTCTGAACCTTAATTCACATAATTTTCTTGATTAACTTAATGAAAAAATTAAGAAAATTAGATTAATTAAGTAAATTAGGGTTCAGACAATTTTGTAGTGCGTTTACTATATCAACCAAATGGTGAAATACGGCTTGCGCCTATTCCATCCTACAAAATATATTACAGTCTTTTTAAAAATTAAGTGCATTTAACTCAAACTGAATAAAATCCCCCGTAAAACATAGCGAATTAAGCGTTGATTAAATATACTGATATTTTTTCACTTCCACGCGCTGTTTTAATTATGCCGACTGTCGAACGCTTATATCGTTATCCAATCAAAGGCTTATCTGCCGAACCTTTGCAACAAGCTCCTTTAGCTGTAGGGGAAGCGATTCCTCTTGACCGTCATTTTGCCCTTGCCCATGGTACGACGCAATTTGACTCCGCCGCGCCGCGTTTTTTACCCAAAACTGATTTTTTAATGCTGTTAAAAAATGAGAAATTGGCGGCTTTGCGTACAGAATATGATGATGGCACAGGATTATTGAGTATTTATCAATATAATCCGCAAGGAGATGAACACGTTGTTTTTACTGCTTCTTTATATGATGAAAATGGAGTGCGTAAAACAGAACAATTTTTTACCCAATATTTAGGCGATGAAATTCGCGGACAATTAAAATTATTACAAGCTCCTGCTAAACATAGTTTTTCAGACATTGCACCTAAAACCCTTTCTTGCGTCAATTTAGCCAGTGTTGAAGCTTTAGAAAAAGTCATTGACGCGCCTGTTGATCCTTTGCGGTTTAGAGCGAATGTTTATTTTTCAGGTGCAGAAGCGTGGCAAGAATTGCAATGGCGAAAAGGGCAATTATTAAAACTGGGGACTGCAACTGTGCGGGTGCTGAAAACCATTGAACGTTGTGCTGCAACAAATGTGAACCCATTAACTGCAAAACGCGATATGCAAATTCCGCAAGCCATTGTGCGAACTTTAGGACATCGGGATTGCGGGGTTTATGTGGAAATTGTAGAAGCTGGACAAGTAGAAATTAAAAGTGAATTTGTTTTAATTTAAAATCGTAAATAACCTAATAGACTATAGAAAAGCTGTTAGGTTTTTTACTGTCAAATTTAGCGTTTTCAAATATTTTCTATTTTTTTATCTTTATTAGATAGCTGAATAATAATTAACGCTTTACTCTATATTCCTTTCAAAAATAATCCGTTAAACTCATATTTGTTTACTTTTTAAACTATTTTCTCAATAAAATAGCATAACATTGTTTAAGCAATATTTTATTGAATTTTAAATTGATGGGATTTTCTAATTAAAATTACCGAATTTCTATTTTTATCGTTTGCTTGATTTAAAAATAACCATAAAAAAGCCGATAAGCAAGGTTATAACTCACGATAGTATTGTTATTACATTAACAATCAACCATTTTTAATCCTTTCCGCATAAGAGATTTACCATGACTATGCAAAAAGAACCCGTTGTAAAAACCAACGATAACTTGCAAGTGGTGCTGGGATTATTGCTTAAGCACAAGTTAGTTGAAGAATTAGTTGATAAACAAGATATGCCGCGTCATGACTTGGTGCAATCTTTAGTGCGAAAACAAAATCTTGTACATTTACAGCAATTGCTCAACCATTTGCCTTCTAGTGAAGTCGCTCACATTTTGGAGCAACTCCCACCCGAAGACCAGTTATTTGTATGGGATCAGTTGAGTGATGAACGTAAAGAACCCGTTTTATTAGAAGCTCCTATTTCGGTATTACAAATTTTAGGAAAACGTGACCATAAAACTGAAAAATCGCGTGTTAAAATTTTTGGTTTGCAAGAAGGCAGATTACGCGAAATTGTTGTAGATAATCGCCAAGATTTAAGTGAAATTAAACCTATTTGGATTGATTTAGTTGCGCCTACTTTTGAAGATCGTGTTTGGATTACTGATGTTTTTGGGATTGAATTTCCAGATTTAAATAAATTAAATGATTTAGAGTCTAGTGCGCGGTTTTATGTAGAAGAAAATGGTGAAGTTCATTTGCATTCAGATTTTCTATTGGATAAAGATGATATTTCGCGAAATGTAACAGTTGCTTTTGTGCTCTATCAAAATATTTTATTTTCAATTCGTAAAGAAGAATTGCCAATTTTTCGTTTACAACGCTTGCGTGCTTTAACGCAACCGAATTACGTTTCTAATGAAATTGATGTTTTATTAGATTTGTATGCTGCTGATGCTGAATATTCAGCGGATACTTTAGAAGATATTTATCGTAATTTAGAGAAAGTGGGCGACCAAGTTTTAAATAATCGCATTACTGATGAAGAAGCAGCGTTGATTTTAACTGAAATTGCCAATCAAGAAGATTTGAATGGACGAATTCGGCGTAATGTGATGGATACACGCCGCGCAGTGTCTTTTTTAATGCGTGGAAAGTTTCTTAATACGATTCAAGCTGAAGATGCACAGCAAATTTTGCGGGATATTGAGTCTTTAAATGGTCATACCGCTTTTTTATTTGAAAAGATAAATTTTTTAATGGATGCCATTGTTGGTTTTATTAACGTTAATCAAAATAAAGTTGTAAAGCGTTTAACAATTGTGAGTGTGGTTTTTATGCCATTAAATGTCTTGGCTGGGATGGGGGGAATGTCTGAATTTTCAATGATGACGCAGGGAATTCCTTGGCAGTTTGCTTATGGCATTTTTACCTTTGGTTTGTTTTTAGTGGCATGGTTGACGTATCTCATTCTACAATTTTTTGAAAATCAAGAAAACCGAAAAAGTAAGAAATAGTTGAATTCTCGCGCTAATGTAAATAGTAAGAAAAAATTCACAATTTCTTCATTTTTTTACGGTTGTATTCATTTGACAAATTTCTTTTTTTTGTAAAACTATATTTAACCATTAAGCTCATAAATAATATTTTTTAATGTTATGAGCAAGAAACAATTTTACCTAAAAAGGATTTGTATTATGCAACGCCGCATTTTAAGCGCATCTATTACTTTGTTGCTTTCTTTAAATAGCGCATTTATTTACGCACAAGATTTGTCTAAGTGTGATTTAGATAAAAATGGCGTAATTAGTGAAGTGGAAAAACAACAATGTACTGCGACAACAGGTTCTGGTTCAACGGGTACAGGAACAACAACCACAGTTGATCCTTGTGATATAAACAAAGACGGCATTATTGATGCTGTTGAAAAACAACAATGTACTGCGACAACAGGTTCTGGTTCAACGGGTACAGGCACAACGACCACAGCTGATCCTTGTGATACAAACAAAGACGGCATTA
>CAZKST010000313.1:0-3365 GCA_964555395.1 uncultured Thiotrichaceae bacterium | reverse complement strand
GCGATGATAATTTGTTTTTGCCCAGCTTTTGCGGAACGTCGTGGTGGAATACGCTGCGCTATTCCACCCTACAAACATCCTTAACTTAATGGCAGTGACAAAATTTAAAATAGAATGCTTGACAACACCGCAAATTTTAGTATTATATTGCGCTTCTATGGCTATGTAGCTCAGCTGGTTAGAGCGCGGCACTCATAATGCTGAGGTCGGTGGTTCAAGTCCACTCATAGCCACCATTTTTCCCTCCTTGTAATTCTCCTGATTCCCCTCAACAAATAATGTGTTTTTTTCGCACATTAATAAAAAATAACGATATAATACACAACCTGTCGTATCGGTCAGCCTCTCGTCACCCTTTAATTATAATAGAAACAAACTTAAGTCGTTGAGGTCGTTTACGTTTTATCGGTAGTCTGCTGCAATTTTGCAGTGGTATTATTTTTTTACAGCCCATTGGTTTGGTTTAGAGGTGCGAAATAATGAGCAGTCGAGACTTAAAAATCCAATTACAGGGATTTAACAATCTCACTAAAACCCTTAGTTTTAATATTTACGATATTTGCTATACACAAACAGAAGAACAACAAAAAAACTATATTGCTTATATCGATGAAGTCTATAATGCAAAACGGTTAACCAATATTTTAACCAATGTTTCTAACATCATTGGTGCAAATATCTTAAATATTGCTCATCAAGATTATGACCCTCAAGGGGCAAGTGTTACGATTCTGATTTGTGAAGAAGAGATTAAAAACTCAGATTCTAATTGGATGGATAATGGCTCAGAAGAGCCGGGTCCTTTGCCTGATGCAGTCGTTGCGCATTTAGATAAAAGTCATATCACCGTGCATACTTATCCTGAAAGTCATCCTGATAATGGGATTAGCACTTTTAGAGCAGATATTGATGTTTCCACTTGCGGACGTATTTCGCCCTTACGCGCACTCAATTATCTGATTCATAGTTTTGAGTCTGATATTGTGATTACAGACTATCGTGTGCGTGGGTTTACGCGGGATACTGCGGGTAAAAAACACTACATTGACCACAAAATCAATTCCATTCAAAATTATATCGCTAAAGATACGCGTGATATGTATCAAATGATTGATGTGAATGTCTATCAAGAAAACATTTTTCACACTAAAATGATGTTGAAAGAGTTTAATTTAGATAACTATCTATTTGATACAACTGCAAGTGCGTTATCAATGCTTGAACAGCGTAAAATTGAAAAACGCTTGAAAAAAGAAATGATGGAAATCTTCTATGGGCAAAATTTACCTAACGTGCCCTAATTAAACTTAACTCCTCTCTTTTATCGCAAAGGGGGGAGCGTTGTTCCCTAGCTCTATTTTATTACCAATCATGTCATCAACAAAAAAAATTCCGCAAGAAGAATATTTATTCGTTTGTCCTCATTGCATGTCACAAATCTCTGTTGTTATTCCTTTAAATGTTAAAGAAAAAATGATACTAGAGCGTTGTGATGAATGCGATAATCAAATTGAAATTACTTATTATGTAGAAGAAGGAGAGATTGTAGAATTTTATGCTGAAAAAGCGTAATTAGACAATATTTTCCACTTCTCGTTTAGTCGCAAAAAAATAATGCCTTATTATCTAAAAATAGGGCATATATTTACATTCTTAACTTAAGGCTGACATTTCTTAATAAATAGGCATGTTTTGTGCTCATTCTCCCACGTTTAAGCTTTGTTGTTCACTCCCATCGCATTATTTTAGGGATATGGCTTGTTTTAACAAAGATTAAATCTCATAGTTTTTTGGAAGAACTTCTTGTTACAATAACAAAAACATGAAGTGCATAAAGAGAGAAACTCCTTTTTTTCCATTTTAAACAACTTATTACTGCCTTGCGTAGGATGTTAAACGATGCTAAAGGCTATTATTTTTGCTGATCGATTAGGGCAAGAATTACGTCCATTAACTGACCGTACTTCTGTCGCAATGCTAACAATTGCCACTAAACCGCTGATTAATTATACATTTGAAATGTTGTTAACGGCGGGAGTGCGTGAAGTTATTGTGATTTGTGCCGCCCACAGCATTGCATTGCGCCGCAATATTGATGATGGGGCACGTTGGGGTATCAAAGTAGAATTTTGGTTAGCACGCGGAGAAGAGCCACCTTCATCCGTTTTAAATCGCCATCTTAATTTATTAACCGAAGAACGCTATTTATTAGTACGCGGCGATATTTTATTTGGTTTTTCACTGCAAAGTTTTGTACAGCAAGCGTTAGCCTTGCCAGAAGATATTGACAGCGTGCACGCTTTAGTCAATCAACAAATGGCAGGGGTAAGTTTAATTAAAACCCATGCGTGGAAAATGTCAGATGCTTTGCATTGGTATCAAGCCAAATGGCAAGCAACACCGCAATTATTGGAAGCTGTCCCGCGTTGCGCTACTTTGCATTTAGTAGGGAATGTCGCCACTTTTGCCAATTTACAAGCCTACTATCAAGCAAATCAATCGCTATTTAATGGGGAATTTCCTGAGTTAGTTGTAACTGGACGTGATATAAATCAATATCTTAGAGTTGGACATCGTTCGGAATTTTCAGAGCACCATCAAGGAATGATTGGTATGTTTTGCCATGTGCACAATAATGCACAACTGGTAAATAGCATGATTGGTAACTATTGCATCATTGACAGCGGCGCGATTTTAGAAAATACCATTGTTTTATCACATACTTACATTGGGCAAGATGTTGTTATTCGCAATGCACTGGTATGGGGCGAATATGTTATTCTATTAAATCCGTTGCAAATCAAAAATTTGCAGGGTGAATATCAAGCAATCGATTTAACTCGAGCTAATTTCCGAGTTTTAGAGGCGGAAGCTTTCCATCGCGGTTTAGGTTTATTAACACTTATTTGTTCCTTACCTTTATGGATAGTAGCAATCATTGTCTCATTTATTGCTAAACCTTTAGCCCCCATCAAAAAAATGCGTTTTTTAGGCAATCGCCGCGATTTACGTCATCAAGAATTACAAGCGGTAGTCTTTAGCAGTTATGAATTTGCAACCAGTGTTCCTATTCTGCGGCATTTACCGCGTTTATGGGCGGTTGTTACTGGACATATTCGTTTTATTGGGGTTTCGCCGCAATCGCCTGAAGTACTCGCCAGTCGCCAAGACCAATGGCAATTTATGCGGGATAACTCGCCTGTCGGTTTATTGGGACCTTATCAACTCGGCTATTTACATACTTTGCCCGAATTAGAAGCTGAAATTCAAGAAGCCCACTACGCCAGTATTCGGGGTTTTAGAGAAGATTTAAATTGGTTATATAAAAGTGCTAAAGCATTATTGTCTGCAAAAACATGGCTTCC
>CAZKST010000312.1:0-3377 GCA_964555395.1 uncultured Thiotrichaceae bacterium | reverse complement strand
AAAAAAAAGTCAACTGTGGTAACTTTTAATTTGTAAGTGTTACAGTTGACTTTATGGTTAACTCGCTAAGGGAAATACTTCGAATATTTTCCTTAGCAATTTTCTTTTCTAATCAAAATATCCATCACTTAAAAACTTCACTTCTACAAACTTGTCCATCACTTCAATGTAAAGCTCGTCACCTTCTTTAAATTGCTGTTCTTCTGATGCTCTTGTTGGTTTTTCCACGCTTAAATAATGTTCTTCTGTGATGCTGTGTTGTTCAATTGTGCCATTGATGATTGGCATACGCTTCGCTCTGTAGTGGTATCTCATTGTTTACTCCGTTGTTCTCGTTAAGTGAGTGAAATATCCAACACTTAAAAACTTTCCTAATACAAATTTGTCCATCACTTCTATATATAGTTTGTCGTCTTTTTGAAATGACTGATATTCAGTTGCTTCCATGTATTCGTTTTCTTTGTATAAAAGGAAGAGTTCTTCTGAGGTTTCGTGTTGTTCAATTGTGCCATTGATGATTGGCATACGCTTCGCTCTGTAGTGGTATCTCATTCTTGCTTCTCCAGTTGACTTTTTAAGTCGTTTATTGCGTTGATTAAACTTTCTTCGTCTTTTTTTAATCCTGCCATTACAGTCGATTCGTAATTTTTTCCTTTCATCATTTCACTGTAGCGGGTTATGTACTCTCGGGTTTCCTTCAATCTACTTTCTAGTTCTTCAATTTGTGATTTTATTAACTTGGACATTTCATCAAATCCCCATTGTTATCTAGCAACGGCTGTCTTAATTCTTTTCCGTTCCAGTTGCCTGTTACATATACAAACTTTTTCTGCTCTCCTTCACCACAATTTAATTTAACTGCCTCCTCTTTTGTTTCTGTGAATCTTGGGTAAATCCTTTGAATCTCTTGGCTGGTAATGCCGCCTATTACGCCAGCAGTGATTAACATAAAAACAGATATTACTTTTTTTAACACCTTGCCCATTATTGAGCTTTTTTTTCTCTGCGGTGGTGTTGGCTGCTGCTGCGGTGCTGGTTTTTGGTATTTCGTCGGGTTATACAATCTCATTACTCCCCAAAAATTCCACTTTCGTTGTATCTATGCCCGTTCGGCGGTTAAACCACTTGATATAGAGCACGTCGCCTGCTTTAAATTTTGCTCCCAGTTTTACCCGTGTTAGTCCTTCGGGTATCGGGTCCGTCGGTTTTAGCCTTTTTCGCGTTGCCTGCTTTGCTTTGGCTATCTTTGGCATTTCCATTCCGAAATATTCGTACTCTGCCATTTTCTACCCTCCTTTATTCCCCAAACTCCGCTATCAAAATTTCTTTTGCTTCTTTAATACTTTTCCCTACGCTTATTAAGTCCTTGTATCGACTTGCCCTTCGCTTGTTGTCTTCAATACTCAGTGCCGACACTTTAACGACTGGCTTTATTACCTCTCTAAAATTAAGCTGTGCGGGCGGTTGCTGTCGTTCTAAGTCCTTCACCTTTTCGTTAAACTTCATCTGGGTAGATGCGCGGCTAACGGTTCTTGCGCGGTTTCTCTTATAGTTTTGTTGCCGTGCTTGCCGACGGGCTGCGGTTCTGCTTTTGCTGTCTAATAACTCTTGCAGTGTGCCGTTTTCTTCCTTAACTAATGTGATTAGTTCTAAAGCCCGTTTAATTGCTTCTAAATTCACTTTATAATGCACAACACACGCATTTTTATGTTCTAACCGTTTCCGCTTTTCTTCTAAAAAACCTGCTGCAATGCAGAATTTACGCGCTTTCTCTAAATGCCAACGACTTAACCCTAATTCTTCTTTCCATTCCTTAGCTTCTTTATAAAACCAGTCTTTGCCGTTCTGTTTGCTGATTTTTCCTAAGAATATGATTTGCGCTAAAAATGTAGCTGTGTGTAGGTCGCCCTCGCATACGGCTAATATCCATTTTCTTACCCCTACAACTTTTTCATTATGAACAACTTTTAAATTGTGGGGGCTTGCATGTCTGCCGTTGAATCTTTGTTCTAACTCTTTAATTGCCAACATAGTTATTTCTCTTTATTTTCTAGTGCTTTTAAATATTCAACGTCATCTTTTGCCCGCGCTGCGCTGTCGTTCTGCCATATCTCACTTGGGCGTTTTTTAAAGAACTCGGCTAGTTTTAGTCGTACTTTTCTTGAGCCATATCCATCTATAGATTGATACATTACTTCTCTTGTTGTATCGAATTGTTCAGCAGCCTTCTTAATTGAAACAAAGATTTTTCTCAATGATTCAAGCATTTCCTGCTTATTCATATAATTCACCAAAAATCTGATATATTTACTGTAAGTGTAATCACTTACATGTACAGATAATGTAACACCCGTTTGGGTGTATGTCAATATCTATTTACACCTAAAAAGGTATTAAAATGAGTTTTTCATCAAGAATAAAACAACTTCTTGAATATAAACAAATAACTTTAAAAGAGTTATGTGAACAATGTGATATTCCGTATAGAACAATGCAGAATTATGTTTATGAAGAGGATAGAAAGATAAATTCTGATGTATTGATTAAATTAAATACCTATTTAGGTATTAATTTAAACTGGTTACTCACTGGAACGGGTGAGATGTTCGGTTCTAAGACTGCACCACGAACGCAAGCAATAGTAGAAATGATTGAGAGTCTGGACGATTCCCAAAAACAAAAAATTTATAACGTTATTGAGGATGCTAAACAGCTCCAAGAAATGAAAGAACGGATAGACCTGTTATTGCAGTCACAAGCAAAAAAAACTGCTTAATCAAAACAATGCTAGCTTTTACCAATTTATACAGCATTGGCTAGCATTGTAGTTATAGAACAGAGATTACTTACATATTTCTTATTATTTATTGAATAGAGGAGGGGGTAGGAGTGGATTTTTTAGGTTTCATATTTTTTTGCTTCGTGGTCTATATATTATTTTTCTCTAAAGGTGGTACAAGCTTACCTATCAGATATTTAAAAGATGATGATTTTTTAAATTCTGATGACAATGTAGACTCTCAAAGGCAAGAAGAAATTAAAACCAAACTTGCTGAGATGGAAAATGAGGCACTTGCTGAATTAAAAAGTGAAGTAAAAGAAGTAATTAAAAGTAAGCCAATTGCCGCGGTCAAACCTCTATCCTCTCCATCTCCTCCTACGCCATTAACTCGCGCAACGCCGTACTATCGCCGTTTTACGCATGGCGACAACGACTACTACTTTCGTACGACACAAGCCGCGATGCTGGGCGAAGTGGGCGAAAGCAATGTACTGAACGAATTAAAAGAACGTTTAGATAAACGCTACGCTATATTACATAACATTGTTCTAAAAACAGATTTAGGAGACACGACACAAATCGACTTTGTGGTGCT
>CAZKST010000311.1:1311-3414 GCA_964555395.1 uncultured Thiotrichaceae bacterium | reverse complement strand
TAAATTAAGGTTCAGACAAAGGTGGAATACGCTACGCTATTCCACCCTACAACGAAAACACCTATTTAACCTATAATTGCGGCGATGAGAACACAGTGGTTTTGCTTCTTAGCTTGCTAAACCAAGGTTGATAATGACATTTTGCACGACTCAACTCTGAAAAAATAATAATGAGCACTGAAAAACTAAAAGTAGTGTTTTGTTGGCACATGCACCAACCCTCCTACTTCAATGGCGATACTTATCAACTCCCTTGGACATATCTACATGGCATTAAAGACTATGTGGATATGGTTGCTCACCTAGAAGCTGTCCCGCAAGCGCAGGTGGTTGTCAATTTTGCGCCTACTTTGTTAGAGCAAATTGATGATTATCAACACAATATTCAGCGATTTTTGCAGCAAAGTCTCTCCACAGTTGTAGATTACAGCCTATTGCGCGACCCCTTGTTAATGCAATTAGTGCAAATACCATTATTTAGCGATGCACCCGTTGACCGTTTAAAACAACGGCGACAACTTATTGAGCAATGCTTAAAAATCAATCGTGAACGCTTAATTAACCGTTTTCCTGCCTATCAACGCCTAGTACAAATCGCCGAACAAGCCAAAATCCAAGAAGATTTATTAGGTTACTTAGATGAGCAATTTTTTATTGATTTAGTGATGTGGTATCACCTCGCTTGGCTGGGGGAAACCGTGCGCCGCACCCATCCCTTAGTACAACGTTTAATCAGCAAAGCAGTGTATTTTAACCAAACTGACCGCTTGCAACTGCTGGAAATTATGGGGGTTTTAATCGCCAGTATTATTCCCCGTTATAAAGCCTTAGCCGACAGCGGACAAATTGAATTATCTTTCACTCCCTACGCGCATCCGATTATTCCACTGTTATTAGACCCAAAATGTGCACGGGAAAGCGTACCCAACGCTATTTTGCCGCAAAATAGTGAATATCCAGAAGGAAAACAACGCGCCCGTTGGCATTTAAGCCATGGGCTAGAAGTGTTTAAAAAATACTTTGGCTTTTATCCCGTTGGCTGTTGGCCATCAGAAGGCGGCGTGAGTACTGCAACGGTGCGCTTGATGGAAGAATTTGGCGTGCGCTGGGTAGCAACAGGTGAAACAGTGTTACATAACAGTTTGCAAAAATCGGGACAAAATCGCCATTTACACCAATCCTACCACTTACAAAACGGCACAGTGCGCTGTTTTTTCCGCGATGACCGCTTATCTGACTTAATTGGTTTTGAGTATTCCAAATGGCACGGCGATGATGCCGTCGCTAATTTAATTTACCATTTAGAAACCTTAGCCAACAGTTTGCATAACAAAGCCGAGCGCGTCGTCTCTATTATTTTAGATGGCGAAAATGCGTGGGAATATTATCCCAACAACGGCTACTATTTTTTAAGTGCGCTTTATCAAAAGCTTGCAGCGCACCCTCAAATAGAAATGAGCACATTTAAACAATGCTTAACGCAACCTTCACTCGTGTTACCTGAGTTAGTTGCAGGCAGTTGGGTATATGGCAATTTTGCGACGTGGATTGGCGATAAAGATAAAAATCGCGGTTGGGATATGCTCATTGAAAGCAAAAAACTCTATGACTGTTGCAAAAAACGCATGACTTTTAATCAATGTGAACTGGCAGAACAACAACTTGCTCTCTGTGAAGGCTCAGATTGGTTTTGGTGGTTTGGCGATTACAATCCCGCTGGCTCAGTCAAAGATTTCGACGCACTTTATCGCGCCCATTTACGCAATTTATACCGCTTATTAAACAAAGCCAGTCCTTATTATCTCTATGAAGCCTTTACCCATGGCGGCGGTAATGCAGAAGTGGGCGGCACAATGCGCCGTGGGCAATAAGCCAATAAAACAAACAATTAAATCAATAAAAGGTTTGCAAACTCAGATTCACGCTCTAAAAATAATTTCAAATTCCTATTAGAATTGTTTATATTATTAGGAATAATTCTCACTCGATTAACTGTTTTTTGGTTCGTAAAATAAACAAAAACGGTAGGCAATAACCGCTTTTGTTTAAGTGATAGAAAAAATGCGCTTAAGTAGCTCGCATACTTGCTTTTTCACACCTAAA
>CAZKST010000311.1:0-1211 GCA_964555395.1 uncultured Thiotrichaceae bacterium | reverse complement strand
CAATGGTTCAATTTGCAAACCAATTATTTAGAGCAAATTAAAACTGTTGAAGACGATATTATGATTGATTTTCATAAGCAAGCGCATGAAATGGGAATATATTCTTTTTATTCATTAGTGAGCTATATTTCTTTAATTGTTATATTAATTATTCTTGTCATTTTCTTTTCTCATTTTATTTCACTTAAGATTAATCAATCTTTAAGTGAAGCACTTAAAATTGCACAATCCGTTGCACGCGGTAATTTAAACAATCAAATTGTCATTACTCATAAAGACGAAGTGGGACAATTGCTCGCTGCTTTAGAAAATATGCAATTTCAGTTAAAAGAACGGATTAATCACGATAAACGAATTGCGGATGAAGCATTGCGCATTAATCGGGCTTTAAATAATGTTTCTACTGGGGTTATTATTACAGATGAAAATTTAAACATTATTTTTAGTAATGATGCAATTTTAAATTTATTTAAAGCACATACTCAAGAAGTCAAAAATATTATTCCTAACTTTGAAAACACTTCATTATTGCAAACTTCATTAAAAACTTTATATCAAGCGCAAACGAGAGAGTTTAAAATAGAGAAAATTAAAAATACGCATCGCTCTTATTTGTTGATGGGCAATTTAGTTTTAGATTGCATTGCTAATCCAGTCAATAATGCGCAAGGTGAACGTGTAGGAGTTGTCGTTGAATTAACTGACCGTAGCGCAGAAATTAGCACAGAACAAGAAGTTAACGATATTGTTGAAGCCGCTGCGCGTGGCGATTTTAGTCAACGGGTGAATATTGAAAATAAAAGCGGTTTCTTTAAGAAAATTAGCCTTAGTTTAAATCAACTCATTAATAGCAACGAACTTATTTTTAACGATTTAATAATTGTTTTAACTGGTTTAACGCAAGGGGATTTAACCAAAGTTATTAATACCGAATATGCAGGTTCTTTTGAGAAACTTAAGCAAGATTTAAATGCAACAGTAAACCGATTAACTTCTATTGTTAATAATATTCAAAAAACAGCAGATACCGTTAATTCTGCTTCGACAGAAATTGCGCAAGGCAATACAAGTTTAAGTCAACGCACAGAAGAACAAGCGGCGGCATTAGAACAAACGGCGGCAAGCATGGAAGAAATGACGGGAGCATTGCAGCAAAGTGCAGATAATACTCGTCAAGCCAATCAATTAGCGATTCGGGCGCGTGAACATGC
>CAZKST010000310.1:0-3416 GCA_964555395.1 uncultured Thiotrichaceae bacterium | reverse complement strand
AGCGTATTCCACCATGAAACACTACAAAGTTCAAAAGAAACTTAGTAAAAACAAAATAGGAGATTCGACTTGCGCCGTATGCAGTGTAGGGGCGAATAATTATTCGCCCTTGCCGCTTGTAATTTGTTTTTACTCAGCTTTTGTGGAACTTCGTGGTGGAATACGCTTTGCTATTCCACCCTACAATATTCACGCTTGCTTAACTTATTAATGGCTTTGACTTTCTACAGGCAATTTCTGCTTAATTATTTGCTCTTTTCAGCAGTACCTTCAATTGCTTTACCCGCGCTTTGTACGTCTTTACCTACGCCAGACATTGTATTGCAACCTGCAACCAATACGACACAGCCAAGTATCATAGAAATTAATAATTTATTCATAAACAGACCTCAATTTGTTTAAGATAATGCTGAAATACGCAGTTAGAAGTGAGTTGTCACCGTAATGACGAACCATTCACTAATGATAAAGAATCATGCAATTAAATCAATAGTCTTTAAATTAAGGGTGGGTCACACATCCCGCGCAACACAATATCAGTGAAGCCAACCACGCCAATCACTGTACCGTTTTCAATCACGGGTGCGCGTAATACCTTGTAATGCTTTAACATCCGTGCACAATAGCGAATATCCATATCAGGATGAATAGACAGCGCGGGTTTTACCATAATTTCATAGACATTCACCCGTTCTGGTGCGCGATTTTTTGCCAATACTTCGCTGGCAATATCTGCCAAAGTAACTAAACCATATTCATCATCTTCATTGCGTTTATTAACCACTAATGCGCGGGTTTCAGGATGTTTCATGCTGGATAACGCTTCGCGAATAGTTAACACACCTTCTACTAAATCAAAATTTTTCTTCATTACATCGCGCACCCGCACGATTTTGTTACTCATAATTTTTCTCCTACAACTTGCGCAAGACGACGCATTTGATGAGATACGCCAATTGCATCTTCTACATCAATTTGAAAAGCAATTCCTGCTCCCGCATCTTGTTCAAAGCCACCCACAATGGCGATAGTTTCTAAAATTGGACGGGCGAGATGTTCTTCTACCAATAGCAAAATGACATCCCGCTGACTTTCTAAGGTTAAACCAAAAAAAGTTTTGGCGGGTTCTAAGCCTTCACCGCGTGCACTGTTAATAACCGTTGCACCTGTCGCGCCTGCTTCGCGGGCGGCTTTAAGCACTTTATCGGTTTTTTCATCAGCAATAAAAACAATAATTAATTTAAAGCGCATGTTTTTAGTTCCTTTTCCTTTAATTTATGCAGTTACGAAGGCGTTTGCATGGGTTTAGTGCGACGCTTTGCCAACCATAAGCCAAGTTGAGCATAGCCCATGACAGTCATCAAAGGAAACATGCAAACAAAGGCAATCATGCCAAATCCATCTGCTAAGGGATTGCGTCCAGGAATTAAGGTCGCTAAACCTAAACCTAACGCAGTTACAAGCGGTACAGTAACTGTTGATGTCGTCACACCGCCCGAATCATACGCCAGCGGGATGATGCTACGCGGGGCAAAAAACGTTTGGATAATAATAATGAAATAACAGCAGATAATAAAATAATAAATCGGAATGCCTGACACGATTCTAATTGTGCCCAACATCGCGCCAAATGACGCGCCGACCGCGACGGCGACCCGTAAACCCATAATGCTGATTGAACCGCCTGACACGTCCCGCGCTTTCATCGCAACGGCAAGTAAAGCAGGTTCAGCAAGGGTGGTGGCAAAAACCATACTCGCTGCAAATAGATATACCCAACGATAAGCCAGCCATGAGGTGTCTGTGCCGTGGGTGATATTTTGGGTCAATTGCTCCGCCATCAATTTACCCAATGGGAATAAAGCTTGTTCTAAACCGAGCAAAAATAAAGTTAATCCCAGTAAAACCAAAAGAAAGCCTAGTAAAACACGCTTAACATTGGGAATAGGGCGGCGAATAACAAACCATTGAAAACTAAAAATAATGGCAATAATCGGAAGAATATCTTTTAAAGTGCTAAAAAGTTTAGTTAGAAATAATAGCAGCGAATCGAGCATTCCATGCCTCCTTAGACAGCAATTGCATTTCTACCAATGCAGTATTTAATTGTTGTTGTTGAAGCGGAGATAATTTACTGTGTTGAATAAACTGCTGTAAATCAGGCAGTGCCGCTATCAAGTGCGCAAGCTCGGTTACAGGCAATTTTTTGTATTGATGCGGCATTGTATATTCAAACAACCCAGCAAGGGGGTCGCAATCAGTTAATAACATCACTTCAGGTGGCTGGTCAGCTGTTTGTAATGCAGCAAACAATCCTAATAACCATGCTTGTTGCACAGTTTGAATGCTGAGATTGACATCCATACATTCGACCCTTGGTGGAGCAAAACAGGATTTAGGACGTTGATAATAATGCTGTCCGTTTTGAAAAGCGCGGAAAATCTCAGTGCTCACGCCTCTTCCTCATTTGGTTTTTAGCGATAACTTAATCGCGTTTATATTCGCCTTCAATGACAGTAGGAATATGTTTTTGCGGTTCTTCAGCGGGGGGCGCGTGATGCGGGCGGCTGTAGCTGGTTTCGCTGTGCATGTCATGGTCAAAGGTGTGATGACGGCGGGAAACCGTCGCGCTGGCTAAATTCACAATGCCCGCTTTACGCGCTAACCATGCAACTAAACGTTGTCGTAGCCATGGAATTAATCCCAATATTGCAAATCCATCTAATAATAAACCTGGAATTACTAAAATAATCCCGCAAATGCTTAAAATAAAATAGTTAAGTAAGATTGAAACAGTATCCGTTTGCTGCTGGGCTGCCTGTTGTAATTGGATAAATAAACGAGGCGTTTGGACTTTTAACACAAATGTGCCTAATAACATTGTGCTACCAACCAATAAAAAAGTGGTTAAAAAACCGAATTCTATAACCACTTTCATCAAGAACAATAATTCTGCCAGTGGATACAGTAAAATAAGTAAAAAGAGTATTTGAGATGTCTTCATGGAGTATATTCAATGAGTGAATATTGCGTATTATTAACTACTTGTGCAAATGCTGAAATTGCCGAACAACTGGCAACGACGTTAGTGACTGAGCAATTAGTGGCATGTGTAAACATTGTGCCAGCGGTTGTGTCTATTTATCAATGGCAAGGTGAATTAATGAAAGAGCAAGAATGTTTGTTAATTATGAAAACGCTTGCACAGAATTATACCGAACTTGAACAGCGTTTATTACAAATCCATCCTTATAGTGTGCCTGAATTAATTCAATTGCCCATTACGCAAGGTTTAAATAATTATTTGCAATGGATAACCGCCCAAGTTACGCGCTAGTTTGGTTATTGTTAAGCATGATTGTTGTAGGGTGGAATAGCGTAGCGTATTCCACCATGCGGTTTATCATCTGTTGAGA
>CAZKST010000309.1:0-3426 GCA_964555395.1 uncultured Thiotrichaceae bacterium | reverse complement strand
GGTGGAATACGCTTTGCTATTCCACCCTACAAACATCTTAATTTAATGGCTTTTTAAAAATTAAGAAAATTATGTTAATTATGTGAATTAAGGTTCAGACCGTGTTTTATGCTTTGCCAAGCGTTGCAAGACGGCTTGCAAGGGCGCGTATTCAACAGATTCAGCAGTTTCTGTTAATAATTGGGCAGTTTGAGCAGAGACAACGCGCTCCACAGGCGGCGGCGCAACAACAGACGGGGCGGGATTTATAAGCGGGGCGGCGGTGGTCGGATGAACTCGCACAAGTACCCGTTGAACAGGTGGCAAAGGAGAAATTTCAAGCGATTGATAAATTTGCAAAAACTTAGCGTGTTGATAACGCATTCGACTTGCCCATGCCGCAGAATCGACAGATAACACTAACGTTAATTCATGCACATTTGCAATCTTACAATGTGCTAACCAAGCAGCAGGCACATGGGCGGTTAAAGCCTGTTTAAACTGCTGATTTAATTGTGCTAACCAAAGCGCGTGCAACAACAATTGTTGTGCATTTTGTTTTTGCTGACGAGCGAAATCCTGACTTTCTTTCATGGTATACCGTTCTTTAACGACTATTGCCCAACCTAATCACTTAAAGCTACAATTCTAATTAATTGCTAACAATAGTGACAAATGCACATCCGACTTGCAAGCACCCAGTTTCTTAAATTTTGCTTTCTCGGTCTAATCAGGCAATCTGTTTTTATAGATTTACAACTAGGCTCTTGTTGATGACCGCAAAATCTCAATATAAGAGAACGCACAATTTCCTGAGAAAATAACCTATGACGTGTAACGTCAATCCATACACTACTTTTTATTTATAATCAAAAACTAAGACATGATTACACAACTTTTCACTAAGATTTTTGGTAGTCGCAATGACCGCCAAATTAAACGCATTCGTAAAATTGTTGAACAAATTAATGCGTTAGAACCCACCGTTGCCTCTTTATCAGATGCCGATTTAAAAGCTAAAACGGTTGAATTCCGCCAACGCCTAGAAAATCCTAGCGTTACTTTAGATTCTTTAATTCCTGAAGCCTTTGCTGTTGTGCGTGAAGCCTCTAAACGGGTGCTAAAAATGCGCCACTTTGATGTGCAATTAATCGGGGGCTTAGTATTGCATGAAGGCAAAATTTCCGAAATGCGCACAGGGGAAGGTAAAACATTAGTTGCGACTTTACCTGCGTATTTAAACGCCCTGCCCGCTAAAGGCGTGCACGTTGTTACTGTAAACGAATATCTTGCCCGTCGTGATGCGGAATGGATGGGACAACTTTACAATTTCTTAGGCATGAGCGTTGGAATCGCAATTCCGGGCTTATCCCCCGAAGAAAAACGCGCCGCGTATGAATGCGATATTACTTATGCAACCAATAATGAAATTGGTTTCGACTATTTGCGCGATAATATGGCATTTAGCACCGAAGACCGCGTTTTGCGTGGCTTGCATTATGCCATTGTCGACGAAGTCGACTCTATTTTGATTGACGAAGCCCGCACCCCGTTAATCATTTCCGGTCCCACCGATGACAACTCCGAATTATATCGCCGCCTTGATACAGTTATTCCCCGCTTAACCCGCCAAGAAAAAGAACCCGACCCCACCAAAGAAGAAGAAGAATATATTCCGGGTGACTACTTCCTTGATGAAAAAGGCAAACAAGTTGTTTTAAGTGAAGAAGGGCATCAACACATTGAAGAATTTTTAATGGAAGATGGCATTTTAGCCGAAGGCGAAAGCTTATACGATGCTAAAAATATCATCATCATGCACCACGTTAACGCCGCATTACGCGCTCATACTTTGTTCCATAAAAACGTAGAATACATCGTTAAAGATGGACAAGTTGTTATCGTTGACGAATTCACGGGGCGGACAATGCAAGGTCGCCGCTGGTCAGATGGCTTACACCAAGCGATTGAAGCCAAAGAAGGGCTGGAAATTCAAAATGAAAACCAAACTTTAGCCTCTATTACCTTCCAAAATTTATTCCGTCTTTACAAAAAATTAGCAGGGATGACCGGCACGGCGGATACAGAAGCTTATGAATTCCAAGATATTTATGGTTTAGAAGTTTTAGTTATTCCCACCCATCGCACTATGCAGCGTAAAGATGCAGGCGATTTAGTTTATTTAACCACCAAAGAAAAATTTGCCGCCATTATTGCCGATATTCAAGACTGTCAAGCGCGCAAACAACCCGTTTTAGTCGGGACTGCGTCGATTGAAACCTCTGAATATTTGTCAAAATTATTGACCCAAAACCACATTGAACACCAAGTTTTAAATGCCAAATTCCACGAACAAGAAGCGCACATTATCGTACAAGCAGGTCGTCCGGGGACAGTCACCATCGCCACTAACATGGCGGGACGTGGTACGGATATTATTCTAGGCGGTAACGTTGAAGCAGAAATTAAAGCCTTAGGCGCGGACGTGGATGAAGCCACCGTTCAAAAAATGCGCGAAGAATGGCAACAACGGCACAAACAAGTGTTAGAAAGCGGTGGTTTACACATTATCGGTACTGAGCGGCACGAATCACGGCGGATTGACAACCAATTACGCGGACGGGCAGGGCGGCAAGGTGACCCCGGTTCCAGCCGTTTCTACTTGTCTTTAGAAGACAATTTAATGCGCATTTTCGCTTCTGACCGCATTTCAGGCTGGATGCAAAAACTCGGCATGGAAGAAGGCGAAGCCATCGAGCATCCATGGGTTACAAAAGCCATTGCCAATGCCCAACGTAAAGTTGAAGCGCGCAACTTTGATATTCGTAAGCAATTGCTAGAATATGATGATGTTGCTAACGACCAACGTAAAGTGATTTACGAACAACGCGATAGCTTATTAGAATCAGATTCTATTTATGAGCAATTCTGTCTTATTCGTCGCGATGTGCTCAATGCACAAATTGATATTTTTATTCCACCACAAAGTATTGATGAAATTTGGAATATTAGCGGCTTAGAAGCGGCTATTCGTGAGCAATATCAATTAGATTTACCCATTGCCCAATGGTTAAAAGATGAACCTGAATTGCATGAAGAACCTTTACGCGAACGGATTATAACCGCGTTTGAAGAAGCGTATTTAGCCAAAGAAAAACAAGTCGGCGACCGCAATATTTTACGCAACTTTGAAAAAGCCGTGACGCTGCAAATTTTAGACAGTCATTGGAAAGAACATTTAGCCGCGATGGACTATTTACGGCAAGGGATTCATTTACGCGGTTACGCACAGAAAAATCCCAAGCAAGAATACAAACGTGAAGCCTTTGAAATGTTTGGCAAAATGTTAGAAGCCATCAAGCGGGAAATTGTCCGCGTGTTATCTAACGTAAAAGTTCAAGCAGAAGAAGACGTGCAAGCGATTGAAGAGCAACGCCGTTTACAAGC
>CAZKST010000308.1:0-3432 GCA_964555395.1 uncultured Thiotrichaceae bacterium | reverse complement strand
ATAACTGTAAAGTCTGCTAGTCCTCGAAGGACTGGCAGATTTTTGAATTGTTCAAAATTTTAGTTTAAATAGCTCATCCAATTCGCATTAACTAATCTTCGGCGTTTCAATTTTTTCAATCAGGCGGGTTAATGCACGGTCAATCGTCTGCCCCTCTAACTCCAATTCTGGCGCAAGACTGACGCGATGGCGTAAAACAGGCAACGCGACAGACTTTATATCATCAGGCAGTACAAAATCCCGACCCGCTAATAAAGCCGCCGCCCGCGCTGCTCGAATGAGCGCAATACTTGCCCGTGGTCCCGCACCCAAACGAATCCCTGAGTGCTGACGTGTTTCACCGACAATGCGGACAGCATAATCATAAATTTTATCGTCAACTTGTTGTTGTGCAACTAATTGTTGCAATGTCAGAATCATATCTGGTGACAGCAAAGTTTCGACTTGACTCACATCTAATTGCTGACCTGTTTTTGCGGAGGTAATTTGTTTAACTAATTGTTTTTCTTCTTCAAAACTGGGGTAATCAATCCGAATTTTTAATAAAAAACGGTCAAGTTGTGCCTCGGGTAAAGGATACGTCCCTTCTTGTTCTACGGGGTTTTGCGTGGCTAAAGTCATAAAGGGCTGCGGCACTGCAAACGCTTTACCTTCAATAGTCACTTGTTGTTCTTGCATAACTTCAAGCAAGGCAGATTGACTTTTTGCGGGGGCACGGTTGATTTCATCCGCTAATAATAAATGGGTAAAAATGGGCCCGCGCCGAATTTTAAACTCCCCCGAATTGAGGTTATACATAGAATGTCCAGTAATATCACTCGGCATCAAATCAGGGGTGAATTGAATCCGTGTAAAATTGCCTTTAAACGTTTTGGCAAGTGCTTGTACAAGCAAAGTTTTTCCCAACCCTGGCACGCCTTCAATTAACACATGTCCCGCCGCCAATAACGCAATGAGCACTTGCTCAATAATTTCAGTTTGTCCGACAACCGCCTTGCTAACTTGTTGACGTATTTGTTGTAATTGCTGCACAGCGGTTTCAATGGCTAATGAAGTGCTTTGCAATGTTTGTGCGTCCGTATTTTCACTCATGAAATGTCCTTAGGCTTCAATAGAAGTGTGCGCTAATTGTTTAAGTTGCTGTAATGTCTTTAATTGTTCAGTCACTAGCAATTCGTGATATTGGAATTCGCTTTGAAAAGCTTGTTGAATCTCTGCGAGTGGGAGTTGGGTTTGTTTGGCTAAAGCGTGATAAAAATCCGCTTCAGATAATGCTTTCCAATCATTATGCCTGAGTAAAAAAAGTTGTTTAATTTCTTGCTGCAAGTGTGCAATAGACTGATGTAAATAGCGATTTCGCCATGCAAATAGACCTGTGGCTTCAATATGCTCTAGCAATTTGCGACGCAAAGGACGGGGCACGGGTAACACAAAGCCGAAACGCGCCATTGTATAAGCTAATCCAAAAATAAATAAAAAGAATAGGCTGATAAGCATCGGTTTAGCGTATTTGAAAAGTAAATCGAGCAAAGACAAAGAAGGCGGCACCCGAATATTTAAAAACCACACTTTAGCGTTTTGTGTTGTTTCAGTCATTTCTACAGGCATCACTAATGTGGTCAAAAACCACGCATGGGAATATTTATCTATTTGATGATTATTAAAAATTGTCATTTTAGTGATGAGTGTGATTGTGCCTTGTTCATCTTTAAAACGGATAAAGGGTAAAAATTTATCTTTATTATCTGCAATTTGGAAATCTACCGCTAAAGTAGGATTCTCTACTTCTAAATTGCGATAACTATTAAAATTAATAGTAAAATCTCGTTGTTGCCAAGTGAATTTTAACGGCACTAATTTATCATCTGGCTCATGATAATATTGTTTTACGCCTAAATAACTTAATAAAAAATCTTCGCTTTCTTCCTCTTCTCCAGTGTCAGAATTTTCTATCGTTTCTTCGCTTTTAGTTTTAGTATTAGCCATTTGACTCATTAGAATTAAATGCCCGCCTTTTTTAACCCACGCAATTAAAGCATCACTGTCTTCTTGACTTAGTTGTTTATCATAGGTTAAAAATAAAACATCTTGCGCCTGTGCTTGTTGCAGAAAAATAGAAAGCTTTTTGTTATTAACCGTTTCTATGTTGAATTGTTTTAATAATTGCTGCGCGGCTAACCATGGATTTTTGCGCGCTTCCCCACTAAAACCAACGTACTGTGTACGAAATTCGGGATGATAAAAGCGCAAATACAAGTTAAGCGCACCGCCCGCAAGGATAATAAAGATTAAAGTTATCCAAAATTGTTTAGAAAAACGGTTCATAAATAATAAGTACACAATGAAAAGTTATATTTAATTAGGTTTGACGTAGTGTGTATTGCAAATGCACTACAAAATCGTCTGAACCTTAATTCACATAATTAACTGTGTTTCTTGATTTTTTTCATTAGGTTAATTATGAAAATTAAGCGGATTAAGGTTCAGACAAGCGTGTTTATTTTGTAATGTGATTACTATATATCTAACTTAACAGAATTATGAAGAGGAAAAAACCTGTGCGTGTCAGTCGTCGTCATTTTTTATATTCTTTGGGAGTGGGTTGTTTAAGTTACACTTTCCCCGCTTTTGCAGCATGGTTAAAACCCGCTTTTGAGGCGAAAGAGGTTGAATCTGTGCAACAACAGCTTTTTCCACAACGTGTTGCTCAAGAAAGTAACGCTATTCAAATTTTAGTCAGTGAGCAAGTGGAAAATGGACGTTTAGTGCCAGTCACGGTGCAAACGGATTTAAAAAATGTGCAATCTATTTGTTTTATTGCTGAAAAAAATCCTATGCCTTTAGTTGCACAATTTATGCTATCACCGCGTATGTTAGCGTATGTTTCGGCGCGTATCAAAATGGCAAAAAGTAGTCATTTATGGGTTTATGTACAGACGGATAATCAACTGTTTTTTGCAAAAAAGTGGGTTGAAATTACTGTCGGCGGCTGTAACAATAGCTAAGAATAGAGGAGCATTCAATGTCAACAATTCGGATGAAAGCCCAAGAAAAAGAAGGGATTACGCAAGTTAAAGTGTTAATTAATCACCCTATGGATAATGGTTATTTAACAGACCCTAAAACAGGTTTAGTGATTCCTGCCCATTTTATTCAAGAATTAGTGTTTGAGCATCAAGGACAAGTGGTCATGAATGCGAATTGGGGCGGAAGTGTTGCGCAAAATCCCTATTTAGAGTTTAAATTCAGCGGCGCAAAAGTGGGTGAAAAAGTAAAATTAAGTTGGCGCGATAATTTGGAACAACAAGATAGTTTAGAAGTCAGCATCACTGCCGCTGAAGAATAATTGCATTCTCAATATAAACATGATTGTCTGAACCATAATTTACTTAATTAATATAATTTTCTTAATTTTTTCATTAAGTTAATCAA
>CAZKST010000307.1:0-3434 GCA_964555395.1 uncultured Thiotrichaceae bacterium | reverse complement strand
TAAGTTAAAAATCAGCTCATTTTAAATTGATGTTGTAATAAAGCATTATGAAAATAGCAACAATTTCCGCCATTTGCTTGCGCATTTTTGACGGCACTTTGCGCATAACTAATTAAATTTTCTATTGTATCGGTATCTTCTGGATAAATTACCACGCCGATACTGACTTCAGGCACAACTAAATTGGCTTGAATTGTATATTTTTGAGTCAGTTTAAATAATAGCATTTGTGCAACTAACGCCGTATCTTTAGTTTTGGCAATTTCATCTAAGCTCACAGCAAACAAATCCCCATCATAACGGGCAACAGTATCACTATCGCGCACGGTAGAACGAATAGTATTTGCTAACTCTATGATAAGTTGGTCACCTATTTCAAAGCCCCATTTTTGATTTAATTGCGTAATATTATCCAAATGAATGAACAATACACCAAAACGATGACGATGACGTTGTGCAAACGATAAAGTTTTCAGCAAACTAAAATCAAATAAACTATGACTAGGTAAACCCGTTAATGGGTCATAATGATGCACTGCACGAGATTTTTTATGACAAAAAACTGCTAAATATAAACGTTTTCGGGTTGGCGGGTTTTGATTTTCTTGATGGTTAAAAATTTGATTAAACGTTTTACACACAACTTCACATTGATAAATTGCGCCTTGTTTATGACGTTGCCATACATTTCCTTGCCAAATACCAATTTGTAACAATTTCTGTTGCATTACTTTATAATAATCAGTGCTTTGCTCCCCACTACTTAAATCGCTCAGCAATTTTCCTTGTAGTTCATTAGGCGCATACCCCATAATTTCCTGACAAGCAATATTTGCTTGAATAATCCGTAAGTTACTATCAAAAATAACAGCAGCATCACTAATGCTTGTCCATAAAGCATTTTGTAAGGTGGTTTCAATACGTTGTTCCGACATGGTTTTGGAGAGATTCAGTAAGTCAATAAGAAGAAAAGCGATTTTTACATAACAGAAAAAGCTTAAGAAAAGCATTTGCCAATTCTGTTTTTTCACGATAATATCACGTTCGTTAGTGTTAATCGCCATCAGTCTGTGCATTTATCTGCTTGCGCCTTCGTAAAGCAAATTTGCCGCTGAGAAGTACCGCCGAAGGAAACAGCATTACGCTGAAAAAAACAGAACAGAAGTTTCAACTTGTGTTCTGTTTTGTTGCGCACCCTATTTTTTTGGATAATTGTTATGACTCATCATAACACCCCCCTAAAAATACTAAGGTGCTCCTGACGTTGGTTTGAACTGATGTTTGCTTGCGAGGCACAAACGAATTACGCCTCGGCGTTTAAACTTCGTTTAATTCACTTAATTACGAAACCAACCAAAAGGAGTCTTTCTCGATGCAAAACGATACAGTCGAAAAGATTAGAAATCATCCAAAATACAAAGAGTTAGTCTCTAAACGTAGTAGTTTTGGAATAGTTTTATCAATTCTAATGTTAGCTGCATATTATGCGTTTATTTTAGTGATTGCATTCAATCCTAAATTACTTGCCATCAAAATTGCTGAAGGTTCAGTAATTTCTGTCGGTATTCCAGTCGGTATTTTATTAATTCTCTTTTCATTTGCCTTAACGGGAATTTATGTCGTGCGCGCAAATGGTGAATTTGACCGTTTAAACAATGAAATCAAAGAGGAATTTAAATAATGCTACGGAAGACCCTTTATTCTCTCAGTTTCGCACTTTTTGGTCTCATTGTTTCCTATCCTGTTTTAGCCGACGCGCTCGCTGGACAAGCTGAAAAACAGGCAACTAACTATACCGCCATCATTATGTTCTTAGCCTTCGTGTTAGGAACTTTAGGGATTACCTACTGGGCGGCAATGCAAACTAAAACAGCAAAAGATTTCTATACCGCTGGTGGTGGTATCACTGGTTTCCAAAACGGTTTAGCGATTGCAGGCGACTATATGTCTGCTGCTTCTTTCTTAGGGATTTCTGCTTTAGTGTATGGCAGTGGTTATGATGGTTTGATTTACTCCATCGGCTTCTTAGTCGGTTGGCCTATCATCATGTTCTTAATGGCAGAACAATTACGCAACTTAGGTAAATATACTTTTGCTGACGTAGCTTCTTACCGTTTAGGACAAACACCTATCCGTACTTTAGCCGCTTGCGGTACTTTAACCACTGTTGCTTTATACTTAATCGCTCAAATGGTGGGTGCTGGACAATTAATTAAATTGTTATTCGGTTTAGACTACCATCTTGCTGTCATTATCGTTGGTGTCTTAATGATTTTATATGTAACCTTCGGCGGGATGTTAGCAACCACTTGGGTACAAATCATTAAAGCAGTTTTATTATTATCTGGTGCAACTTTCATGGCGGGTGCTGCGTTATATTATGCAGGTGGCTTTGAAGCGATGTTAAATAAAGCAGTTGCTATCCATCCTAAAGCTGATGCCATTATGTCTCCTGGTGGCTTAGTCACTGACCCAATTTCGGCAATTTCCTTAGGCTTAGCCTTGATGTTCGGTACAGCAGGTTTACCCCACATTTTAATGCGTTTCTTCACTGTATCTAATGCTAAAGAAGCGCGTAAATCGGTATTCTATGCAACTGGTTTTATTGGTTATTTCTACATTTTAACCTTCATCATTGGTTTCGGTGCGATTCTGTTAGTATTAGGTTCTGGTAGTGAACACTACTTAACTTTCAAAGATGGCAAAGTTAGCGGTTTAGTCGGCGGTAGCAACATGGCAGCGATTCACTTAGCTCATGCGGTTGGTGGCGACGTATTCTTAGGCTTTATTTCTGCTGTTGCTTTCGCAACCATTTTAGCGGTGGTTGCAGGCTTAACCTTAGCAGGTGCTTCAGCAATTTCTCATGACTTATATGCAAGCGTTATCAAAAAAGGTCATGCTGATGAGAAAAGCGAAATGCGTTTATCCAAGCTTGCAACCCTTGCTTTAGGGATTATCGCTATTATTTTAGGGATTATCTTCGAAAAACAAAACGTTGCTTTCATGGTCGGCTTAGCCTTCTCTATCGCTGCAAGTGCTAACTTCCCTATTCTGTTCTTATCCATTTTCTGGTCTGGTTTAACAACACGCGGTGCATTTATCGGTGGTTTCTTAGGCTTAATCAGCGCGATTACATTCGTGGTATTAAGCTCCACAGTTTGGGTTGACGTATTAGGCAATCCAAAAGGTTCTGAAATCTTCCCTTATAAACACCCCGCTTTATTCTCAATGACTATTGCATTCGTAGGTATTTGGTTATTCTCTATCTTAGACAACAGCGAACGCGCTCGTTTAGATAAAGAAGCCTATCCTGCACAAGATGTTCGTTGTCAAACAGGCATCGGTGCTGAAGGTGCAGTTAGCCACTAATTGCTAATTGTGCTTTAGCGGAAAAAGCCATGCTGAAAAGCATGGCTTTTTTTTTGACTTAATTT
>CAZKST010000306.1:0-3440 GCA_964555395.1 uncultured Thiotrichaceae bacterium | reverse complement strand
TAATTATGAAAATTATGCGAATTAAGGTTCAGACAAAACGGTGGAATACGCTTTGCTATTCCACCCTACAAAATATGCTTAACTTACAATATAAAATTAACCTGTATTCTTCATGCCCGCTGCAATTGCATTAATTGAGCGAATTAATGGATTTAACCAGCGTTGCGCTTCTGCTTCGTCACCTTTTTGCAAATTTTCCCGATATTGAGTCAATAAATGCACTTGAATTGCATTTAATGGGTCAATGTAGGGTTGCCGCCGTTGCAAAGAAATTTGTAAAGCGGGATTGTCGGCAAGCAGTTCTTTACTGTCTGTTACCAGTAAAATGTATTCAACTGTGCGTTGATACTCTTCAAAAATCATGTTGTAAATTTTGGTTGCTTGCACCACGTCTTGACATAAACTTGCGTATTCTTTGGCTAAAAGCATATCGGCTTTAAACATTGCCATTTGAATGTTGCCAAGTAAGGCATTGAAAAAATCCCATTTTTGATACATTTCTTGCAAATGTTGCAGATTATTAGGTGATTGTTGTACATAAGCTTTTAAAGCCGTGCCTAATCCGTACCAAGCGGGTAAAGTGTGGCGAGACAATGACCAGCCAAACACCCACGGAATTGCTCGAATAGATTCTTTAGACGGATTGTCCAATTTACGCCGCGCAGGACGTGAGCCGATATTCATCAAACCGATTTCATTAACGGGCGTGGCTTCGTAAAAATAATTCATAAAGCCCGTAGTTTGGTCAGTTAAAACCCGATAATGCTCTTCACCAACTTTGGCTAATTCTGCCATCACTGTCAAATAGGTGTCTGGCTCAGTATAGGTTGCAGTGGCTAAACTCCGCGCTGTGGCGCGCATTAATCCCGCTGCACCTGCATTTAATTCATAAGTGGCGGTTTCTGGATGGCTATATTTATAAGATAACACTTCACCTTGTTCAGTGAATTTGATTTGTCCGCGCACTGTGCCCGCAGGTTGAGAAACAATTGCATGATAAGTCGAACCGCCACCGCGCCCTACTGAACCACCGCGCCCATGGAATAAGCGGCAAGTAATTTGATATTTATCCGCTAAATGGGTGATTTTACGTTGTGCATCATATAGATACCATGAGGAGGCGACAATGCCGCCATCTTTACAAGAATCAGAATAACCGAGCATAACTTCTTGCACGGGTTCAGCGTGTAAATTTGTCAATGCTGAAGTAAAGGCAGAAATGCGCCCCTCAGTTTCTTCTTTAGCAAATTGTTCTAACCATTGACGATACAACGGAATGGAGAATAAGCGATTTAAGACGCTTTCAATGTGATTTAAATCGTCAATCGTTTCAAATAACGGCGCGACGGATAAAGAGCATCGCCATTGTTTGGCTTCATCAATCGCTAATAAATCGCGCTGTTTTGCCAATAAAAAGACTTCTAAAATATGACTTGCGGCATGTGTCATAGAAATCACATAGCTGCTAAACACATACGGGCTAATTTCTTGGCGTAAATCACGAATCACAGCAAACACGGCTAAAGTTTCTTGTGTGGATTCTGTTACTGCTGCTGTTTCTGCTAATTTCTCAGGATTTTCTAAAGTCTTAATTAATAACTCAATCCGTTGTTCTTCATTTAAAGCAGCATAATCCACATTTTGCAGAGCGAATAAATCAGTGACTGCTCGCGTGTGGCGGCTGGATTCTTGTCGCACATCTAAACGGGCTAGGTAGAAACCAAACGTTTCTACTAAACGAATTAAATCTTTCAATTTCCCTTCAGCAATTTCTTTATCACCATGTGAAATTAAAGATTGACGAATAACTAATAAGTCAGCATGAAATTGTTGCTCATTGGGATAGGCTAATTTTTTCAGGTGAGTATCGTTGCGATTATTAATATGGGCTTGAATGAGTTTAGCATTGGCTAATAATCGCTCATTAATGAGCAGAATTTGCCGCCGATATAATTCCCGTTGATGAATTGCGTGGGTTTCTGTGCCAAAAGCTTGGCATAATTCTACATTCCGCGCCAATAACGTCATAAATTCAGTATTAGGCTGACAAAAATCTTTGGAATGGGTTAACGTTTCACTTAATTCGTGTAAACGGCGGCTGTATTCTTGCAAAATTTCTTTGGCTTGTGCGCGGGCAGAGTAAACTGTGGTTTCTGGTTTAACATTGGGATTACCATCCCTATCGCCACCAATCCATGAACCAAAACGTACAAAACTAGGCACATTTAAGGATTGTTGCAAATGAAATACCCGCCGCACGCTACGCTCTACAGCGCGATAGGTATGCGGTAACGTTTTAAATAAACTTTCGCGGAAATAGTGCAAACCGTTGTTAACTTCATCTTCGACCGTCAATTTGATATGCCGAATTTCGTCAGTTTTCCATAAGATATGCAATTGTGCTTCTAATTCTTCCAAAATATCTTGGATTTCAACTTGGCTTAATTTGCGCTCGTTGAATTTTTCTAACGTTTTAAACACGCGCCGTAGGGCAATCATAACCACGCGCCGCCGTACTTCAGTGGGATGCGCAGTAAAAACGGGCATGTAAACTAAACGATTGAGCAATAATTGAATTTGCCCAGAATCAACGCCATCTTCAATGAGTTGTCGTAAAGTGTTATCGAAAGATTCATCCCACAATGCCCCGCCGCGCCGAATTTGTTTATAACGCTGACGGTGTTTATATAATTCTTCTGCTAAATTAATTAAACTAAAATACAGATTAAAAGCACGGATTACTTCATTCAAAGTTTCAGGTTTAAGACTTTGAATTAGGCGTTTTAATTGCATTCGAATCGCTAAATCATCACGTTTGTGTAAAGTAATGTAACCTTTACGCAACGTTTCGACAGCGGCATAGACTTGACCTTCGGCACGTTCTAACAAAATTTGCCCGAGTAAAGTCCCCAGCATTTTAACCCGCTTGCGTAGTCCTTTATCTTTGATGCGTTGTTCCATAAAACCTCCATTTTGGTGTGGGAAAGGGGACAGAAGAGGAGCGTTATCAGAGTCATCTTACTTGGCTTTAATCTGTTTTGAAAGTAAAAAAAAATGTTAAAACACGGCAATTAATTTGCCTTTAAAAGCTATAAAACCACCATGAAAATAGCCATTCTTAGCGATACGCACGGTTATCACCATGAGCTTGAAATTCCTTATGCGGATATTCTAATTCATGCCGGCGATTTTTTAATGCACGATGAATTGAGTGAGTTAGTTGAATTCAATCGTTTTTTAGCCCATCTTCCTCATCCCCATAAAATTGTGGTGGCGGGTAATCATGATGGTGTATTTCAGCGTTTTCCACAACAAGCGCGCCAATTATTAACCGCTGCGCATTATTTGCAAGATGAAAGTGTAGAGATTGAAGGCATTAAATTTTATGGTGCTCCGTGGCAACCCCGTTTTTTTAATTATGCGTTTAATTTAAATCGGGG
>CAZKST010000305.1:0-3442 GCA_964555395.1 uncultured Thiotrichaceae bacterium | reverse complement strand
AAACTCGCTAACCTAAAACACTCAACCCTTTTTCGCCTTTTCCGCATCGGCGTGGAACATATCGCGCAAACCGCGAATGGCTTGTCTTGTACGATGTGGATTCTCAATCAACGCAAAACGCACATGGTCATCGCCATAACTACCAAAACCAATACCAGGCGACACCGCCACACGCGCATCACAAATCAATTTTTTAGCAAACTCTAATGAGCCCATCGCTTGATATTGCTCAGGAATTTTCGCCCACACAAACATACTGCCTTTGGGTTTTTCCACTTTCCAGCCGATTTTATTCAAACCATCACACAACACATCACGACGTTTTAAATACATCTGCCGAATATCTTCCACGCACTCTTGCGACTCTTCTAAAGCCGTAATTGCCGCCACTTGAATCGGCGTAAACATGCCGTAATCCAAATACGATTTTAATTTAGCCAAAGCCGCAACCAAGGTTTTATTGCCACACATAAAGCCAACGCGCCAACCTGGCATGTTGTAACTTTTTGATAAAGTGAAAAATTCAACCGCAATGTCTTTCGCCCCTTCCACTTGTAAAATTGACGGCGCAACATAGCCATCAAATACAATGTCAGCATAGGCTAAATCGTGAATCACCCAAATATCATGCTCTTTAGCAATTTTCACCACTTTCTCAAAGAAAGGTAAATCCACGCATTGCGCCGTTGGATTCGCGGGGAAGTTAATCACCAACATTTTGGGCTTGGGATAAGTTTCAGTAATCGCTTTTTCTAACTCAGCGAAGAAATCAACACCTTCTACTAAGGGCACATGGCGAATATCCGCGCCCGCAATCACAAAACCATACGGATGAATAGGATAAGCGGGATTAGGCACTAAAATTGTATCGCCGGGCCCTGTTACCGCTAAAGATAAATGCGCTAAACCTTCTTTAGAACCAATGGTTACAATCGCTTCCGTTTCAGGGTCTAACTCGACTTCAAAACGTTGTTTATACCAACGGGCAATCGCACGCCGTAAACGCGGAATGCCACGCGAGGCTGAATAGCGATGTGTATCTTTGCGTTTGGTGGCTTCCACCATTTTATCGACAATGTGTTTAGGCGTGGGTTGGTCAGGATTCCCCATTCCAAAATCGATAATATCTTCACCATTGGCACGGGCTTTTGCTTTTAATTCATTGACCACGCCAAAAACATAGGGAGGGAGACGCTGAATACGTGGAAAATGGTCTTTCAAGAGAATTGTCCTTCAAAGTGTAAAATACTTAGGGTTGATAGAAAATATCATTGCTAAATGATAGGTTATTGTTATTTTATGCTAAAAAATGCCGCTTTTTTGCTTTTAAAGCATTGCTGCAAATTTCCTGCATGTGATTGTTGTTGTAAGCTTCTATTAAGATGTTGGGTGAATCAAGTCTCATCATACAAAAATGTGAGTAAATTCACTCTATAAAATTTAGTAAAACGACACTATACTGTAAAAAAACTAAGCTGTAAAAAAGGAACTTATCCCTTTTTAAAGCATAATAAACGGCATTTTATTTTTTAAAATGCACTTATTCCACCTGTTGAACTTAGCGTTCTGCGTATTCTTATTTTCTGCCAGCGCATGATGAGCATCGTATGACAACTATCACCTTGCTAAATCGAACCCAAACAATTGAAAAATTACGGTGCGTAACTATCGCCCCTACGCAACAACGAATTGAATTAGCACAATTAATTTTCGCACGGCATCAGCATTTTTCAGCCGAAGAATTGTTTAATCGCGTACAAGCTTTAAATGCGGCGGTTTCTAAAGCAACGGTTTATAACAGCCTTAATTTATTTGTAGAAAAAGGTTTGTTACGTCAAGTTATTGTTGACCCCAGTCGGGTTTTTTATGATTCTAATATGAATCATCATCACCATTTTTACAATGTAGAAACGGGGATTTTAACGGATATTGAAGACAGCCATTTAATGGTTAATCATTTACCCCCTTTACCTGCGGGATGCAGTATTGATGGGGTAGATGTCATTATTCGGATTCGTAATCAGCCTATTCGCTAAATTGGGGCACTGTTAACAGTGTTGTTGTTGTTTTTTCACAATTTTTTAAATCATGCCTACACCTTTAGACCGCTATCAGCGGGATTTAGCCCGCCCAGATTTTATTGCGGATGCTGCTCAAAAAAATGCGGTTCAACATACACATCGTTTATTTGAAGCTTTAGTCGCTGCTCACAATCAAAAAAATTATTCAGGAGTATGGGGAACATTTAGCGACCGCTTGCGGCGCAAAACTCCCCAACCCACCAAAGGTTTATACTTTTGGGGGGGCGTGGGACGCGGTAAAACCTATTTAGTAGATAATTTTTTTGATACGCTACCTTTTGCAGAAAAACGCCGCTTGCATTTTCATCGCTTTATGCAGTTTGTGCATCACGAGCTTAAAAAAGCACAAAATATTCAAAATCCGTTGGTTAAAGTTGCGCGGGAATTTGCGCAAAATGTCCGCGTGTTGTGCTTAGATGAATTTCACGTTGCGGATATTACTGATGCAATGTTATTGGGAAATTTATTAAAAGCCTTGTTCGATAATCGTGTTACTTTAGTCGCAACGTCTAATATTCCACCTGATGAATTGTATAAAAACGGCTTACAACGTGACCGTTTTTTGCCAGCCATTGCTTTATTAAAACAACATACTGAAGTAGTCAATGTAGATAATGGTACAGATTACCGCCTGCGCTCGTTAGAACATGTAGAAATTTATCACTATCCGTTAAATGCTCAAGCTGACGAAATTTTATTATCTGCTTTTGATAAAATTACCTCACAAGAAGCGGAAATAGAGACGAATTTGGAATTAAACGACCGTCTATTAAAAGTGCGGCGCATGGCAGAAAGTGTGATTTGGTTTGATTTTTTAGCATTGTGCGATATTCCACGCGCTGTGCAAGACTATATTGAATTAGCCCGTTGTTTTAATACGGTTTTTCTCAGCAACGTGCCACAAATGACCGAAATGCAAAATGATTTAACCGTGCGTTTTATTAACTTGGTTGATGAATTTTACGACCGCAACGTTAAATTAATCATGTCTGCCGAAGTGCCCGCAGAACAGTTATATACTGGAAAACGCCACGCTTTCCCATTCCAACGGACATTAAGCCGTTTAAAAGAAATGCAATCGCGGGAATATTTAGAACGTCCGCATTTACCTTAAAATAGACTTGAAAAAGCTGTATAACTTACACAGTTTAAATAAAAGCCCGTGGGAATTACCGTTGTAGCGTGTTGTAGGGTGGAATAGCAAAGCGTATTCCACCATGGAACTCTGCAAAATTGTCTGAACCCAAATTCACACAATTCACTTAATTTCCTTAATTTTTTCATTATGTTAATCAGGAAAATTAAGTAAATTAAGGTTCAGACAAAGGTGGAATACGCTACGCTATTCCACCCTACAACGA
>CAZKST010000304.1:0-3528 GCA_964555395.1 uncultured Thiotrichaceae bacterium | reverse complement strand
GGGGGATTTAAAAAGCGCAATATTTTTCACACGCTTAAAATCCCCCTCAATCCCTCTTTTTCAAAGGGGGAAGCTAACCCAATGTATTGCTTTGTTTTTTAACTTAATGGTTTTAATTTGTAGGGTGGAATAAATGCAAGCCGTATTCCACCATTTTTGTGGCGTTTCTTGGTGGAATACGCTTTGCTATTCCACCCTACAACCATTAAGAAGCTCGTTTCACATATTCTACATAAGCTTCTTCGCGTAATTGGCGTAACCAAGTCTGCAATTCTTCTTCAATTTTACGTTGGCGAATTTGTTGAGACGCTTCCATGCGCCGTGCTTTGTCCGTGCCGTCTTGTTTGCGACGGTCTAACACTTGCACAATATGCCAGCCAAAACGGGTTTTAAAAGGGTCACTAATTTCATTTTTTTGCAAGCTATCCATTACTTGCTCAAACTCAGGCACTAAATCGCCCGCCGTTACCCAATCCAAACTCCCCCCTTTTGCCGCGCTCACTTTATCGTCAGAACTGGCTTTAGCTAATTCTGCAAAATCATCACCATTGTCTAAACGATATTTTAAATCTTTTAACCGCCGTTCAGCGTCACGGTCAGAAATGCCGCCGTCGGTTTTAATTAAAATATGTCGTGCTTGCGTTTGAGAAATTTGCGTTTGCGCGCCGCGTTTATCGGCTAAACGGACAATGTGAAAACCACTGCTATTTTTAATTAACTCACTGACTCCACCCATTTTTAAACTTTTAGCAACATCTAAAAATAAAGAGGGAATTTTAGCTTCGGTACGCCAACCCAAATCGCCGCCCTCTAATGCTGTAGGGCTACTAGAATTTGCAACCGCTAAAGTTTGGAAATCTTCACCGTCTTTTAAGCGTTGTAAAATGCCTTCGGCTTGGGTTTTCTTGCGGGCGATTTCTTCAGGTGAAGCCGCTTCAGGAATGGCAATTAAAATATGTTGTAAACGATATTCGCTACTATCACCACCCGCATTACCGCTGCGCGTTGCTAAAAAATTATCAATATCTTTTTCAGAAACATTGACTCGACTCACGACTTGACGTTGTTGTAAACGACGGAGAATCATTTCTTTGCGTAAATCTTCGCGGAATTGCGCAAAATCATAACCATCACGCTCTAAGGTTTTACGAAAATCGGTAATGCTTAAATTATTTTGTCCTGCAACTTTAGATAAAGTTTCATCTAAAGAAGCATCATCAACCGTAATGCTCATTCGTTCGGCTAATTGTAATTGCAAACGGACAATAATTAAGTTTTCTAACACTTGTCGCTCGAAATCAACAGCGGGCGGAATACGGATATTTTGTTGTTTTAACTGCATTTCTTTATTTTTAACTTGCCGTTGCAAATCAGTATAAGAAATGGCGTTATCGTTAACGATAGCAACGATATAATCCAAAGTATCAGCAGCAGGGCTCGCTACAGGAAAAAGCGAACAGCCAAGCATCAACAAGGAAAAAAGGGCGCGTGTATAGGGTTTTAACGCTTGCATAAAAATCTGCCTAGTGGAATTAAATAAAATCGACTTTATAACTTTACACAATTAACGAATTAACACAATTATTTGTTTTTCATGTAGAGCTGAACAAAATAGGCGGGGAAAAGTGAAATGTTATTTTAAAGCGACTAAACCACAATTTACTGCAATTTCCGAATCACAACCGCGCTTATATTGGGTTGCATCAGTCCTGCATGTAGTCCATTGTGGTTTAGTTAAAATCAAAGATTATTCAAAAGGATGTTGTTGAATAATCGTTTCATTACGTTCAGCCCCTGTGGAAATCATTGCAATCGGGGTTTCAATCAATTCTTCTAATTTATGCAAATATTTTTGCGCATTAGCGGGCAAATCTTCATAGCGGCGAATACCAACCGTTGAAGCTGACCAACCTTCCATTTCAATATAATGCGGAGTACATTTTGCCCAACCTTCAGCATCAGTCGGCGGTGTATCAATCAATTCGCCATCAACTTTATAGCCTGTGCAAATTTTCAGCACCTCTAAACCATCTAATACGTCTAATTTGGTGATACAAACCCCACTTAAACTATTGATAATCTTCGCCCGCCGTAAAGCAACGGCATCAAACCAACCGCAACGGCGTGCGCGCCCTGTAGTTGCGCCGAATTCATGCCCAACTTTAGATAAATGTTGTCCAACTTCGTCTTCTAATTCCGTTGGGAAGGGACCGGAACCGACCCGCGTCGCATACGCTTTGGTAATCCCTAAAATATAATCTAAATCGCGGGGACCAATGCCGCTCCCTGTCGCTGCACCGCCAGAAGTCGTATTGGAAGAAGTCACAAATGGATAAGTACCTTGGTCAATGTCTAACATTGTCCCTTGCGCGCCTTCTAATAAAATATTATGTCCTGCTTTGCGTAAATCCGCCAAAATTGCAGGCACATCAGCAATCATTGGAATTAAAGCTTCTGCCATTTCCAACTTGCTATCTAACATTGCTTGTACATCTAAAGGCTCTACGCCGTAATAATTTTTCAAGAAGAAATTGTGATAATCCAAATTGGCGCGTAATTTTTCTTCAAACCGTTTGGGATGTAATAAATCCCCCACTCGAATTGAACGGCGAGCGACTTTATCTTCATACGCAGGGCCGATACCGCGCCCTGTTGTTCCGATTTTGGCATCCCCTTTGGCTTTTTCCCGCGCTTGGTCTAATGCAGCATGATAAGGCATTAATAAAGGACAGGCATCGCTGACGCGTAAACGCTCCCGCACAGGCACGCCTTTATCTTCCAAGCCTTTAATTTCTTTTAATAAAGCTGAGGGAGATAAAACTACTCCATGTCCAATAAAACAGGAAACTTTATCACGCAAAATGCCCGACGGAATTAAGTGCAAAACCGTTTTTTGTCCTTCAATGACTAAGGTATGTCCTGCATTATGTCCACCTTGAAAACGCACGACAGCGGCAACTTTATCTGTCAACAAATCGACGATTTTACCTTTACCTTCATCGCCCCACTGTGTACCAATGACTACTACATTCTTGCCCATGAGGACATTTGCTCCTTAAAAGTTTTTGGAAAAAAATTTAAAATAAATTTGAAACTGGCTTAATTTGTAAATAAGTTATACACCGTTTAATTCATTAATTTCTTCAACACTTAATCCCGTGACTTGCGCAATCACATCAATAGCAACATTAGCTTGTTTAAGTTGTAATGCGGTTAAACGCATCGCTTCTGCTTTGCCTTTTTCTATACCCTCTTGCAAACCTTCGGCTTTACCTTTTTCAATACCTTCAGCAAGTCCTTCCGCTTTCCCATCATCAAAAGCAGTATCGATAACATTCTTTAAATCGCGATAATGCTTTAAGCTTTCTTCATAATCTGCATATTCTTGGTCGCTGTAATTCGCGATTTCTGCTTGTTCAAATAATTTGCTAAAAATCTTTTCTTGTAATTTTTGCGGTCTATTAGTCAGATTTTCTAAATTACGAATCACATACAACCATTTATCAAAATGCGTTTCTAATTGTGTTT
>CAZKST010000303.1:0-3559 GCA_964555395.1 uncultured Thiotrichaceae bacterium | reverse complement strand
GCTCCTTTCCAACAGACCTGCTAGGTTTTAAAAACCTAGCAGGTCTTTGTTTTAACTTAAATTAATCTCAATTTAAATAAAAAAATGCGGAACAAAACGCGCTTGATTGCCAATAATCGGGTGATTACTTTCGCGAACGCCAATACCTGCGGTGTGTTGGTTGATAATCCATGAGCCAATCACCGTATAATTCCCGTCAAATTGCGGTAATTCTATAAATTCCTGATACATAAAGCCCGCTTTACCAAATTGCGAATGTTCGTGATAAATGCCGCGTGTGCTGTCTGTTACTGCGCCGTTTTCTAAAATGCTGATATTTGCCCCTTCGCGTCCCAATACAGGTTTTTTCACCTGTTTCGCAACATTTAAAGGTTGGCGCGAGGCTGCAAGTAAATTGGGGTGATTGGGGTTTAACTCCCATAAAATCTCTAAAAACAATTTATTAGATAAAATAGCTTTCCACGCAGGCTCTATAAAATTCGTTTTAGCGGTCACAACATGTTTGCCAAATTCTTCTTCAAACATCCATTCCCATGGATACAGTTTAAATAAGTTTTTTATCGGTTGTTCTGTCAAATCTACAAAGTGTTGTCCATTCCAGCCAATTTCTGACATTTCTAAAAAAACAGTCGTCAAGCCCGCCTGTGAAGCGGTATCTCGCAAATATTCCACCGTCATAAAATCTTCGTCATTGGGCATAGAGCAAAAATAAAGCGGAGCTTTGTTCAATTTGGGGGCGAGTTGTTGCCATGTTTCAATAAGTCGTTCATGAACAGAATTAAATTGGTCATAACTAGAAAAAGTTTGTTCAAGCCATTGCCATTGCACAACCGCCGTTTCTAAAAGGCTGGTGGGTGTATCAGCGTTAAATTCTAATAATTTGGGGGGATTTCTACCGTCATAGGCTAAATCAAAGCGTCCGTACAATGTGGGGTCGCGATTGCGCCAAGATTGGCTGATATAGTCCGCGTAAAAGTTGGGAATTTGTAGGCGTTCATAAAGTTGATTTTGTACTACATGTTCAACGCCTTCTAAACAAATACGCCAGAGTTCTTGCGTTGCATCGTCTAAAATATCAATTTCTACGCTGCCAAATTCATAATATGCCGCTTCATTCCAGTAAGGAACGCCGCCTTCATGGTCAAGGTAGATAAAACCTGCTTCTTGACATAATTCACGCCAACGCGGGCGGGGAGTGATGCTGAAACGTTGCATAATGGCATTCCTGAATTGGGGTTATCTGAGATATTTTAAGGAAGAATACAAGGATATAGTGCTGATGAAAATAGTTTTGATTTTTGAAGCAGAATTTTCAAGATGTTTTGAGTTGGCTAGACAAAAAGAAACCGCTATTTGCTTGCACAAATAGCGGTTATTTTTTCGTTACGAGAACGAATTAATTTAATTAGTTAAGACGACCGTATGCAGCTTCGCCGTGTTGGTCAGTATCCAAACCAATTTGCTCGCTTTCAGGTTCAACCCGTAAGCCAACAACAACTTTAATAATAAAAGCAATGATTAATGTACCAATCACCGCAATTGCGATAGCAATCACAACCCCTAATAATTGTTTCATTAATAATTCTGTGCCACCGCCGTAGAATAAACCGTTAGCAGCTAAACTATTGATTGAATTTTGAGCAAATAAACCTGTGCCTAAAGCACCCCATACGCCGCCAATCCCATGAATTCCAAAAGCGTCTAAAGTATCATCGTAACCTAATTGATTTTTCAGACGAATGCCAAATAAGCATAAAGGTGAAACAACGACACCTAAAATTAATGCACCAGTCAAATCAACAAAGCCTGCCGCAGGTGTAATGGCAACTAAACCAGCAACTGCCCCTGAAGCAAAACCTAAAGCTGTAGGTTTTCTAAATAAAATCCATTCAACTAATACCCAAACTAATGCGGCAGCAGCAGCAGCAACGTGGGTAACAAGGAAAGCATTAGCAGCTAAACCATTTGCAGCAACGGCAGAGCCTGCATTGAAACCGAACCAACCAAACCATAAAATGCTTGCGCCTAATAAAGTTAAAGGTAAGTTGTGAGGACGTGGGTCATCAGTAATCGTTAATGTGCGGCGACCTAATAAAATTGCTAAGACTAAACCAGAGAAACCTGAAGAAATGTGAACAACTGTACCGCCTGCGAAGTCTAACGCGCCGATAGTTGCGCCGATATAACCACCGCCCCATACCATGTGCGCTAATGGTGCATAAACAACAATGCTCCAAATGGTCATGAATAAAACGAATGCGGAGAATTTCATCCGTTCAGCAACAGAACCACTGATAATTGCAGCAGTAATAATCGCAAATACTAATTGGAAAGCAACGAATAAGAGGTGAGGAATGGTGGGAGCAAGAGGAGCTAAATCAGTTAATTTAATTCCTGCTAACATTGCCCATTCAAGCCCGCCGACAAAAGGATTGCCAGCAGAAAACGCTAAGCTGTAACCTACAATCACCCAAGTTAAACTGACGATGCTAATCGCAACAAAAGATTTCATCATGATGTTTAATACGTTTTTCGCACGGACTAAACCGCCGTAAAATAACGCTAAACCAGGAGTCATGAAGAAAACTAAGGCGGTAGAAATTAAAATCCATGCGGTGTCACCTGTATCTAAAGTGGGCGCAGGGGCAGCAGCAGCGGGAGCGGCGGCTGTTGCTGCTTCGTCACCAAATACAACGCGACTTAGCAGGGGTAATAATAAAAAAGCAAACAAGCGAATTATGTTTTTTTGCATGAATGGACTCCTAAAAGAATAAAAAATCATTTTAACATGATGTTGCAGGATTACACTGCTTCGTCTCCAACTTCACCAGTCCGAATTCGGATAACATTTTCTAAGTTGTATACAAAAATTTTACCGTCTCCAATTCTCCCTGTATTTGCTGCGCCTGTAATTGCTTCAATACAAACTGATTCTAAGGAGTCAGGCACCGCAATTTCTATTTTTACTTTAGGCAGAAAATCAACTACATATTCTGCGCCGCGATAAAGTTCTGTATGTCCTTTTTGCCGTCCAAATCCTTTAACTTCGGTGACTGTAATCCCTTGTACGCCTACGCTAGCAAGTGCTTCGCGAACCTCGTCAAGTTTGAAGGGTTTAATAATCGCAGTTATCATTTTCATAGTAATGTGATTCCTGTGTTGGAAAGAAATGAAAGGTAAAATCTGTTTTAATTAAACAATAGTTTAATATTTTCATGAGTTTATCTAATCATTGATGTTGTATTAATAGAGATATTTTTAATACGTTATGTTGACAATGCTGTTTAACAATATTTATGCCATTTAAAGCTAGAAATATTTTTTATAAAAATCATTATGTTAAAATACTCAGGTTGGAAAGTTTGCTAAAAAACTGGGAAATTGCACAAAAAAAGTGCATCTTTTTTAATAAAATGCACTATTGCTGATAATTTCGTAGTGTGTTGCTTTTTATTTGTCTCTAATAAGTAGGTAGGGTGGAATAGCGCAGCGTATTCCACCAAGAAACGCTACAAAATTGTCTGAACCCTAATTTACACAATTCACTTAATTTTCTTAA
>CAZKST010000302.1:0-3566 GCA_964555395.1 uncultured Thiotrichaceae bacterium | reverse complement strand
GCAATTTAAACCGCCCTGAAGAAGCGATAGCGAGTTATGACAAAGCCCTTGCTTTTAAGCCTGATTATGCAGACGCATGGAATAATCGCGGGATTGCACTTAGCAATTTAAACCGCTATGAAGAAGCGATAGCGAGTTATGACAAAGCCCTTGCTTTACAGCCTGATTATGCAATGGCATGGAATAATCGCGGATATGCACTTAGCAATTTAAACCGCTATGCAGAAGCAATTGATAGCTATGAAATTGCGCTTTCTTATAATCCAAATGATGTAAGTATATTACATAATCATGGAATAGCTTTTTGGAAACTAGGCATATATTCAAAAGCCGCTCAAAGTTTTGCCCAAGTTTTAGCGATTCAAGCAAACGATTTATCTACTTTAAGCAATGATATTGAACTCGCCTTAATACAAAATGATTTAGCCAGAATGCAGCAACGTTTAGCAGTAGCGTTACCTTTATTAAAAAATGATACTTCTTACTTCGTTATTCTGCCTTTCTTGCAATGGTTAGCAACTCCACAGACTTCTTTACAGCCTTTGCTCACCGCAATTCAAAATCTTGCTCCCGACGTAAAAATTACATGGGATTTTAGCGATACACAGCCCGCTATCCGCCGACTTTCCCCCGCACAGCAATCCATCGCCCAGCATTTTATCAATTATTTTCAAAGCACTATAGATTTTATAACTCTACAACAAGAGCTACGCAACCATGATTAAACAAGTCGCGCCGTTGCGCTAAACACCTAGACAATTGCAAACATAACACTAAATCGAGATATGTAGAATAATTAAAAAACCGCAAATAGAAATTACCAAAAAACGAGTTACACTTGAGTTAGGCTATGCTGCAACTGCACAATCAACACAATGTGCAGCAAGAAGACATTCAACCGCAGAAATAAGCTAAATTTAAACCATTGTTCTGATTTGCTTTTAAGCTTAAAACAAGGATGTAACTCATGTTTTACCCACACTGCACAGCCCATCAAACACCGCCTGTTGCTACAAAAACACCCAAATTGCAACTATGGCGCGGCATATTTCTATTCATGCTTGCCCTCTTTGTCCTCGCCTGCATGGACACAACAACAAAATTCCTAATACAACACCACGAAGTCCCCGTCGTCATCGCGGGACGCTACCTTGTCCACCTCTCACTAATGCTCATTTTCCTGCTACCCGTCCAAGGAAAACAACTCATTAAAACCCAACGCACAGGGCTAGTCTGGGTTCGCGCCATCTCCCTCGCCGTCACCTCCCTCTTTCTCGGCTTAGCCCTGCAACGGATGCCCATCGCCGAAACAACAGGCATCGTATTCCTTGCCCCGCTCTTAGTCGTCATCTTCGCCCACCCCGTACTTGGCGAACGCATTGGCACAATCGGCTGGATTGCCGTCATCATGGGCTGTATAGGCATGTTATTAATTGTCCGCCCCAGCAGCGGCTTAGACACTCTCGGCATCATTTTCGGACTCTGTGCGGCAACTGGGTTAATGGTCTATCAATTATTATCACGGATGCTAGCCAGCACAGAAAACACAATGACCTTGTTATTTTACGCTGCCCTTGCTGGCGCGCTCGGTTTCGGCGTGATGATGCCATGGTTTGCAGCAGGCATAAAACCGACAATGTGGGATGCTTTACTCTTCATAAGCGTAGGATTTTACAGCGGATTAGGACACTTTTTATTCACCGCAGCATACCGCTACGCCTCCGCCTCCCTGCTTGCTCCCATCACCTACTTACAACTATTATGGGCGGGTTTACTTGGCTGGTTTGTTTTTGGACACGTCCCTGATTTGCTGAGTATTTTAGGCATGTGCATTGTTGCCTTCGCAGGCGTGCTCGTCGCCTTAAAATCCAGCTTCAGCTCTGAAACGCCAGCAACCACTCGCCCCATTTTGCAAACTGTTTTAGATAACCCACTGGTTTTAGACAAATCAGCTCAACAGGCGTAAACGCTAACCTATAGTATCCGTACTATAAAAAGACTAAATGGGGTAAAGTAAGAAAAGCTCATCGATAGATTGGATGCGATAAATAGAAACCTGCTAGGTTTTTGAAACCTAGCAGGTTTGTGGTTTGGTTAACTATCTTATTGGATTGAAATAAATTATTTCGCATTGAGCCAGCCCCGCAAAATATTGACTACAACAGGGGCAAACGGTTGTAATTTTCCATCTTCAGAGCATTGCAAATCTTCAATAAACATTTCTAATGTTTCTTCATCTTCTGTATTATCAATCTTATTATTTCTCAATAATGAAGTTATTAATTGCATCCTATATTCAATAAGAGCAATGTTTTTATCACCCAGATTTAAAATATCAATCATTTCTTTTGCACGTTCAGTTAAGCCTTCAACTCGTCCACTTAGTTTAAATTTTAATTCTGTTTCACATTCAAGCATTAAAGGCGTTAAATACAATTGCTTTGATTTATGCGCATCGCCGCATTGTTTAGAAGTATTGCAACTGGCAACAAGGTTGTTGTAATCAAGTGTGCGTTTTGGGTGTGTGCTTTGTGCTTCTACATGTTCGTTATGGCAATCTTCTATGTTTTTTAGTGGTTTACAACAATAAGCACATAAATGATATTGTTCTGTTAATAATGATTGACGGATAGTTTTTCGAAGTTCTGGCGCGGATTCACTTAAAACAGCATAAGAAGATTTTGGGTTATTTTGCTTCCATTGCGTTAAGCATTCAGGTTCTGCGCCTTTATTGATTTTTCTCATGGCGTAATTCCTGTTTGCGTAAAAGTAATTTTGCTTTTACTAATTCTAAATTATTTGAGTCTAAATCTTTTTCTAATTCAGTTAATAAACTGCGGGCGCGCTCAAAGTCTGCATCTTGAATGGCATCTAATAAATCATTTAGTCGCTCATTAACTTCAGCATTGCGAATATGAGTATTCATCACACTGAGCAATACAGAATTTGCATCTTCTCCATAAAGTGGCGGTAATTTGCGCAATTCTCCATCATCTAGCACATAAACTAATACGTCTTTGCTGTCACTAATCACCAGTGGCGAATGGGTTGTTAATAAAAATTGACAGTTTGGAAATGTTGTTGTCAGTTGTTTGATTAAGTTCCGCTGCCATTGTGGGTGCAGGTGCATATCAACTTCATCAATTAGTACAATGCCTTGCCCCTCTAAAGGATTTTCAAGCGATGGATTCATCATGGCTAAACGCCGCGCAATATCGCCCACTAATGCCATTAATGATTTTTCGCCTTGTGAGAGTTGCGCAACATTGAGCGTTTCTCCTTGTTTGTCTATGGACATGTATAAGCGCGGTTTGCGGCGGACTTTTAAATTAGAAAAATCAGGCATGAAGCGCGTAATTGCTGTTCTCACAGCGGTTAATTGCCTGTCTTTATTTGTAGATTTTAAACGGATGAGTTGTTGCCAAATTTCGCTATCGGGTTTTATATTGGCTTCTTTTTCTAATAGTGTGAATACATCATCAGACAAACCTATTTCATTTTCACTATCTTCGCGCTCACGAAACCATTCAAAGAAACGCTGAAAATTAATCCCTTGATTTAAAGCA
>CAZKST010000301.1:0-3584 GCA_964555395.1 uncultured Thiotrichaceae bacterium | reverse complement strand
AAAAAACTCAGTGCATTTTTCTTCAGTTTTTTTTGTGCTACTTCCACAGTTTTTGCAACTCCTGTGACTAAAAGTAGTATTACTGAACTTATGAATATTCCTTTGGAAGATTTAGTGAATGTTCCTATTGAAACAGGCACGAAAACCAAAGAAAAAACCCTACGAGAAACTCCCAATATTGTTACTGTTATCAATGCAGAAATGATTAAAGACTTAGGGGCGCGAGATTTAGCCGATGTTTTACAATCCCTTCCAAGTTTTGATATTGGTTTAGATGTCGCTGGGGTTACTGGTTTAGGAATGCGCGGCAATTGGGTACATGAAGGTAAAGTTTTATTACTGATGGATGGGATTGAACTCACCGAACCTTTATTCGGCAATAATGTACTTGGTGGGCATATTCCTGTAGAAAATATTGAAAAAATTGAAATTATTCGCGGGGCGGGTTCAGTTTTATATGGCGGCTTTGCGGAGTTTGGCGTGATTAACATCACCACGCGCCAATTGCAAAATGAAAGCACGGTCGCTTTATCGCTGGGCAAAATGCAAAGTGGCGAAGCGCGTAAAAGCCTCAATTTTAACACAGGGCAGCACTGGGGCAATGCAAAAATTTTTGTGAATGCAGCAATCAGCAACGGATTACGCAGCGATGGCGATTTTACAGATAACGCAGGGCAAAAAATCTCTTTAGCCAACGATTATCAGCTTAATAATCGTTTTTTAAATGTTGGTTTTGAATTAGGACATTTTAATGCACGCATTTTATATGATGACTATGCGTTAGTGCATCATTCACAATTTGGAGAGATTGAGCAGCAACGTTTTGATAACCGTTTTACCACCTTTGCTACCCAATTACGCTACACTTATCCTATTTCTGATAATTTCAAACTCAAGACTAAAGTAGAATTCAGCCGCAAAGATGCGTGGAATCAGCGCATCAATGGTGTGACTGATGTCAAAACGCCCGTAGAAAAAATTGATATTCAAGTAGATGGCAACTACAGTATTAGTCCCGAATTAGAAATTGCGGGAGGCATTGCATGGAATAAGCAAAATACTACTAACCTCAGCTCTGATTATATTGCGTATTTTCCACAATACGATGAATGGGTAGGCTTTATGGAAGCAGTTTACCAAAACCCGTGGGGAAACTTTACAGCAGGGATGCGCTACACTCGTCATAATTATTTTGGTAACAGTATTGTTCCCCGTTTTGCATGGACAAAACGTATCGATGACTGGCATGTAAAACTTTTATATTCCCAAGCATTTAGAACACCCACCGTTCAAAACTACTCATTAAATTCTGAGATTCGTCCTGAAAAAACACGGATAATTGAAACAGAACTTGGTTATATGTTTCATCCGCGTTTAGCTGCAACCGTCAATTTGTTTAATATCAAAACTAACGATACGATTGTTTATGATGTTGAACCCATTTCACAACAACAAACTTATTTTAATGCAGAAACATCAGGAACATCAGGCATAGAAGCAGAATTGCATTGGCAACCGACGTGGGGTGATGTAGTGTTAAGTCATTCCTATTACCATAAAGATTATGATGAAAATCCTATTTTTAGCGTCATTGACTATCAAACTGGGGAAACCGACCCCACTCTTAATTTAGGGTTTGCACGGTTTAAGACCCATTTAAAAACCACGGTAAAACTGAATAAAAAATTAACTTTAACCACTACCATAACTCTGCTTAGTCCACGTTATGGTTATGAAGGGCTTGATGAACAAGGTAATTATATTTTAAAACGTTATCCTAGTTCAGCATTAACAAATCTCACTTTGCGTTATCTATGGGATAAAAATATAGAATTATCTGCAACAGTGCACGATTTATTTGCTAATGGAACTCAATTAATTCAACCTTATCATGGTGGCTATCCGTCTTTACCTGACACATCGCGTGAATTAATGTTACAAGTTCATTATAAATTTTGATGTTTAAAGACATAAAAACACATCACTAAATACTAAATAGCATTAGCAATTTTGCTTTGCGCCTTTAAAAAATACCTGATACGACAATGAACAAAGCCCCAAAAAAATATACTTCACTCAAGATTCTTATCGTCGATGACAATGCAGTCAATCGGCTTGTTGCCACCACATTATTAAATGCTATCGGTTGTCAGGTAGAAGAAGCTTCAGGCGGTAAAGAAGCGTTAGAAAAAACGGCAAGACAATATTATGACCTCATCTTTATGGATTTAAACATGCCAGAGATGGATGGTTTTGAAACCAGTCAATTAATTCGCTCACAAGAACAAGAATTAAAACGCCAACCGACTTTTATTGTAGCAATCAGTGCTAATTCAGCCTATTTAGATTTAGGACGTTACCGTTTAGTGGGCATGAATCAACACTTAATGAAGCCTTTAAGCTTAGATAAATTAATGTATTTTATGGAATGTCATTTTGAAACAGAATCAGACAATGCCAGTGCAATTGCCGTTTCTAATGCCATTACCCCCAGTCGTCCTGCTGAAGCAGAAAACAATCATAAAACCTCAAATAACTTTACTACCGTATCCAGTGATAATAGCGATAACTGCCGAATTTTATTAGTAGAAGATAATCAAGTGAACTGTATTGTTGCAACCAGCATGTTAGAAGCTTTAGGTTGCAAAGTGATGGTTGCAGAAAATGGGCAACGCGCAATTACACTGTGCCAACAACAAACGTATGATTTGATTTTTATGGATATTCAAATGCCAGTGATGGATGGAATCGCAGCAACGGCACGCATTCGGCAAATGGAAAACTACCAAAAAGTCCCCATTATTGCATTAACCGCCAATACACAAATGGATGATTTAAAAGCCTATTATGAAGTTGGAATGAATGATTGTATTGCTAAACCGATTACCGTTGAACGTTTACGCTCTATTTTGACCCGTTTCTCTTTAGGAACGGTTGCAAACAGTACAACTGCTTCTGCGCCCATTCCCAGTGCTTTTGAGAAAATAACTGCTCCCAACTTGGCAAATAGTAACTCAGCAACTACAGCCCCCCGTGTTAGTTCCGAAACATCACACGCTAATCAAGCCAGTTTATCAGAAACGTTAGTCAGTTTTGATAAAGCCCACGCTTTGCGCTTAGCTTTAAATAACATGGCGTTATTACAAAGATTACTGAAAGAATTTAGTAAAAATGTTGAAATTGATATAGGAAAATTACAAAGCGCGGCAAGTGCGCGAGATAAAATAACATTAGAACGCCTAAGCCATAATTTAAAAGGCAGTTCACGCAGCGTTGGCGCATTACGTTTGGGCGGATTAGCGGCGGAATGTGAAATGGCGGTGCGAATGGGCGATTTTAGTTTAGCCGAGGAAATTGTTAAAAAAATTGCCCAAGAATTTAGTGAGTTAGTTAAAATTTGGGAACAACCTTTATAAATTTCAGGTTCAATGTTCCCAAGTTTTTACTTGGGAACAAATTTTATAATATAGTAACCGCACCTTAAATTGCGTAAATTGGAGTGCAATAGCTTTAGCTATTGCTTTTTAACCTTTTGATTGAACATTACTTTAGCGATTACGCCACTGGCAATAGCTGAAGCTATT
>CAZKST010000300.1:0-3590 GCA_964555395.1 uncultured Thiotrichaceae bacterium | reverse complement strand
ATCAGCTTACCTGTTGGGGATAACTCAACAGGTTTTTTTATGCCTACTCGTCAGAGCCATAATCTGAACCTTAATTCACTTAATTTTCATAATTAAAATGAAAAAATTAAGGAAATTATGTTAATTATGTGAATTAGGGTTCAGACAAAATCAGAATTTAATTATGAATTTTATTTCACTATTTAATAGTTGACTGGTTGGTTAAATGCTGTTTAAATAGCACTTGACTACTCAGTCAACTAACGCAACTTTATCTTACAAGGACAATCAACATGCCTTTAATCAGAACTATCAGCCCAGAAGCCGCTACAGGTGAAATCGCAGAATTATACAAACATATCATTGAGTTAAGAGGCAGAGTACCTAACTCTTCTCAAGTTTGGAGTATTAGCCCCGAGCTGTATAAACAACAATTGAGTTTTATTGATTACTACATGACGCACAAAACCTTGTCCGCGCCGTTATTGGCTAGTGTGCGTTTATTGGTTTCTAGCGATACACAATGCCAATATTGCATTGATTTCAATACATCGTTATTAGTCAATTTGATGGGTTGGCAAATGGATGACGTGGCAGAACTAAAACAAAAACAACAAAGTGCTCGTTTAAATGAAAAAGAAAATGCAATGCTAACCTTCGTTTTAAAATCGGTAAAAAATTGCAAAAAAGCGGATGTTGCTGATTTAAATGCGTTGCGGGCGTTGGGTTGGGATGATGCGGATATTTTAGACGCTGTACAACACGGCGCGAGAATGGCGGCAATTGATATTATTCTGAATACTTTTGATGTAGAAAGCGATTCTGCTTTGTAATAGCGCGCCAATATGAATAGCTTGTTTTACCTCTTCTTTGCTACTGGAAAATGGCAAGAAGAGGATTTTGTTTTTCTACATTTAGCAAATCTCTTTGAAAAACTAAAAAAATGTTAAATAATACCGCTCAGAAAAGATTGATTCTTCTTAATAATCCCCGTGCCTAATGCCCAGTTGAAACGCTTAAACCGTAATCCACCAGCGGTTAGATTTATCATCAACTGTGCATACTCATAATTTCAGCAAGGTAGCATGATGATAAGAAAAAAGCGGATTTTTGGTTTAACATTTTTAATATTAAGTAGTTATCCTCTATTTTCTGTTGCAGAAAATGCAGATAAACATGAACGTTTAGATTATTTACAAAATTTGTCGCTTGAAGATTTGATGGATATTGATGTCAGTCTTGGAACACGCGGCAAAGCCCGCCCACAAACCCAAGCCCTTGTGCCTGTTGAAGTCATTACTGCCCAAGATTTAGAGCGTACTGGTTACGGTGAATTGGGCAAAGTGTTGGAAGTTTTGCTGCCCTCTTTTAATTTTCCGCGTGCTTTTACGGCTGACGGCACAGACAGTGCTCGCCCGTTCACCTTGCGCGGCATGGGCGCAGACCAAGTGCTGGTGTTAATCAATGGTAAACGTCGCCATTCCAGTGCGTTGCTAAACACCAATGCGACGGTGGGACGCGGTTCTACGGGTGTCGACATTAACATGATTCCCATTCAAGCCATTGATAGAATTGAAGTGTTAAATGATGGCGCGGCGGCTCAATATGGTTCAGATGCCATTGCAGGGATTATTAACATCGTGCTCAAACAAAGCACAGACACCGAAGTGAAATTAAACGTAGGACAAACTTCAAAACGCGACGGGGAACTTGGTCAAGCAGGTTTTAGTACAGGTTATAAAGATAAAGAAAATAAAGGTTTTTTGCATATTAGTGGCGAAATTCGCGACCGCAATAACACCAATCGCTCGGGATTAGATAGCCGTCAACAATATTTTACTGGCGATTCGCGTAACAATAACCCCGCATCAGTTACCCACAACATGGGCGATGCTGAGTTGCAAGATATTGCTTTAATGGCAAATGGCGAATATTTAGGCGGCAATGGCGTACAATTTTATACAACCGCCTCTTTAGGGCAGCGTTTAGGCGATTCTACAGGCTTTTTTCGCCGTCCATTAGATAACCGCAATGTACGCGCCATTTATCCTGATGGTTTTTTACCGCATCTTGCCCCAACTATCCGCGATGTAGGCTTAACGCTCGGCGCAAAATCTAGCACAGACAGCGGTTGGCTCTGGGATTTTAGTTATACCTTTGGTTTTAGTGATTTTCAATTTCAAGTTGAAAATAGTTTAAACGCTTCTTTAGGCACAGACAGTCCGACCTCATTTGACAGCGGCACACTCAGCAGTAACCAACATTTGTTTAACTTGGATGGTTTCAAAACGCTAGATGTTGGTTTAGAAAATAAATTAAACGTCGGGATTGGCGCAGAATTTCGCGTAGAAAATTACAAAATTAAAGCAGGTGAATTGAATTCTTATGTTTATGGCGGCGTTCCGATTTTGGACGGCCCCAACGCTGGCGACATTGCCCCCGCAGGCGCGCAAGTATTTCCGGGTTTTAAACCCAGTGATGAAACCGATGCCCGCCGCCACAACAGCAGTTTATATTTAGATTTAGAATATCCTATTTCCAGTGCTTTAAGCACGCAAGCGGCTGTGCGTTATGAAAATTACAGCGATTTTGGCTCAACTGTCAACGGCAAATTAGCAACCATATATAATCCCAATGAACATTGGTCACTGCGTGCTTCCGCCAGCACAGGCTTCCGCGCTCCCTCCCTTGCTCAATCGCACTATACGTCAACTTCCACCGCCTTTATTAACAGCAAAGCGGTAGAAATTGGCACATTCAGCGTTGATAACCCTTTAGCGCGTGCTTTAGGTGCGACGGATTTAAAAGCAGAAAAATCTAAACAATTCAGTACAGGTTTAAGCTATAAACCTGTTAAAAACCTCATTTTCTCGGCTGATTACTTTTTCACCCGCATTGATGACCGCATTGTTTTATCGGGCGATATTGTACAAGATGCTGATATTTATGGACAAACTGTTGTTGATATTTTGAGCTCTTATAATGTTGCAGGAGCGCGTTTCTTTACCAATGCGATTGATACAGAAACACAAGGCATGGATTTATCAGCGAAATACGAACTTGTATTGCCTATTGGACGTTTAAACTTAAAACTGCAATATCAATATCACGACACTAATATTATTGGCGCGGTGCGTGCGCCGTCTATTTTAGGCAGCAATGGCGCGAACATCATTTTAGACCGCACAGAACAAGTACAACGAGTAGAATCAGGACAACCGCGTGATAATTTAATTTTAACTGCCACTTATGACTATCAAAAATTAAGTACCACTTTACGCTTACAACGTTATGGCAGTCTAAAAGTGGTTAATTATCTTGATGCACCTGAATACGACCAAACTTTATCCGCTAAATGGCTGACTGATTTAGATTTTGCTTATCACTGGTCATCAAATTTAGAATTAGGTTTAGGCGTACACAATTTATTTAATGTCTATCCCGATACCAATTACGGCATGGATGGCGACCCTTTCACGGGCGAAGGAAAAATTATGCCTTATTCCCCTTCTGTACCGTTTAACGATGGTACATTTTATTATGCGCGGGTGAAATATCGGTTTTAATCTAAAAAACAAAAACCTGCTAGCTTTTTAAAATCTAGCAGGTTT
>CAZKST010000299.1:0-3630 GCA_964555395.1 uncultured Thiotrichaceae bacterium | reverse complement strand
AATTTGTTATTGCAACAGTGATTACTTTGTTGACTTTAGCAGCAGTCGCACTAAGCAGTTACGCGCTACATCATTATCTTAAAGGGCATGTATGGCAAATAGCGATGCGTGTATTTGGTTTTGTTCGCACGCTAAAACTCAAATCTTTCAAAAAAGTGCCTCGTTAACAAGTTTTTTTATCTCGGTCGTGTAGGGTGGAATAGCAAAGCGTATTCCACCATGAAACGCCGTAAAAGCTTAGTAAAACAGGTATTAACCACAGTGGGATGGTGGAATATGCTACGCTATTCCACCCTACAAAAAATATCAAAAAGCTCAAAAGCTTGCATAAAACGCATCCCGCTCGGTAGGGAAAATATACGGAGCTTCATACTCCACCCCGCATAAATATAAACCATCAGGCGGCGCAGTCACCCCACCTTGCGTGCGGTCTTTAGCTGCTAAAATTTGATTTATCCATTCTACAGGTTGCTCACCCGCGCCGATTGCAATTAAAACCCCTGCAATATTGCGTACCATGTGATGCAAAAACGCATTGGCAGACACTTCTAAAATCACCCGCTCATACTCCCGCCGCACGGTTAAACTTTTGATTGTCCGAATCGGTGTTTTTGCCTGACAACCAATGGCGCGGAACGACGTAAAATCATGCGTTCCCAATAACACATTACCCGCCGCTTGCATTCGTGCTACATCTAGTGGACGATGTTCCCATGTTGCCCGCAAATGTAACAAGGCAGGACGCGCCATTTTATTCACGATTTCATAACGATAAAACCGTGTACGCGCTGAAAAACGTGCATGAAAATTATCATCTACAGGAATCGCCCAATTAATCCCCACATCACGCGGCAAATTAACATTTGTACCCAATATCCACGAGCGCATTGTGCGCAGCGCAGTGACATCCGCGTGAATCACCTGATGCGTTGCATGGACACCTTTATCCGTGCGCCCCGCACAAATCGCCGTAACAGGATGATTTGCCACTTTACTCAACGCCTGCTCCACGCACGCCTGCACAGTGCGCACGCCCTCTTGACATTGCCAGCCCGCAAAGTGGCTGCCATCATATTCAACTCCAAAAGCAATTCGCATATTTTTTATCTTATTTGCTGCTTTTTAAACGACTTAGCTCGCTTCATCAATCCATGCCATTTGAATGGCTTCTAAAATTTTCTCATTTGACCGTTCAGGATTATCACTAAATTCCGCCAATTCACACACCCAGCGGTGCATATCCACAAAATTCACATAACGCGGGTCAACATCAGGATGTTGCTCAGTTAATTGAATCGCAATTTCTTGTACATCCGTCCAATGCAAGCTCATTATGCTATCCTTTTAAAATTAATCTTTTTTCCAGCGTTTAACACTATTTTCTGTCACACAAGTAGGAACACTGTCTAAAACAGCGCAATTTAAAGTTTGGGTTGTAGCCTGTTTAAAAGCCTCTACCCGATTAAATGGCATTAAATAAACCGTTTCATCATCTAAAGTTACGTTATTTGCCTTTGTTAAATCACATTCGTTGACTATTTTAGTAGAAAAACGTTGTATTAATAAAGCGGTTGGCAAGGTATCAGGCATTTTGCTTTGACAATTATCAGCGGAGAGTAACAAAATTTTTTGATACTGCTGCTCGGCAATATTCCATAAAGGCGAAGTTAATTTTTCTACTTTTAACGCTTGCCATTCCCGATGCCCAAATGCCGCCAATGGACAACTTCCTGTTTTTAAATTTAAACTTCTGATTTCAGGTTGTAATAATTGCAATTCTAAACCGCGTTGATAGGTTTTAAATTGCACGCCGTAATCGCTTAAATTAGGCGTTTCACGCTGTAAAGTTTGAAACGGTTGCCAACTATCATAATACGGCACTCCGATTAAATTTTTAATATCTGTTTGTGGATTCAACAAAATACTCATAATTGAAGTTGTCCAACTCCAATTCATTTCAGTATATTGCGGTTGCCAAATTGCAGTTTGCCGAATGGGTGTTAAACCACAATAATGTTGCAAATCTTGTCTAAATGCTTGCACATAGCGCGACCATTGATAAGTGCCCGCAAAATGCCACGTTAATTGCGTCAATAATAACGAGAAAACAATAAACCACGCCCGTTGCTGAATTTGCCAATTTAAGCGGCAATTTAAACTATAGGCAAGCACCAATCCTAACATTGCCATCAGCGGAATAAGCGTATTTAAAATGCGGGCATCATAATGCAAACGCGGTGCGAGCCAAGTCGGCGCGAATATGGGATAAAAAGCCACCGCGACACATGCAATTAACCAGAAAATACTTATTTTGCGAAAAAAATCAGCACTTAATGCTTGTCGTATCCATAAAGTAACTGCTAATAAGCCCAATGCTAAAAATGATAATAAAACGGGATAATGCCATAACCAAGGATTAAAAGGATGGACAAAAAAGAGAAGTGAAGCAAAGCCTTGAAAATTTTGCGCATCACGCGGATTTAAAATGTTGTTTAATGCGAGCGCGCTGCTGCTGAATAAATACAGCGCAACTAATAACCAACAAATTTGTTGAATTCTTTGTTTTTCCCATTTAAAAGCACGATAAGTGGCAAAAATTCCTAAAATTACACCAAAAAATAAAAAAGATTCATAAAGATGTAATGTAGGTAAAATTAAAATACTGCATAAAATTAAGCCCAAGCGGTCACGCCTGAATAAAATTAACAAGCCTAATGCCCAAAATAATGCAGTTGCTAAATGACTTTCACTAATAATAAAAAATTCAGTGTTAAAATAAGCAATTGCTGTTGATAAACTTATAAAAAACCAAACTAATTGTGTTAAAGGAATATTATCGTTCGTTTGGATAGAAGAAGTCGGCATTGTTTTTGATAGAGCAAGCCACGCGCTACCAAAAACCAATAAAGGATACAAAGTAAAAAGCGTGATACCGTAAACATAACTAAGTATGTTAATATCTTTCACCCCTAATTTAAGCAGGGCGACAATTGGAGCTTGTGAAATCCAATGGGCAAATTGGCGATTTTCATCAAAAGTTGTAAAGGTTTTGCTTTGTAACAGCATTAATAAAAAATGTGCAGTATCTGCAAATAAAAAACGTTGAGATGTTATTGCATACACTAAATGAAGCACATATAAAACACCTAAAAATAGGAGTGTGCTTTTAATATGAAACTCTTTAAGTTTAAACATTTATGAAACCTATTATTTCTTTAAAAAATCCAACTCATCAATACACGCTTGATGAACTCTTTACGCATACTTCAACCTTAGAAGATATGAATTTACTAAGCTATCAACCTTCTTGCTATCAACGAGAAGCCATTGAACGCTTAAAAGTTTATTTTGATATTACCGACTTTGATATTTTAGAAGTGGGGGCAGATGATGCAAATAGTTTATATGAATTAAGACAGTATGGAATGCACTATGGTTTAGGGATTAATAACTGGTGCATAGAAGAAAAAAATTGGACTTCGGATATTAGATTTGAATTGGCTAAAACCAATCATTTTATTACACGTTTTCCTGAAAATATTGTTTTATCATACGGCGATATTCGTAATTTACCAATTCAAGACCAAAGTTTTGATTTAATTTTTAGTATTGCTACTTTTGAGCATATTC
>CAZKST010000298.1:0-3671 GCA_964555395.1 uncultured Thiotrichaceae bacterium | reverse complement strand
TTAACCCCGACAAGCACCGCATTGTGGATATAAAGCACAACGGGCTTTAAAACGTTGCGGGGCTTTGTCTTTTAATTGAAATTCAATCACCGCACATTCATGTTCATTTAACGTTGCAGAAAATTGATGTGAACCATCACCTTTTGCGACAAAATACAGTGTATTACCTTCTGCTGGGTTTAAAGCCGCTTGAATCGCTTCTTTACTCGGTAATGCAATCGGCGTGGGCGGCAAACCTGCGTAACGATAAGTATTATAAGGATTATCTACTTGTAAATCTTGTGTGCGAATATTGCCGTTGTAACTGTCCCCTAACGCATAAATCACGGTCGGGTCTGTTTGTAATAACATCCCTTTTTGTAAACGGCGCACAAAAACCCCCGCAATTGCCGTCCGTTCACTCGGCACAGCCGTTTCTTTTTCCACAATAGAAGCCAAAATTAAAGCTTGATACGGCGTTTCTACGGGTAAATTGGGCTGACGTTTTTCCCAAGCCGCTTTTAACGTTTCTTCCATCGTTTGATTTGCCCGTTGTAAAAAGGCTAAATCTGTCGTGCCGCGTGGAAAATGATAAGTATCAGGAAAAAAACGCCCTTCAGGATGCAAACCCGCAAGCCCTAATTTCGTCATAATCGCCGCACTGTCTAAATTAGTTAATGTTTTTTCTAATTGCGGATGTTGTTGAATTGCAGCCAGTAATTGTTTAAAAGTAAAACCTTCTGGCACAGTTAAGGAATATTGTATTGTTTTGCCTGAAGTTAAAATCTCTAAAAACTCAATCGGCGAAGTATTAGCAGGAATTGAGTATTCTCCTGCTTTGATTTGGCTAGCTTTTTGTTGCCAGCGTGCAAAAATTATCCACGCCCGCGAAATCAAAGGATTCATTAATTGCTTATTTTCTAAATCACGAGAAACTTGCCATAAATTGGTTTTAGGCGCAAGGGTATATTCCCATGCTTTATCCACTGCAAAAGGCTGATTTAATTGCTGATAAGTCCAATATATTCCTCCTGCTGCACACAGGCTTAATAACAGGATACTGCCTATTAAAAAACCGATAATTTTCCAAACTTTAGTCATAATTGACAATCCATGCTTGCGCGATAGCGTGCTGGCGTAATCGCTGCGTTAATTCACCTACGTTAAAATGCTGTTTTTCCCACTGTTTAACAGGCATTATCCCAATCACGCTGTTAGTTAAAAAGATTTCGCGCGCAGTTGTCAACTCTTTTACGCGAAAAGCGCGTTGTTTAACGGAAATTTTCGCTATACGGCAATATTCAAGCAGTAATTTTTGCATCACGCCCGCAATGCCGCAGTGGCTTAAACGCGGCGTACACAGTTCACCAGCGGTATTAACCCACCAAAGATTGCTCATTGTGCCTTCAATCACATAGGCTTGCGTATCTAGCATAACGCCTTCAAAAATCGTGTCGTCTTGCCATTCTTGCCGCGCCAATACTTGCTCTAAACGGTTCAAGTGTTTTAAACCTGCTAATAAAGGTTGTCGCGCTAAACGAGTGTGACAAGTGCGAATAATTACACCATTTTTAAAATAATCAGCGGGATAAGTGGGTAACGGATAAACAAGCAATTGCGTATTAGGTTGCGCAGGAAGCGGCGGACGATAACCGCGCCCGCCTTCGCCGCGTGTATAAATGAGTTTTAACACGCCCGTTTGCTGGTTTTTACAGGCATTTTGGATTTGTGCATCAAGCAGTTGCCAATTTGGCGGGGGAATTTGTAAGCGTTGACAGCCTAAAGCTAAACGGGCTTGGTGATATTGCCAATTTAACGGCTGTCCTTGCAAAAAAGGCGCGGTTTCAAATAAACCATCGCCATAATGCAAACCACGGTCATAAGGAGAAAAAGCTAACATTGTAGTTTTGTTATTAATTATCTAAATGAATCTGCAACCAATGCTCTAATAAAGCTAAATGCCACAATTTACTGCCGCGTAACGGTGTAAATGCTTGCTCAGACGTGGCGAATAATTCATTGACATACTCACGATTAAATAAACCCCGTTGCAAACACGCTTTGGAATTTAAAATCGATTTCATGTAATTTAAAAAATCACCGCGCACATATTTCAACGCAGGCAAGGGAAAATAGCCTTTGGGGCGGTCAATCACGGCGGCGGGTAAAACGGAACGCGCTACGGCTTTGAGTGGATATTTACCGTTTTCTTTGAGTTTTAAACTGGGCGGAATTTGCATTGCCATTTCAACTAGATGATGGTCTAAAAACGGCACACGCGCCTCTAAACCAAATGCCATGGTCATGTTATCCACGCGCTTGACGGGGTCGTCGACAATTAACGTCGTCACATCCATTCGCAACACGCGGTCTAAAAACTCATCCGCACCGTCTTTGGCTAATAATTGCCCAATCGTCGCGCTGGTGTAATCTTCGCCATGATAATCAGGCGTTAAAGTGCGCAATAATTCGGCGTGAGTGCGGTCAAAATACAAAGGACTGAAGCGTTGTAATAAATCGCCTTGACGCTCATTCATCAACGGATACCAAAAATAGCCCGCAAAAACTTCATCCGCGCCTTGTCCACTTTGTACTACTTTGACGTGTTTAACCACTTGTTCAGCCAGCAAATAAAACGCAACCGCATCTTGTGCAACCATCGGCTCGGACATCATGCGAATGGCTTCGGGTAACCGTTTTAACACTTCACTATTGGGAATTTGCAAGCGGTGGTGACGAGTGGGATAACGGGCGACAACTTGGTCAGAATATTCAAACTCGCTGCCTTTTTCTTCAGCAGTATCTTCAAAACCAATAGAAAAGGTTAATAAAGAATCAATTTCGCGCTGCTCCGCGAGCAAACCGACAATTAAACTGGAATCTAAACCGCCCGATAACAACACACCGACAGGCACATCGGCGACAGTATTATGAGTTTGAATTGCCTGTTGCAATGCGTCATGTGTTTGCTCAATCCATTGTTTTTCGCTGAAACTTTCCGCAGGACGACAAGCGGTTAATTGCCAATAACTGCGCTCGCGATGTTGTCCATCGGCGGTGAAAACGTGAATCGACGCAGGCGCGACTTTGCGAATGCCTTTGATAATGGTGTAAGGCGCGGGAACAACGGCGTGTAAAGTTAAATGATGATGCAAACCAACGGGGTCTAATGACTTATCAACGCCTTCAGTAGCAAGCAAGGCGGGCAAAGTCGACGCAAAGCGTAAAGCATTCGCCGTGCGGGCAAAATACAGCGGTTTAATTCCCAAACGGTCGCGGGCAATCACCATTTGCCGCCGTTGCGCATCCCAAATGGCGAAGGCAAACATGCCTGTTAAATGGTCGACGCAATCCTCGCCCCATTCTGCATAGGCTTTTAAAATAACTTCGGTATCGCCTGTGGAAATAAATTGATGTCCGCGTGACAGTAATTCGCGGCGTAATTCGGGATAATTATAAATTGTGCCATTGAACACTAAAACATTGCCCGTTTGCGGGTCGCGCATGGGCTGATTGGCATGTGTGGATAAATCAATCACTGCAAGCCGCCGATGTCCAAAACCGACCGCGCCTTCAAAATAAGTGCCTTCGCCATCGGGTCCACGCGGCGCAAGCACAGCTAACATGGCTTGAATATTCGCTACAGAAGTCGGTTGTTGGTCAAAACGCAATTCGCCACAAATTCCACACAT
>CAZKST010000297.1:0-3679 GCA_964555395.1 uncultured Thiotrichaceae bacterium | reverse complement strand
GTTAAAAATAGGCATTGAGCAAGCCGAGCAAGCCGTGAATGAAAAGGTTTATACGCTGTATCAATTAACGCCTGAGGAAATACAGCATATTGAAAGTGATTAATTCGCACAAAAAAATCACATATCCCCTTGCACTTTAAAAATAAACTCGCTAGAATATCGCCTTCTTTAAATGACAGGCACGTAGCTCAGTGGTAGAGCACCACCTTGACATGGTGGTGGTCGGTGGTTCGATCCCACTCGTGCCTACCAGAACCGAATTTATTCTACAAGGCACTGTTTCAGTGCCTTTTTTTTGACTAAAATTTAAAAGTGCGCTTTAATTCCTTTCATTAACAAGCAACTAAGTTAATTTCGTCTTTATGTTGTAAAAACCTGAAAATGGCTTATAACACCAATACAAACTACGCATTAATGGATACTGTATTATGCCTGTAATTACCTTGCCTGATGGAAGTAAACGTGTTTTTGACCAAGCGGTCACTGTGATGGAAGTCGCAACCAGCATTGGCAAAAGTTTGGCTAAAGCCGCCTTGGCGGGAAAAGTCAATCAACGTTTAGTGGATACGTCCTTTATTATTGAAGAAGACGCAACCGTCGCAATTGTTACAGAACGTGATACAGAAGGCTTGGAAGTGATTCGTCACTCTTGCGCGCACTTATTGGCTCAAGCGGTTAAATTACTGTTTCCAAAAATACAAGTGACCATTGGTCCTGTGATTGAAAACGGTTTTTACTATGATTTTTCGACTGCACACCGTTTTTCCCCTGAAGATTTAGACGTGTTGCAAAAGAAAATGGAAGAATTAGCCGCCGCCGATTATCCCGTGTCACGTTTAGTGGTTTCACGCGATGAGGCTGTAAAATTTTTCCGCAATCAAGGCGAAGAATATAAAGCAGAAATTATTGAATCTATTCCTGCTGATCAGCAATTATCTTTATACAAACAAGGCGAGTTTGTAGATTTATGTCGTGGTCCCCATGTGCCAAGCACTGGCAAATTAAAAGCTTTCAAATTGATGAAGTTAGCGGGCGCATATTGGCGCGGTGACTCCAAAAATGAAATGTTGCAACGGGTATATGGCACTGCGTGGGCAACCAAGAAAGAATTAGATGAGCATTTACACCGCTTAGAAGAAGCGGAAAAGCGCGACCATCGCAAATTGGGTAAACATTTGGATTTATTCCATGTGCAAGAAGAAGCCCCTGGTATGGTATTTTGGCATGATAAAGGCTGGGCAATTTATTTAGAAATTCAAAATTATGTCCGCCGTTTATTACGTCAACATGGCTATCAAGAAGTGCACACCCCGCAATTAGTTGACCGTTCTTTATGGGAGCGTTCTGGGCACTGGGATAAATTTAAAAGCAATATGTTTACTACAGAATCTGAAAATCGGGATTATGCAGTTAAACCAATGAACTGCCCTTGTCATATTCAGATTTATAACAATGATTTGCGCAGTTATCGTGAATTGCCTATTCGCTTAGCCGAATTCGGTTCATGTCATCGTAACGAACCTTCAGGCACTTTGCACGGTTTAATGCGGGTGCGCAATTTCGTACAAGACGATGCGCATATTTTCTGTACAGAAGACCAAATTCAGCCAGAAGTTTCTGCTTTTATTGACTTATTGTTTAAAGTTTATAAAGATTTTGGCTTTAATGAAGTGATTATTAAATTGTCCACTCGTCCAGAACAACGAGTAGGCAGTGATGAAGTATGGGATAAAGCCGAAAAAGCTTTAGAAGTCGCGCTCAATAACAAAGGGTTGGCGTTTGAATTGCAACCGGGTGAAGGTGCATTCTATGGCCCTAAAATTGAGTTTTCATTAAAAGATTCTATCGGGCGTGTTTGGCAATGTGGCACAATTCAAGTCGACTTTTCTATGCCTGGTCGTTTAGGTGCAGAATATGTCGCTGCTGATAGTTCGCGCCAAGTGCCTGTGATGTTACACCGTGCTATTTTAGGCTCTTTAGAACGCTTTATTGGCATTTTAATTGAAGAACATGCAGGCGCATTTCCTTTATGGCTGGCTCCGATTCAAGTAGTATTAATGAATATTACTGATGCGCAAGCCGCTTATGTCTCTGCACTTGAGCAACAATTGGCACGGCAAGGCATTCGTGTAATTTCAGACTTGAGAAATGAGAAAATTGGTCTTAAGATACGCGAACATACCTTGCAAAAAGTTCCCTACTTAGCGGTTATTGGGGGTCGTGAAATGGAAAACAACCAAATCGCAGTACGGACACGCAAGGGTGAGGACTTGGGCACGATGTCAGTCGCAGAGTTTGTGGAAAAACTGCATACTGAAATTACCAACTACGCTTAAAAACCAGAAGGAAGACGAGCTATCGCTACTCCAGAGAAAACTGACAAACAAACACGCCTTAATGAGCAAATTACAGCCCTCAAAGTTCGGTTAATTGATGCCGAAGGAGAGCAAAAAGGCGTGGTATCCATTAAAGAAGCCTTGCAAGCGGCTATGGATGCTGAACTGGATTTGGTTGAAATTGCACCCACTGCAAAACCACCAGTTTGTCGCATTATGGACTATGGCAAATTCTTATTTGAACAAAATAAGAAAAAGCAAATAGCGAAGAAGAAGCAAAAACAAGTACAAGTGAAGGAAATTAAAATCCGTCCTGGTACAGATGAGGGAGATTATCAGGTCAAACTACGCAACCTGATCCGTTTCCTTGAAGACGGCGATAAAGCCAAAGTTACCCTGCGCTTCCGTGGGCGGGAAATGGCTCACCAAGATTTGGGACATGAATTGTTAAAACGCATTGAAAGCGATTTAGCAGAACATGGTTCAGTTGAGCAATTTCCACGTTTAGAAGGCAAGCAAATGGTAATGGTGGTCGCGCCAAAAACAAAACAACATTAACAATCTGATTCCTCTGCAACAATTACATTGGGTAATTGCTTGAATTGTGAGGAAACAATGCGGAGTAATTCTCATGCCAAAAATTAAAAGTAACAGTGGAGCGTCTAAACGCTTCCGCCCGACTGGTTCGGGCAGATTCAAACGTGGTTCTGCATTTCGTCGTCACATTTTGACGAAGAAAACCACTAAAAGTAAACGTCAATTGCGTGCACCTACTTTAGTGCATCCTTCTGACCAAAAGAGCATTGCTCGTCAATTACCATACGTTTAATAGGAGTTTAGAAAATGGCAAGAGTTAAACGTGGTGTAATTGCGCACGCTCGTCATAAAAAGATTTTAAATGCGACTAAAGGCTATCGTGGCTTCCGTCGTAACGTCATCCGCGTGGCTAAACCCGCGATGACTAAAGCAGGACAATATGCTTACCGTGACCGTAAACAACGTAAACGTCAATTCCGTGCTTTATGGATTGCGCGTATTAATGCGGGTGCTCGTGAATATGGTTTATCTTATAGTCGTTTAATCAATGGCTTACATAAAGCGAATGTGACTGTTGACCGTAAGATGTTAGCTGAATTAGCTGTGTTCAATAAAGATGCTTTCAAAGCCTTAGTTGAAACAGCCAAAGCACAATTAGCGGCTTAAGCTTAATAAGTAAGTGTAAGTTTCTTTTTGTATCTGAATCCTAAGTTATTTTAAATAATTTGGGGTTCAGATATTCCCTCCTTTAGAAATTCTCTATATTTCCCCGTTCAATTCTTTTTTGTACCCTCAATTTGATTAAA